>JAZQID010000034.1:0-9622 GCA_045540915.1 Acutalibacteraceae bacterium
GAATATTCACGGCTGATGACCGTTTTGGGCTGAGTGCCGAACTCAAAATGCTTGTGCTCGATTATGCGGGTGTAGGGGGTGTCGGCGTCGGTGTAGTTGACCACCGCATTGCCCTGAAAGTTGTCGCAGTCAAGCACCTCGGTCTCAAAACGCACCGCGCGGTACTTGAGAGGGCCGTAGCAGTAGCCGAAATACTCGTCGATACAGCCGGTGAAGACCACCTTTTCACCCATAGCGTCGAACTTCTCCTTTTCGGCGAGGTAATCGGTGTTCAACTGCACCTCGCATCCTTCAAGGAGCTTCTCGACCATAGCGGTATATCCGCCTTCGGGGATGCCTTGATAGCGGTCATTGAAATAGTTGTTGTCATAGATGAAGCGCACGGGCAGCCGCTTGATAATAAAGGCAGGCAGCTCGTTGCAGGGGCGGCCCCACTGCTTCTGAGTATAGTCGCGCACCAATTTTTCATAAATGTCGGTGCCGACAAGGGAAATGGCCTGCTCCTCAAGGTTCTTCGGCTCAACGATACCCGCGTCAACGATCTGCTGAGCGATCTTCTCCTTGGCCTGCTGAGGAGTGATGACTCCCCACATCTTGTTAAAGGTGTTCATATTGAAGGGCAGGTTGTAAAGCTCCCCCTTGTAGTTGGCAACGGGAGCATTGATATAGTTGTTGAAGGTGGCAAATTGGTTTACATAATTCCACACCTCTTGGTCGCTCGTGTGGAATATATGGGCGCCGTAGCGATGGACGTTGATATCCTCTACCCTCTCGGTGTAGACGTTTCCGCCAATGTGGTCGCGGCGATCGATGACAAGGCAGCTTTTGCCCGCCTTTTTAGCCTCGTGGGCAAAGACTGCGCCGTAGAGTCCGGCACCGACGATAACGTAATCATACATAGCGTGCTATCCTTCCTTTAACCGCAAAAAGCACAGACCCGACACTTTTCAAGCGCCGAACATCTGCACTCCTCGCTCTTATTTACTTATTAACGGCGGCAATTATCGTCCTTGCCATATAGTCGATCATCTCATCGGTCATACCGGGGTAAACACCGACCCAGAAGGTGTCCCTCATAATGCGGTCGGTATTCTCAAGTGTTCCGACGATGCGGAAGCCCTCGCCTTTTTGACGCATCTCGTCGAAGCAGGGATGCTTGGTCAGGTTGCCTGCAAAGAGGCGGCGGGTCTGCACTCCGTGGTCCTCAACGTAGCCTACGACCTCGTTGCAGTCGACACCCTCTTTACAGGTGATGAGGAAGCCGAACCAGCTCGGGTCGGAATTGGGACAGGCTATCGGCAGGATAAGCTTGTCGGCGACAGGCTCAAGTGCCTTGTGCAGTCGGGCAAAATTGTGGCGGCGGCGCTCAACGAAGCCGGGGAATTTGGTCAGCTGGGCGCAACCGACAGCCGCCTGCATATCGGTGGCCTTGAGGTTATATCCAAAATGGGAATAAACGTACTTGTGGTCGTAGCCGAGCGGAAGCTCGCCGTACTGACGGTCAAAGCGGTGCTTGCAGACGTTGTCGCAACCCGACGGACAGACGCAGTCGCGTCCCCAGTCGCGAATCGACTTGACGATCTTGGCAAGCAGGGGGTTGTTGGTATAAACGGCACCGCCCTCGCCCATCGTCATATGGTGAGGCGGATAGAAGCTCGAGGTGCCGAGGTCGCCGATGGTACCGGTGAACTTGGTCTCGCCGTCGATGGTGTACTGCGAGCCGAGGGCATCGCAGTTGTCCTCGACAAGCCACAGATTATGCTTGTCGCAGAAGGCCTTAACGGTGGCAAGGTCAAAGGGGTTGCCCAGTGTGTGAGCGATCATAACCGCCTTGGTCTTGTCCGAAAGGGCATCCTCCAGCTTAGTAACGTCGATGTTATACTGCGGAATGGTAACGTCAACGAAAACAGGGATAGCACCGTACTGAATGTAGGGGGTAACGGTGGTCGGGAAGCCGCAGGCAACGGTGATGACCTCGTCGCCGCGCTTTACGGCGCGCTCACCCAGTAAGGGAGAGGTCAGGGCCATAAATGCCAGCAGGTTAGCGGAAGAGCCGCTGTTGACCAGCGCGCAATATTTTACGCCGAGATATTCACCGAAGCGCTTTTCAAACTCATCGGTATAACGGCCCGAGGTCAGCCAGAACTCAAGGGAACTATCGACCAGATTGACCATTTCATCCTTATCGTAAACACGGGACGCGTAAGGAATACGCTGACCCTCGGCAAAGGGCGCTTTCTTATGGAATTTGTCACAGTATTCGGCTACCTGAGCCAGAATCTGCTCCCTTGCCTGCTTTTCATTCATATTATCAAACATCTTTATCACCTGTTTTCAAAAAACTCAGCAATCTGCTTGTCCATTACGGTGCAGATATCCTCGCCTGCGAAATAGGCCTTGGTCCATTCGACCGTGCGTTCGACGGCGGTGTCAACGTTCCAACGAGGCTTCCAGCCAAACGTCGCCTTCAGCTTTGAGCAGTCTAACTTAAGGAAGTTGGCCTCATGAGGACCGCCGACCGATTTGTTTATCCACTTCATACCCTCGCCGTAGCTGCGGCAGAACATATCAACAAGGTCGCCCGTCGTCACGCAATCGCAATCGTCGGGGCCGACGTTGTAGTAGTCGGCGAAGGACGGGTCCTCATACTGCTTTTGCGCTATCATCAGGTAGGCGTAAAGCGGCTCGAGAACGTGCTGATAGGGACGGGTCGAATGAGGATTGCGAACGACGATATCCTCTTTTCTCTGGGCGGCGCGAACGCAGTCGGGAATGATGCGGTCGTTGGCAAAGTCGCCGCCGCCGATAACGTTACCCGCACGGGCGGTTGAGACCGCGACACCCATCTCATCCAGGAAGGATACCTTGTAACTGTGGGTAACCAGCTCGGAGCAGGATTTGGAGTTGGAATAGGGATCGTAGCCGTCAAGCGGCTCGTTCTCCCTGTAGCCCCACGCCCATTCGTTGTTCTTATACACCTTATCGGTGGTGACGTTGAGCACCGAACGGGGAGGCTTGGCGGCGGTACGCACGCACTCCAAAATGTTGACGGTACCCATAACGTTGGTCTCGTAGGTATAGACGGGGTCCTTATAGCTGTCGCGCACGATGGGCTGTGCCGCAAGGTGCAGGACTATCTCGGGCTCAGCCTTGTCAAAGGCCGCCTTGAGCGCGCCGAAGTCGCGGATATCGGCGATGACCGAGGCCATACGGCCTTCCACCCCTGCCATAGAAAAGAGGTCGGGATCGGTCGGCGCCTCGGTGGAGTAACCGGTCAGCTCGGCCCCCGCTTGCACTAATATACGGCAAAGCCACGAGCCCTTGAAGCCGGTATGGCCTGTCAAGAACACGCGCTTTCCCTTAAAAAACTCTAAATTCATATTTAATCCCACATCTTCCACGGAGCCTTACCTTCGTCCCAAAGCTCCTCAAGATACATCTTATCCCTCTGGGTGTCCATGCACTGCCAGAAGTCGTTGTGACGGAAGGCCTTCAGCTCGCCCATAGAAACGAGCTTCTCGAGCGGTTCCTTTTCAAAAACGGTCTTGTCCCCCGCGATATAATCGAATATCTCAGGCTCAAAGACCATAAAGCCGCCGTTGATAACGCTGCCGTCTCTCTCCTTCTTCTCACGGAAGCTGGTGATGGTGTCGTCACCGGTGATGTCGAGCACGCCGAAGCGCTGGTCGATGCTGACGGCGGTCATCGTACCGATCTTGCCGTGCGACTTGTGGAACTCGACAAGGTCGTTGATATTCAGGTTGCAAACGCCGTCGCCGTAGGTCAGAAGGAAGGGCTCGTCTCCGATGTACTTCTGAATACGCTTGATGCGTCCGCCCGTCATAGTGTGCAGACCCGTGTCGATAATGGTGACCTTCCACGGCTCAGCAAAGGTGCTGTGAAGCTCCATACGGTTTTCCTTTGTGAAATCAAAGGTTACGTCGGAGGTCCGCAGATAATAGTTTGCGAAATAATCCTTGATATAATCGGCTTTATATCCTCCGCAGATGATAAAATCATTGAATCCGTAGTGAGAATATATCTTCATTATATGCCACAGGATCGGGCGGCCGCCGATCTCGATCATCGGCTTAGGCTTGAGGTGGCTTTCCTCGGAAATACGGGTGCCGAAGCCGCCCGCAAGCAGTACTACCTTCATCGTTATCCCCTACCTTGCACTTCTTTAGCGTTGGTAAAAATGCGGCTCGTTCGACAACCTGCCGCATCGACCGCCAAAATTCTTATATTAGTATACCATAACAAAAACTATTACGCAACCTTTTAACACAAATTTAATTTTTTGCATCAAAGGCCTTTCATATACTCGGTGATCTTTTCGACGAGTTCCTCGGAGGAGCCGTTATTGGTCACAAAACGGTCGGCAATCGAGATGGGGCCGCCCTTTTCGAGCTTCTCTATCTCGGAATAATCACGCGAAGTCGCCTCCTGCTCGGTCAGGGGGCGGATTGTGCGGGCGGCAAGGCGGCTGTAACGCAGTCCGCGGTCGGTGACAATGGCAAGCACCCTCAGCGCATCGCCAAGATGCTCCTTGAGATAGGTGTACTCCGACCAGGAATAAAGTCCGTCAAGCACCACGTTACCCTGCTCGGCCAGCTTCTGAATACGGGGCAGAAGCTTGACGGCGTAGGCGGCAAGTCCATACTGCGCACGAAGCTCCTCGCGCACCGTTTTTTCATTTTTCTCATTCTTTTCAAGGCCGCGGTTTTCGAGCTCTTCCATCGTGATGCCACCAAAATAGACCTTCTCCCAGCCTGCATCGGTGAAGACCTCGGTGGCAACCGATTTACCCGAGCCGCACATGCCTACAACGGCAACAATCTTTCCTTTTGACATATCCTGCACTCTCCTCTTGCTATCTTAAGATTCACTAAAATTCAAATCTACGCCCTGTCGGTCAGCTCGTCAAGGGTCAGTCCGTAGGCCTCCATAAAGGTGTCCAAAAAGACGTCGGCGGCGCCCAACTTCATTTCGCGTATATGGGCGACGGTCGCCCTTTCGGCATCCTTGAACTCGCGGTTACCCATACCCCTCTCCTCAACACACTTGGCAAGGGCGCTGAGCTTGTCCGCAGCCTTTATGAAGGGGCGGTACTCCTCGTCCCTGTCGGTGAAGATGTAGGGGGCGATGTCCTCGCGCATATCCTCGGGCAGACAGTCGACCAATCGCTGACAGGCCGACTCCTCGGCCGCCTGATATGCCGAGCGTATCTCGGGATTGAAATACTTGACGGGGGTGGGCATATCACCCGTGATTATCTCCGACGCGTCGTGGAACATCGCCAGCACGGCGGCGTGCTCGGGGTCAAGATCTCCACCGAAGCGGCGGTTATGGATTATGACCAGCGCCTGCGCCATAAAGGCGGTATCGAGACAATGCTCGCTCAGGCTTTCCCGCCTCGTATTACGCATCAGACCCCAGCGGTCGATGTGCTTCATTCGTGCCAATAAGGCATAAAAATTGCTCTTCATTTTCTGTTCTCCGATATAATGGTTGAAATTTTGTTAGAAATGTCTTTATTATTATAACTTTATTTGGTATAATAAGTCAATGACTTTTATATTCACATCGGAGGTGTCCGCCTTGTTGCTTCCCGTAAAGCAAAAAGAACGCTACGGGCAGGCCTTTTTCCTCGGCCTTTTGGTCGCAGGCCTGCTGTTTGGAATATACACCATCCTGGGCAGAGGATATTTTCTCTACTACGGTGACTTCAACGTTCAGCAGATTCCCTTTTACCGACTCGCCCACGAGGCCATCCGCTCGGGCAACTGGTACTGGAACTGGAACACCGACCTCGGCTCCAACTTCGTCGGCTCATACAGCTTCTATATGCTCGGCAGTCCGTTTTTCTGGCTGACCCTGATTTTCCCGACAAGCGTTGTCCCCTACCTTATGGGGCCCCTGCTCGTACTGAAGTTCGCCTGCGCGAGTCTGACGGCCTACTGCTACATCCGCCGTTTCACCCGTTACACCCATAACGCCCTCATCGGCGCTCTGCTCTACGCCTTTTCGGGCTTTTCGGTCTACAACGTCTTCTTCAACCACTTCCACGAGGCCATCGTCTTCTTCCCCCTGCTTCTGCTCTCGTTCGAATGGCTGGTCACCGAAAACCGCCGCGGCAGCTTTGCCTTTATGGTCTGCATTTGCGCCGTGTCCAACTATTTCTTCTTCTGCGGTATGGCGGTATTCCTCATCATCTACTGGTTTATAAAGGTCATCTCTAAGAGCTGGAAGATGACCATTGCCCGCTTCGGCTGGATAGCCTTCGAGGCCGTCCTCGGCGTAATTATGGCGGCCGCTCTGCTGCTGCCCTCCTACCTCGCCATCTCAAATATGGGCAGGGTCAACGGATACCTCGTCGGCTGGAACGCCATAATTTACAGCGAGCCACAGGTCTTTTACAACATCCTGCAATCCTTCTTCTTCCCGCCCGACAACCCTGCGCGGCTCGTCTTCTTCCCCAACAACGACTATCAGTGGTCCTCTATGAGTGCCTGGCTCCCCTTGGTCGGTATGACGGGAGTCATCGCCTGGCTGCAGGCCAAGAAGTGCACATGGCAAAAGCGCATCATCACCACCTGTCTCATAATGGCGCTTGTCCCCTTCCTTAACAGCGCCTTTTATATGTTCAACTACTCCTACTACGCGCGCTGGTACTATATGCCCATCCTCATCCTCTGTCTTGTCACCGTTCAGGCCCTTGAGGACCCCGAGATAAACTGGGCATCGGCGTTCCGTTGGAGCATCGGCATCACCGCCGCCATCACCCTCGTAGTCGGGCTTATGCCCAGCCTCCACACCATCGAGGGCGGCTTTACCAACTTCGGTCTGTACAAGGATGCCAATCTTGAGGGCGGCACCTTCTACACCGCAAGGTTCTGGACCGAGTGCATAATTGCCCTTGCATCCCTGCTTATTATGCTCCTGCTTATGCTATACCGCACAGGCTTCTCCAAACGCAAGGAATCGGTCAGCCTCGGCGAGCGCATCCACTCCATCAACAAGCAGTCGCCTGCCTTCTGGCGTGCCTTTGTCTGCGCCGTGTGCGCCGTCAGCCTTATCTATTCAGCCGTCCACATCGGCTGGGGCAAGACCCATTCGGACGATACCGACTTCCTGGTGGACAATATGATAAGGGGCGAGGTCGACCTCGACATCAACGACGGCGAGCGCATCGACGTCTACGACGGAATGGACAACACCGCTATGTTTATGGGATACCCGAGCATTCAGGCCTTCCATTCCATCGTGCCCGTGTCGGTCTTTGAGTTCTACGACTACGTCGGCATCGAAAGAAGCGTTGCCACCCGACCCGAGACCTCCCATTACGCCATACGCGGACTGCTCAGCGTACGCTATCTGCTCGATTGGGCGGACGACGATAACAACTTCGTTGCCGAGGGCTCCTATTCTGACACTATGCCCGGCTGGAGCTATTCCGACACCCAGAACGGACACAACATCTACGTCAACGACCACTATATCCCCTACGGCTTTACCTACGACCTGTGTGTCAGCCGAAGCACCGTCGAGGAGTATTACGGCGGCAACAAGGCGGCCCTTATGCTCAAGGCTATCGTGCTTGAGGACAAGGATATCAAAAAGTATAACGACATTCTCGACGTGGTCATCGACGGCGACCTTTACAGCACCGAAAGCTTCGATAAGGAAGGCTTCCTTGAGGACTGTGACCAGCTTCGCGCCACCGCCGAGGGCAACACCATCGACATCGACAACCGCGGATTTACCGCCGAGGTCACACTTGATAGAGAGAACCTCGTCTTCTACTCGGTGCCCTATGACGAGGGCTGGTCGGCCACCGTTGACGGCAAGAAAGCAGAGATAGTCAAGGCCAACGTCGGCTTTATGGCGGTACGCGTGCCCGAGGGCACCCACACCATCCGCTTCAACTACAAGACCCCCGGTATGACGGCGGGCTGGATAATCACCCTGAGCGGATTTGCGATCCTCGCCGCATATCTCTTGCTCTTCAAAGCATGGCGCAAGAAGCACCCCGAATGTATGGCGGTCATCAACCCCGAACTCGAGCAGGCACAGGCTCAATGGGCCATCTACGACATCGCCGAGTCGGCCTATGCAGGTTGCCTTACCTCACCGGTCGACCTGCCCGAGAAAGAGGCGGTTGCCCCTGCCGAGCCCGAGGAAGAAACCAAAGTAACCGAAGGAGATGAAACCAATGAGTAGCGCACCCATTCTTTATCTCGTTATCCCCTGCTACAACGAAGAAGAGGTACTGCCCGAGACCCTCAGGCAGATAAACGGCAAGCTCTCCCGTATGATTGAGGCCGACACCTGCCACCCTGACAGCCGCATCCTTTTCGTCGACGACGGAAGCAGGGACAGCACCTGGTCGCTCATCGAAGGTGCCTTCACCGAAAACGAGCGGGTCTGCGGCGTCAAGCTCGCCCGCAACCGAGGACATCAGAACGCTCTTTTCGCAGGACTTATGACGGCCAAGGAATTCGCCGACTGCGTCATTTCGATGGATGCCGACCTGCAGGACGACATCGAGGTGCTTGACGAATTTGTGGCTAAATTCCGCGACGGCTGTGACATCGTCTACGGCGTGCGCAAGGAGAGAAAGACCGACACCCGCTTCAAGCGTTCGACGGCGCAGGGCTTTTACCGCTTTATGCACCTGATGGGCGCCGACGTTGTCTATAACCACGCCGATTACCGACTGATGAGCCGCCGCGCCCTCGACTCCCTTTCCCAATACGGCGAGACCAACCTCTTTCTGCGCGGAATCGTAACCGACATCGGCTACCGCAGTGACATCGTCTACTACGACCGCCGTGAGCGCTTCGCAGGCAAGTCCAAGTACCCCTTTAAGAAGATGCTCAGCTTTGCCGTCGACGGCATCACCTCCTTCAGCAACAAGCCGCTGACCATCATCTCCAACGCAGGCATCGTCATCTCCCTTTTGAGCGTGCTCGGACTCATCTACGCGCTGGTCAGCAAGTTCTTCTTTGAAAGCGCCGTAGCAGGCTGGACCGCCATCGTCGCATCCATCTGGCTGCTCGGCGGAATTCAACTTTTCTGCCTCGGGATCATCGGCTGCTACATCGGCAAGGTCTTCAGCGAGGTCAAGCACCGTCCGAAATATATTACCGAGCAATTCCTGAAAAAATAAAAATTTTTATAAATTTCAAGCACCGTTGCCTATGTTGTTGCAACGGTGCTTATTTTTCGCGCTATTTATGGGAGCGATATCACAAAAGGAGGTCATTTTATGCTCATTATCCGTGTCAGCGATAATGCCGCACACGTGGAGAGCGGCTTGCCCATCCCGTCGGGAAGCGTCAGCAATCCCAAGATCAAATTCATCCTTGACGATTTCTGGAAGGATTACGCCGTAACAGCGAGATATTTAGGTTCGGGCAAGACGGTCGACCAGCCCAACATCAGATCGGGCAAGGAATACAAGGTGCCGTGGGAGTGCATCACCGAATCGGGTGTCCTGACCCTCAAGGTCTACGGCGTAAACGGCAACTCGGTCGCCACCACCGAGCAGACCACCGTACAGATAGTCGATTCAGGCATCAACACCGCCGATTTTCCGCAAGTCGGATCGTAGCCATGT
>JAZQID010000035.1:0-29148 GCA_045540915.1 Acutalibacteraceae bacterium
TGCTCGATAACATCCAAAGGGTTAACAAGTCCGCCTGCGGCAAAAACATCCCACAAGCTATCAATTTTATTTTTAAGTTCACCTGTAATCATTATTCTTTCTCCCTATTCCAAATATAAGACGTGTAGCGACCGCCACCAATTTTAATAATATCACCGCTTTTAACAAGATCGTTTAAGGTTCTTTGAACGGTTACCTGACTGATATCGGGGCATTTTTGCATAATTTCTGTTTTTGTTATTTTACCAAGAGTATCTTTAATGATTTCTCGTATACGCTCAGGTTTTGATATTCCGCTTGTTGTAAGCACTCTGACGCGCGAAGAGAAATCACGATATGCTGATAAAATTACGCCTAACATATATCTGACAAAATGTGCATAATCATTTTCTTCTTCATGCCAACCTTGCGAGCTGCTTTGCAATGCTTCGCGGTAGGTATCTTCCGAAGTTTCAATTGCTTTTTCAATGCTGATATATTTTCCTACAATATAGCCGGCACGGTTGAGCAGAAGCAGCGTGAGCAGTCGGCTCATTTTTCCGTTGCCGTCGTTAAACGGGTGGATGCAATGGAAGTCGAGGATAAACATCGGGATGATGAGCAGCGGGTCTGCTTCGTTTTCGGCTATTGCCTCATTAAAGGCATCGCATAGAGCTTCAATAGCATACGGTGTTTCCCACGCGGGTATCGGCTGAAATCGCACGAAACGGTCACCCTCGTTATCTTCTTCTGCAATAACATTGTCCGCATTTTTGTATACGCCGCCGATAGATTTGCCGCTGAACTTATACAAGTCGCGATGTAATTGTAAGATAATTGAAGGACGGACAGGTATGAATTCGTAATTATAATTTATTGTCGCAAGCACATCTCGATAACCTGCTATCTCCTGCTCATCTCGTGATTTGGGCGTTGTTTTGTCTGTTACAAGTTTTTTTAGACGTTCATCGGAAGTGAATATTCCTTCGATTTTGTTGGATGCTTCTACACTCTGTATTTTTGCAATCTCTACAAGCTGAGTGAGGTTATCACTCTGCGCTTCGATAAACAGGTTTTGTTCACCTTTGAATTCATGTATTTGTGAAAGCATTGTCACGATTTCGGGAGTTAAAAGTTGTTGCCATTTCTTATTGTAGTCGTAAACCCTCATTCGAATTTTCTCCTGAATTCAATTTGCTCATTTTTATCATTTTGATACAATTATATTATGTTCGCTGTTACTTGATTTGTCAAGTTTATCTTGATCATTTTTGGCTTAATGATCAAATTGATATTGTATAAATAGCGCGTGCGCGCGGAACAAGAGATTGCAAGTTAAAACAAATAACCGCCACGGACTTTGTAATCCGTGGCGGTTATTTTTCTCTCCTATGAACAGGTATAAACTCAGAGGGTTAGATGCGATATTACGCAAAGAACAGCTTGTTCAGGGTCATAGGATCAATATATTCGCCGTCCTTGTAAACGCGCATATTTCCGGATGCGATTTCGTCAATCAGCATTACGTTGCCCTGCGCATCATATCCGAACTCAAACTTGATATCGTAAAGATCGAGACCCTTGGCCTTCAGATCATCTGCGACGATCTTGGTAATAGCCTGTGTCTGAGCCTTAAGCGAGTCATACTGCTCTGCTGTCATTACGCCGAGGTCAACCAAGCCATCCTTGGTAACAAGGGGATCTCCCTTGGCATCATTTTTGAAGGTGGTCTCCACATAAGCAGGAAGATCCTGACCTTCGGTACAATAATCAGAATAGCGGCGGAAGAAAGAGCCGACCGCTTTGTAACGGCAAATAACCTCTAAGCCCTTACCAAACACCTTTGCAGGAAGGACCTCCATAGTGGTATCGTCAAGGTTTGCGGAAACGTAATGGGTACGAATGCCGGCAGCATTGATTTTTTCGAAGAAATAAATGGACATACGAAGGTTTGCGTCACCAACACCTTCAATGGTGAGACCGACGGTGTTCTCGCCGGGATCAAAAACGCCGTCCTTACCGGTGCAGTCGTCCTTAAAGAGCAACAGACAATTACCGTTGGGAAGCTCATAAACGTTCTTCGTTTTTCCTGTATACAACAGCTTCAGATTTTCCATTTTAATACCTCTTTCTTTATCTTTATTCAAATTCTATCCTTCGAACAGGCTTGGGCGCGACGGATCTTCTCCTCACCGTCTTCTGCTTACTCGTTGGTGTAGTTATCAAAATAACCCTGAATATATACGATCGGCGTACCCTTGTCACCGGAACCGGAGGTCAGATCGCAGAGCGAACCGATCAGATCGGTCAGACGGCGCGGTGTAGTTCCCTGAGAAGCCATATTTCCAACAAGAGAAGAGCCGTCCTTTTGCATAATTTTCGTTTTAATTGCTTCTTGCAATTCTTTTCCGGAAAGACTCGAAAAATCGTTATCCGCAAGATATTTCAGTTTCAATTCATTGGGCGTGCCCTCGAGACCGGGCGTATATGCAGGCGATACAACGGGGTCAGCCAGCTCCCAGATCTTACCGACGGGATCCTTGAATGCGCCGTCACCGTACACCATAACTTCAATATGCTTTCCGGTGATCTCAAGCAGTTTAGCCTGTATATCCTCCACCATCTGCTGACATTCTTCTCTCGGGAACAGTTTTACCGTATCCTCGGTTGATTTATTAGAACCAAGCAAACCATAGCGAGCATTCCAACCGCTGCAGTCAACCGATTCACTCAGAATCTCGTCCAGACCGTATACCTTCTCAGCACCGGCGGCATTCAAAAGACGTCTGGTGCGGGCACGGGTATGAATGTCGCAGTTGAGCACGTTCTTTGTGTATTTTAGAATAGCGCGGCAGTCATTGGCGAAAATAACTTCTGCTTCTGCGCCGGCCTCACGAATCAGATCAGAATAATATTCTACGTAATCAACGCCTGTAAAGGTGTGCTTCGGAGCACCGAACAACTCACGCCACTGTGATTCTGACAAAACATCCGTATAAGGATTGATGCCTTTTTCATCCAACATATCCAGATCCACAAGATGATTTCCCACCTCATCAGACGGATAGCTCAGCATCAGCACAACTTTTTTACAACCTTTAGCAATACCGCGCAAACAAATTGCAAAACGGTTGCGGCTCAAAATCGGGAAAATAACGCCGACGGTTTCGCCGCCGAACTTATTGCGCACATCGGTTGCAATATTATCGACGCTCGCATAGTTTCCCTGTGCACGTGCCACAATGGCTTCGGTCATACAGACTACGTCCCGATCTCTCGGAACAAGGCCTTCAACATTCATCGCTTCAACAACAGAACCGGCTACGATCTCAACAAGGTCATCTCCCTGACGGATGATCGGAGCACGCAGTCCCATTGAAACTGTTCCGTAAACTCTGCTCATAATTTTTCCTCCAACTGTTGACTAATTCGTTTGATGTTATTATAATACAAATGTAGTTATAAGTAAAATAGATAATTCTTACAACAGTAATAAGGTGAACTTATATGAAAACAAAACTTGACTATTACCGTGTTTTTTATGAAACGGCACGATTCCAATCGTTTTCGACAGCCGCTCAGCACTTGTATGTTTCTCAGTCAGCTATCTCCCAATGTATTCATCAGTTGGAAGACGACCTTAACGTTCAACTGTTTGTCAGAACAAGAAGAGGAATAACCCTCACAAATGAAGGGGAATTCCTTTTTTCGAAGGTTGAAAATGCAATCAACTCGATCGAACAAGGCGAAAGTCAGTTGGAACGACTTCGGCATCTTGAATCAGGCGAGCTCAGAATTGCCGCCGGCGACACAATAACGACCCACTTCCTTCTGAAATATCTTGAGGAATTTCACGCCACCTATCCACAGGTAAGAATTGAAATGGCCAACTCTTATTCTTCTCAAATGCTCGACCTTGTAAAAGAAGGAAAAGCCGACCTTGCGTTTGTCAATATGCCAATGGAAGACGAGGAGCTTGCTTTTGAGCCTTGCATTGAAATTAACGACCTTTTCGTCTGCGGGCCGGATTTCGATAAAAAAGCATCGTATTCATGGGAAGAGATCGCTCAGTTGCCCTTGATCCTTATTGAAAAAAACGCTTCTTCGCGGAAGTTTCTTGAAAAGAACTTCAAAGCAAAGAATATATCCTTAGATCCGCAGATCGAAGTAGCGGTACACGATCTGCTGATCCGCTTTGCTTCCATTCATCTTGGTGTATCGTGTGTGGTCGAGCAGTTCTCTAAAGAAGAAGTGGAGAAGGGTATCATCCAAAAAATACAGCTTGACCCTCCGCTTCCCAAAAGAAGTATTGGTTGTGCATATCTGAAAAATGCACCGCTTTCCTTTGCGGCAAAAGCATTTTTGGATCTGGTCAATGCATCGTTATAACAACGCACAAGGCGGCAAGGTCTCTTAGTCCTTACCGCAGGCGCCCTAAAATGCACTTGAAAACTTGCCTGATATAATATATAATCAATATATAAACTACAAGGAGGTTTTTTGTATGTATAAATGTACCAATTGCAACTATTCGACCGATGAGGTTGCTAACTTCTGTCCGCAGTGCGGAACTCAGCTCGTTGAGGAAAAGCCCGTTTGTGAGGCGCCTGTGGAGCAGGTTACATACATTCAGCCTGAAGCTGTACAGCAGGTTCAGTATTACCCGATGCCCGAACCCGTCAAAAAGCCCAGTCTGGCAAAGAAGATCGTAGGTATGGCTTTGTCCATCGAGGCCTTCATAGTGTCTATTATAAGCGTTCTCTACGCCATTATATTTACGGCACTTGACGGCACCGTAGGTTTTACAACGGCTCTCACCTTTGCAATTTTCGATCTGCCGCCTGCTATCATCGGACTTGTAATGTCACTCGGATGCATCAATCAGGGCGACCGTTCCGTTATGAGCCGCTTGGGCAAGATATTCGGCATCATCGCCATCGCTTTGACCGCCCTTTCCCTTTTGATAGGCTTCGTGGGTCTCTTCAGCGGCCACAGCGTCTTCAACGATCCCTACTATTATCTGTAATTTTATAGACAGGACGTAACGAACGATAACCAAATGAACAGAAACTTAAAACAGATCATCGCGACCAACCGCGACGCTCTCAAAGGCTCGCAAAAGCGTCTTTTCGACATATACAGGATAATGTTTTCCTGCACGGACAACATTCTTTGCGAGACCAACGACGGTTTCAGAATAACTAAGATCACCTACGGTGATATGCGCAAGAAGATCGAAAGTGCCGCCGCAGGTCTTTATCATAAGATCGGGGCAACACACGGCTACGTTGGTGTTGCCCTGGAAAATTCGCCCGATTGGATCGTTGCCTTTTGGGCGGTTTTGATGAGCGGAAACAAGCCATATCTCGTTAATCTGCGATATCCAAACAGCCTGACCGACAGTATTCTGGACACCCTTAACGTTAAGTACGTCCTTTGTGACAAGGACTACGGCCTGAAGGCCGAGGGCCTGATTGTAACTCAGTTGCAGGGGGATGGCGGCATCGATGAGGATATCTTTGAGGACGAGATCGCCTTTTCCTCATCTGCCACGTCGATGAACGAGGTGGTCTGCTTTTATACCGGATATCAGATATCCGAGCAGATCCTCAATTTTGAGAGAATAATCAAGCTTGAGCCGAGGATCGCAAAGCATTATAAAGGCTATCTCAAGCAGCTTGCCTTCCTGCCCTTTTACCACGTTTTCGGTCTGTTTGCGGTCTATTTCTGGTTCACCTTTTTCGGCAGGACCCTTGTCTTCCTGCGTGACTATTCCTCCGATACGATACTCAAGACCTGCCGCCGCCACAACGTGACCCATATTTTTGCTGTGCCTGCGCTGTGGCACACGGTGGAAAAGAGTGTTATCGCCGCCGCCAAACAGCAGGGCGAAAAGAAATATAACAAGCTAATGAGCGCCGTCAGGTTCTCGACGGCGATGCAAAACATTTTGCCGGCCGGCATCGGTGCCGAGGTCGCAAAGTTGCTGACAAGAGAGGTTACCGATAAGGTCTTCGGCCGCTCGGTGATGTTCTGCATCAACGGCGGAAGCTACCTGCGCGACTCTGCGTTGGAACTGTTAAACGGCATCGGCTACTCCACCTATAACGGCTACGGAATGAGCGAGATCGGCATCACGTCGGTCGAGCTTCGCCGCAAGCCCAAATGGCGCAACCAGAACTCCGTCGGTATGCCCTTTGACTCGGTGGAGTACAAGATCGGCGAGGACGGCGTGCTCTACGTTCGCGGCAGTTCCCTTTGCGTCAGAAAGCTGGTCAACGGCAAGGAACAGACCCTCGAGGATTGGTTCTGCACGGGTGACAATATGGTCTGCCGCAAGGGCAACTACTTTATACTCGGCCGCAAGGGTGATATGGTCATCGGCGAAAACGGCGAGAACATCAACCCCGACACGATAGAAAAACTCTTTGTCATCGAGGGTATCAAGGCCTTCTCGGTCTTGGGTCTCGGCTCCGAAAAGGAGCAGGAGCTGTCCATCGTCATTCAGGTGGACGAATACGTTACCGAGGAAAAACTGGAAAAGATCAGGGCTTACGTATATTCGGTCAACGACACCTTGCAAAGCGCCATTGGTATAAAAAAGTTTTACTTCACCACCGATGAACTTTGTCCGCCCACCGCGATAAAGGTCAGCCGTCCGCAGCTTATAAAAAAGATATCCGACGGCACCGTAAGGCTTATTCCATTTTCGGATATGACGGCGTCCGACTCAAACGGCGGAGATTCCCCCTTTGCGAATGACGTCAGGAACATTATTGCCGAGGTGCTGATGATAGATGCCGACCGCATAGGCGGCAACGATCATATATTCCACGATTTAGGCGCGACAAGCATACAGTATTTCGATATCCTGACCCGATTGTCGCAGAAATTCTCCATAACCGACTACAAGCAGGATGACAAGTACTGTTACACTCTCAACCAAATTTGCGAATTTTTAGAAAAGTGCGTATAGGATTATGAAAAGTAAATGGTTTATAAATCTTTTCCTTGGCTTTACAAAACTTACGGGTATTCTGCCTGCACTGTTGTTTTTTAAGCCCAAGGTATACCGAGCAAACGGATGCAAAAGGCTGCCAAAGCCCTGCATTATCGTTTCAAACCATAAATCGCTTCTCGACTTCGTGCTCTACCTCGTCATCTTCCCCTTCCGCACCATACACTTTTTGATGGCAGAGGTGCTTTATAACAAGAGTAAGTTCTTCGCCTTCTTGCTCAACTCGTGGGGCGGAATTAAGGTTGAGCGCGACGATCGCGATTTTTCCTTTGTCGCCGACACCTTGGAGGTGCTCGATAACAAGGGCTGTGTAGGGATCTTCCCCGAGGGCAGACTCCCCGTCAACAACAAGCCCTGGCCCTTCACGACCAGCACGGCCTTCATCGCTATGCGCACCGATGCCCCCTGCGTGCCCGTTTACACCTTCGGCAACTACTCCCTCTTTAAGCGAGCAAAGGTCTGCATCGGCGAGCCTATATACGTAAGGGAGCATATCGATGATTCCCTGTCACCGCAGGAGCAGTTGGAGGCCGCAACAAAGCTGCTCGAGGAGAAGGTCTACGAGCTTAAAAGCTTGGCCGAAAAGGAGAAAAAGCCTGCGCATCCCCTTTTCAGCTTCAAGTACATACCGATGGATATGGCACGGCTCGTCTGCTCGGTGTTGGTGCCCATCCTGCGCATCAAAAAGAGAACTCCCGAAGGTGAAAAATACACTGAAAGGATCAAGGGCGGTGCCATAATCGCGGCCAATCACACTTCCTTCGCCGATCCCTTTGTCGTAGGCGTGAGTATGTGGTACCGACGGCTCTACTTTTTGGTGGCCGAGGTGGTAATGAAGGGAAAACTTCGCCCGATACTGCTCAAGGGTGTAGGTGCTATTGAGATCGACCGCAACGCCACCGATATTGAGGCCATAAACAAGTCGGTCCAAAAGCTGAAGGAAGGCTTTTTGCTGACCGTTTTTCCGCAGGGCGAGATACACCGAGCCGATGACATCGACGCAATAAAATCGGGTGCCGTCCTGATGGCGATAAGGGCGGGCGTGCCCATCATTCCGATGCATATTCTGCCCCGTAATAAGTGGTACAATATGCGCACTGTCGTAATAGGAAATACCATCGACCCCAAGCAATTCTGTGCAAAGAAATTTCCCAGCACCCTCGATATCAAGAATATTTCCGACGCTTTGATCGAGGAACTTTGCAGATGCAAATCCGCCAACGATAATTTCAGCATATAGGAGAGAAATATGAACACCTACGAAAGACTCGTATCGGTCTGCACCGCCGTTTTCGAGGGCGAGGTCGACCTCGGCTCGATAACCCCTGAGGCTGATCTCAGACAGGATATCGGCATAAATTCGATAGGCCTTTTGTATATGGCGATGGCCATTGAGGAGGAGTTCGGCATCAAGTTCGTCAACGACGATTTTGCCGATATCAAGACCGTTAAGGACGTAATTGACGTCATAGAGAAGAAGGTATCATAATTGAACTGGGAACCCATTCACCCATCCAAAAGCGGTGACATCATCAGAACAAAGGTGAGCTTTTACTATCATTACGGCATCTTTGTCAGCGAGGACGAGGTAATTCAGTTCGGCCTGCCCAACGACCCCGGCAAGCAGAGCGATACCATTAAGGTCACCGTCTCCGACATCTACACATTCCTGTCAGGCGGCGAGATAGAAACCGCCCGTCCCACTCGGTCGGAAGCCTTAAAAATGCGCTCAAAGGAAGATATCGTGGCATTTGCCCGCTCCAAGATCGGTCAGGGCGGCTACGATATCCTGCACAACAACTGCGAGCACTTTGTCAATGAATGTGCCTTCGGCAAGGCAAGTTCATCCTTTTTGGACGACGTACGCGAGAAAATTCGAAAGCAGCTAAAAAAATAAAACCCGAGCAAACGGGTTTTACTTTTATATTATGGTTATTATAAATCCGTCCTGCATCAAGCACCTTTTTTCAAACTCAAGGGTGTTGACGGCAAGCATATCCTTGGGGCCGCACTTCTTGAAATAGGCCTCCTTTGCCGTCCACACCTCGAAAAATCTTGAGAGGGTCTGCGAGTCGGTGACCGTTTCGCACTCATACTGCGAGGTGGAGAAAACATATTCCTTTTCGCAGGGCAAGCAGACGTATTCTATAAGGGCCTTCCTAACAGGACGTATCCTTTCAAGGTCTATGCCGACCTCTGAGGATGATACCGCGCAGGCTACCCCCTGCTCACAATGAGAAATGCTGACGAAAAGCCCGCTCCCATTTAAGAAAGGCTTGCCGAAGCCATCGGTCTCAAGCCGTGCGCCGACAGCCTTTTCCGCTTGTAACAGCTCGTCGACCAGCGCCGTTGCAAGCACCGAGCGAAGCCTGTCGTCCCGATTTTTCATTCGGTCTACGTGGGCCTTGCGCGAGGCGGACAAGCCGCCGTATACCGCGTCGTACTGAGCCGATGAAAAGCCGTCAATACTTCTAAACAGCCAGTTCATAGCATTTCCTTTCATAAACTTTTTGCCCGTGGGCATACTGATAGGTGGTGAACATATATGTGGATATTCTTAAGTATAGTTTTATTTTTAGGCCTTGTTATCACGGCCGTTTTACTGCTGCCCGTATATGTTATCGTGAAAGCCGATCAAAGCGGTGAATTGCAATTAAGATATAAGATCCTGCACAAGACCTTCGGTGAAGAGCCCGACCCCAACAATCCAATTGTCCGAACCCTCAAGAGTGCATCGGGCGTCTCGCGTCTTGAAAAGCAGAACATCAAGACCAATATTCAAAAGAATGACTTTTCAAGCACCCTGCGCGAAAGTTTCAGTCTCATCGTCGACCTGTTAAGAGAGATCGTCGGGCTTTTGAGATACTGCAAGATAAAGGTGCTGAAATTAAATATCGTCTGCGCCGATACCGATGCCGCCGATGCCGCTATGAGCTACGGCGAATGCTGTGCCGTAGTTTATCCCCTGCTGGGCTACCTTCATTCCTTCGTCGACGTCAAGCCATCGGGCGAGGATGTCAGGATCTTGTGCGATTATGACGGTGACGAGGGCAGTTGGAGCTTCGAAACCGTTTTGACGGTGCGGGTATGGCGGGTGCTTGTTGCATTGTGGCGCACCGTATTGGCCGAATCAAAGCGTATGGCCGAGCAACAGGCGCAGGCCGATGCTAATTCGCATAAAAATCGAGGGTAAGCTTTATCAGCTTCTCTAACTCGCCGCTCTCGCTTGCAAGCAGAGCGTGGGTGGCACCCTTGACCTCGATAAGTCGGCAGGATTTGCACTTGTCGGCAAACTCCCTTTGCGGCAGGTTGTTGACCGCTCTGTCATTCTCGGCGCTGAAGAGCAGGATGGGGGTTTTTATACCCTTGATAAGCCTGTCTTTGAGAAGTCTTCTCCTGATCCTCAGGGAGTTGTCCACCCAGCCGAATGACATCGGCGAGGACTGATATTTTTCGTTTTCCCTGCGCAGCTTTATGTTGTAATAAAAACGCGCTTCGCTTGAGCCGTAGGACTCCTTGTACTTGATTTCGGGGTCAAAATCGTTGGAGAGGAAAAATCTCTTTTTCGAGCCCAAGAAGATCCGTCCCAGCCTTACGCTCACCCTTGCCAACGGGACGGGAACACTGTTGACTATCGGCTCGAAAAGGGGCGCCGAAAAGACGGCCTTCTCCACCCTGTCGCTATGCTCGGCAAGGTAGAGGGTACATACCGCGCCGCCCATCGAATGAGAATATAAGTAGATCGGGATATTCTCGGTCGGCAGAACGACCTCTTCTATAAACTGCTCGAGATCGGCGGCATAATCCTTAAAGTTGTCCACGTGAAGCAGGTGCTGTGATCTGGTCAATCGGCCCGACATCCCGTGACAACGCTGATCGTATATAAAGACGTTATAACCCTGATTCATCAGGTAATAGATAAACTCATCGAACTTCCTTATGAACTCGCTCAGGCCATGCACGATTACTACGTTAGCCTTCGGCTTCTCAACCAGATAGTATTCATAGTATATCTTCGTTTTATCAAAGGCATCGAATTCGCCGAAGTCCTTATACTCCTGAATTACCTGCTCTACCTGCAGGATCTCGCTGTTAAAATCTTCTTCTTTAATTATATCCAACGTGTAACTCGGGCTAAAGCGCATAGCAAATTCTCCTTTGATTAAACTTCTAAAAGACGGGTGATAATAATGGTATCAAAACGCTTCAAGCTGAAAAGGATACTGATGACCGTTATTATTACTCTCCTTATTATCTCAATATTAAATCTCGGCGCGACGAAAATAGTTTATGACAGTTTCTTCGCGCGATACGACTGCTCTGTGACCGACTATACCGATCCGCTTAAAAGTATGGTCGCCAAACGGCAGGAAAAATCCTTCAAATCGGGCAAAAATACCCTTTGTGGATACTTGTATGAGAGCAAGGCCGCCGATAAAAAGGATGCGCTCATCCTTTTGGCCTCGGGGCACAATGCCTGCTCCGACAGCTATCTTTGGCAGATAAAGGAACTGCTGGACTACGGGTGGTCGGTCTTTACCTTTGACACCACGGGCTGTTGCCGCTCTGAAGGGAAGAACGCCGTCGGCTTCTCACAGGAGCTTCTCGACCTCAAGGAAGCACTGAACTATATTGAAAATCAGGACCGCTTCGGTTATAATAGCATTGCACTCCTTGGCCATAGCAGAGGCGGATATGCCGCCTGTTGCGCCCTGTCCTACGGGTACGACATCGATGCCGTCATCTCGGTCAGCGGAGTCAACAGCGCTATGGAGGGGGTCATTGGCTCGGCGAGCAATTACGTCGGCGGGCTTTCATACCTCAACTACGGCGGTTTATGGCTCTACCAATCGATGATATTCGGAAGCAAGACGGTAAATCTTAAGGCGAGCGACGTGCTCTCCACAACCGACGTGCCCGTCCTTGTCATACACGGTGCCGACGATGAAAAGGTGCCTGCCGATAAGTTTTCGGTCTATTCATATAAAGACTCCATCGACTCCGACAAGGTCGAATACCTGCTTCGATCGTCGCCCGAGGCCTGCGGGCACACCGACCTTCTCTTCGACGACGATCTAACGGCGAACGACGGGCTGATTGAAAAAATCAATGAATTTTTAGAAAAAGCACTAAAGTAGGGATGTTAATGAACGTAATCTTAATTCCGGCCTATGAGCCCGACCGACAGCTTGTAAAGCTTGTCGGCGAGCTGGTCGAAAACGACTTCAAAATAGTTGTGGTCGACGACGGAAGCGGCGAAAGGTACGCTGAAATCTTCAACTCGATCAGAGACCGCGCTGACATCGTCACCCTTGACAAAAACTGCGGTAAGGGCGCCGCTCTGAAGGCCGGTATGCAATATATCAAGGACAACCTGCCCGATTGCACCGCCTTCATCACCTGCGACGCTGACGGTCAGCACAGGCCTGCCGACGTCGTCAGGGTCAGCGAACTGCTCAACAAGGGGGAAAAGTTCGTCCTGACCGTAAGGCAACGCAAGGGCAAGATACCCTTCAGGTCGAGGTTCGGAAACGACCTGTCAAAGTTTGTTTACACCCTGCTGACCAACCGCTATCTTTCGGACAACCAATCGGGTCTGCGCGGCTTTGACATATGCAACCTCGATTGGCTTATAAAGGTGGAGAAAAACAACTACGACTACGAAATGAACGTTCTCTATTACGCCGCAAAGATGGGGCTTAAGGTAACCACCCTTCCCATCGACGCCATCTATATAGAGAACAACGCGTCCTCTCACTTTAACCCAGTTAAAGACACCCTCAGGATATATAAAAGCCTCTTTTCACTTGCCAAAGGAACCTTCATTTCCTTTATTGCGGCCGAGATCCTCATCTTCGTTTTTGGTATCGTTTTCGGGAACAGCCGCATAGACTTTATCGTGCCGTCGGTTGGCGCCATCTCGCTTTTGCTGTGCATTCTGCTGAACAAGTACATATTTATGAAGCATATACGGCTTGGAGAATATCTGACGACGGTCGTTTATACCATTATAAACTATTTCGTCTACACGCTGATGTGTCTGGTCATAAGTTTGGCCTTCCCTGCTATTCCGCTTATACTCAACTTCAACATAGTCGTGGCTGTATGTATGCCGCTGAGATTCTTTATGCATCAGTTAATCTTTATAGCGTCACTGACAAAAGAATAAAACGACAAAAGACAAACTTTTATGTTTGTCTTTGTTTTTTTATACGGTTTTGAGTGCGTCCTCCAGACGCGAGGCAAAATCGGCATCCAAAAGCCGCGACATCTGCCTGACCGACGCAACCACCGTTTCCTCGGTTGCACAGCCGTGCATTTTGACCACCGTCTTCTTGGTGCCAAGGAAGGTAGCCGCTCCCCTTGAGTTAAAGTCGAAGGCAAGGTAAAGTTCCCTCTTTATTCTGTCGACAAGCTCGCGGTCTTCTCCGCCGAACCGTTCGACTATCTCGGCCGCCTTTTTGCCCACCGCCTCGGTGTTTTTGAGCAGAATGTTGCCCGAAAAACCGTCGGTCACGATGACGTCGGCATATCCCGAGACCATATCGCTGCCCTCGAGGTTGCCCACAAAGTTAAGGTCAAGCTGACTTAGAAGCTCATAGGCCTTGAGGGTCAGGGCGTTACCTTTTTTAGCCTCACGGCCGACCGACATAATGCCTATCCGCGGCTCATCTATTCCGCAGTAGCACTTGGAGAAAACGTTGCCCATCTTGGCAAAGCGGACAAGGTCATTCTCGGTGCAATCGATAACCGCTCCGCAGTCTACGATGCACACCAGTTCCTCATTCGCGCAGGGCAATGCACTGCAAAGGGCAGGGAATTTTATGGAATTGAGCAGGCCGAGCCTGCAAATAGAGCCGACAAGCAAGGCTCCCGTATTACCCGCAGAGATGAGTCCAACGCAGAGATCATCCTGCTTCAACCGCTGATATGCAAGGGCGATCGAGCTATCGTCCCTGCCTCCGAAGATGCAGGCCGCAGGCTCATCGTTGGTTATATAATCGGTAGTGTGCACCACCTCATACCTATCCTCTGCGATGCCCTCTTGCCGCATAATACGGCCGATAAGCTCGGAGTCTCCCACCAAAACGGGAAATATCTTTTCTTCTTTTATTGCTGAGGCAATACCCCTTATAACCACCTCGGCGCCGTTGTCCGCGCCGTAGGTATCAACAACGATCTTTCTCATACTCTACCCTATTCAAGTGAAATAATGTAATCATATACCTCCTGCTCGCCGCTTATAAAGCCGATGTCGGCGAGGGGGTATTTTTCCTCCAAGAAGCTCTTGAAGGCTTCGGCCTCGGTTGAGTCCACCGACTTGCCGTAGAAAACGATTATGACCTCGCTGTTTTCCTCGTCGACCACCCTCTCGACAAGCTGTTTAGCAACAGAGGCTCTGTCGTCGGAGCAAAGGAGTATCTCCTTATTCTTTATGCCGATATACTCATCCTTTTTAACGTCGACGCCGTTCATCACGGTATCGCGGGTGGCTGTGGTAACGTAGGCCGAAACGACCGTGCCCAGTCCCGAACTCATATCCTCAATAAGCTCGTCTACGCTGTCGCACCAAAGATTCATCATAGAAAGGGCGCTGTAACCCTCAACGATTGACTTGGTCGGCAGGACGTGGACGTTGCCCTTTTTATAAAGCTCGGCCGCCTGCTTTGCCGTCAGGATGATGTTGGAATTGTTGGGCAAAACAACGATGTTCTCGGCATCGAATTTATCAAACGCGTTCAAGAAGGCATCGACCGACGGGTTGGCCGTCTGTCCGCCGTTTATGACTACGGTTGCGCCGATGTTATAAAAATAATCGATTATTCCCTGACCCTGTGCAACGGCAACGATCAGGTAC
Source organism: Acutalibacteraceae bacterium (assembly GCA_045540915.1). GTDB lineage: Bacteria > Bacillota > Clostridia > Oscillospirales > Acutalibacteraceae > RGIG2206. The sequence continues at coordinate 14,856 of JAZQID010000035.1, forward strand.
TTGACCTTTTCTTTTTCCTCTTTCTCCTCGACCTTGGTCTCGCTGTGCTGGACCGACATATTCTCGATCTTTATAGTTACGAGTTCACCGAAGCTTCTTGCATATTCCAGCACCTTTTCGGGAGCAAAGGTATGGATATGTATCTTGACGATGGAGCCGTTTGACACCGCGACGATGGAATCGCCCATATCCTCAAGCGGCTTTACGAAGGCGTCCTTGGAGAAGGCGGAGATATCGGTCTTGGCGTTCATAAGCTGGAGTATAAATTCGGTGCAGTAGCCGTATTCCATAACGCTTTCAGGGCCGAAATCGGTTGCGCTGACCGAGGGCTGAGAATTGAACTCGGCCATTTCGATGTCCTCAATATCTATGCCGCAAAAATATGCATACACACCTTCGAAAAAGCAGACGAGACCTGCGCCGCCGCTGTCAACGACTCCAGCCTGCTTGAGCACCGGCAACATATCGGGAGTCCTCGCCAGAGTATCCTTCATACAGGCGACCAGCTCGCAAAGGCCGCTCTTGAAATCGGAGAAGGAGTCGGCCTTTTTGCCCAAAAACTCAGCCGCCTCGTCGATAACGGTCAGAATAGTGCCTTCGGTGGGGGTCATTATGGACTGATAGGCATCATCCTTGGCACAGGAGAAGGCCTTGGCCAGATCAGCAAAGCAAACCGTCTCTTTGCCGCTGACGCCCCGGTAAAATCCGTTTATAAACTGCGAGAATATAACCCCCGAATTTCCGCGGGCACTGAGCAGGACCGCACCTGCCAGCCGCTCCATATACTCGCCTACATTCTCGCATTGAGTGACCGAGCGAAGTCCGCCCCCGAAGGTATGCACCATATTGGTACCCGTATCTCCGTCGGGAACGGGAAAGACGTTCAAGTCGTTAATGGCAGTCATATTCTTTTTAAGGTTGCGGTAGCCCACGGTGAAAACGCGGTGCAACTCAACCCCATCTAAAAACTGCTGCATCTGTTATTCATTCCCCTCAACAGTAACTTCCTTGCCGAAAGTAAACGCAATTACAGTTCCGGGTCCCACGCTTGCGCCAACGATGGGGCCGATGTAGCCGATTATGATCTCCTTGAACTCGGCTCTCTTAAGTATCTCGTCACGAAGCAGAAGTGCGTCCTCCTCGCAGTCGGCGTGGGATATCAGCAGGGTATCATAAACTCCGTCTGCCGCATCAACGATGTGGTCGGCTATTGCTGCTCTCGCGTTGGTGATTCCCTTTGCCTTTTTATAGGCATAATTTTGTCCCTTCATATCCGAGATGATGATGGGCTTTACGCCGAAAAGGTTGCCCAAAAAGGCCTTCGACGCCTTGACCCTGCCCGCTCTGCGCAGGTATTCCATCGACTCGACAGTGCCGCACTGATTGACCTTCAGCCTTATCTGCTCAAGATAGGCCGCCGTCTGCTCTGCGCTCAGGCCCTCCTGACGCTTCTTGGAAGCGCACATCAAGAGATAGCCCTGACCGAGCGAGCTTATAAGGGAGTCGACGCAGAATATCCTCTGCTCTCCCGCATTTTCGTTGAGCTCCTTTGCCACCAGCATAGCGGTGTTTATGGATGCCGACAGGGCCGACGAGCAGGACACGTAAAGCAGGTCCTTGCCCTCATCCAAAGCCGCCTTAAAGGCGTCGTAATACACATTCTTAGGCACCTGAGTGGTGAACACCCTTTTGCCCGAGCGCATCAGGTCGTAATGCTCCTTTGCACTGTGGGATTCAAAGTCAAGGGAGGCAACATACTCGATATCATCGATGGAATAGTTCATAGCGACATATTCTACGCCGTACTTTGCGCGAAGATCCCTGTCCAGATCGCAGGTAGAGTCGCCGAAAATCACGAATTCTCTCATAAATACTCCCCCTTACTTTTGAGTTTCTATGATCGCCTGCATAATGGCAGTTTCTTTTTCCATATTTTCGCTTATCTCCTCGCCCCAATAGAAAGCCGCGCACAGTCCCGGTCCGATAGAGGCACCGCAGGACATACCTATATCATTTATAATGACTTCCTTGGGCGAAAATTCCTTGACGATCATATCACGAAGCAATTCAGCCGCTGCAGGACGGTTGGAATGGGCCACGAAGATTATCTGCTCCTCGGGTTTTTGCACCGTTTGGCGCATATATTTTATGACCGCGTCGAAGGCCAGCTTCTTGCCCTTGAATTTGCCGATGACCTGAGCGAGTCCCTCGCGGTTGAAATCGGCCATCGCATTGATACCCATCAGGGTTCCGAAGAAGGCCTTGAAGTTGGAGATGCGTCCCGTCTTACACAAAAAGAAGAGGTCATCCATAGGGCCTATCTGATGCACGCGGTGCTTATTCTCCTCGATATACTGCGCCGTCTGCTCTAACGAAAGGCCCTCGCTGCGCTTGATGGCAGCCTCGATAACCAGCAAAGAAAGGGCGGTTGAATAACGCTTTGAATCGATGCAGATTATCTTGCGCTGAGGATATTTCGGCAAAAGCTTGTTCTTGACCATTTCACAGGTCTGGTATGTACCAGAAAGAGCCGATGAAAGAGTGAGACAAAGAATATCCTTGCCTGCCATAAGGGGACTTTCGAAAATGTCAATAATATCCCCTGTCGGCGCAAGGGCAGTTTTGTAGACGGTCTTCTTGTCCGACATAGACTCGTAGAACCATTTCGGGTCATACTTTTCCCAGTCGAGATCCGCCTTCTCACAATGACCGTCGGGAAAGTAGACAAGACCGCTTATGTAATCATCGATCCCGAACCTTTCACGCAAGGGGCGGATAAGATCGCAGGAAGTATCGCATATAATAACAAACTCAGACATTTGTGGACCTCCAAACAAACAATATTCACGCTTATGATACCATATCACAGGGTGTCTTGCAACAATTTTTGAACTAATTCGACAAAAAATAGTGCATTCAAAAGACATTTATGATATAATGGTCTGGATGTATTTTTTAGGCATTGGGGAGAGATATATGGACGCGATCTTTATAGTGCTGATTGCTCTGGCTGTGCTTCTTTCAGGCGGACTCGTTTTTATGCTTGTTTACACCTATCCCATTTCCAAAAGGGTCTATTTTTCCCAGCTTGTCAGGACCGAGCCTGAGAAATGGGCGAGGGTCTGCTCTGCACCCGAAAATGAGGAGCAGCAGGCTATGTGGGACCAAGGGGTACTGTGGGCCAACGGGCATACCGATATAAAGCAGGATGTCCACATCCAAAGCGACGGCTTTAACCTTTACGGCGAATACTACGACTTCGGCAAAAAGCGCTGTGTTATAATCCTGCCGGGCAGATGCGAGAGCCTTATGTATTCCTACTACTTTGCGCCTCCCTATGAGCAGGCGGGCTTTAATGTGTTGGTCATTGATACCCGCTGTCACGGAAAGAGCGACGGCATCTATAACACCATCGGCGTCAAGGAGTCGAACGACGTTATCGCTTGGGCGAGGTTCGCAAACGAGACCCTTTCCAACGACGAGGTCTATTTTCACGGCATCTGCATCGGCACTGCCGCCGCAATATTTACTCTGGCCAAAAAGGACTGCCCCGACTTCATAAAGGGCCTGGTGACCGAGGGCTGCTTCGTATCCTTCAGGGAGACCTTTAAGCGCCATATGATCGCCGACAAACGTCCTCTTTTCCCTGTGTTAGACCTTGTTATGCTCCAGATAAACCGCTATACCAAGACCAACGTTTACCGCGACAAGCCCATCAGAGCGATAAAGCGCATCAAAAAGGACGCAAGGGTGCTGTTCCTCTACGGCAAGAAGGACATCTTCTCCCTACCCGAAAAATCGCAAAAGCTGTTTGACGCCTGTGCCGCCGAGGACAAAAAGCTGGTTTGGTTTGACGAAGGCGGTCATTCTCACCTCAGGATAAACAACACCGACAGGTACGATAATCAAATTTTTGAATTTTTTAATGGAAAGTAGAAGATGGAAGGACAAAAGTATGCGGTTTTCACTATGGACGTGGAAGCCTTTTGGGACACCGAGTGCGTATCCAATTCATCGGAAAGTATCGACGTCGACCTGCTCGACGGATTTGACGAATACATACGCATACTCGACAAGCATTCGATAAAAAGCACCCTTTTTACCGTTGGCTCTCTTGCCCCGAAGATTGCCGACAGGCTGAAGACTGCCATCAAAAACGGGCATCGGCTGGCCTTGCACAATTTTGAGCACATTGCCCCTATGGACATCTCCCCCGACGCCTTCAAAGCGGAGGTCAAAAAGGCCAAAAAGGCCCTTTCGGATATGTTCGGCACCGACGTTGTCGGCTTCAGGGCGCCATTTTTCAGTCTCGACAACAAGAGGCTGGAAATACTCAAGGAGATCGGCTTCAAGTACGACTCGAGCGACCTCGGCTTTCTTAAGGCGCGTCACACCGTCAAGCTTGACCTGAGCGGCTTCAAGGAATGTGCCAAGGGCATCTTCTGCAACAAGGACTTCTTCGAATTTACTATGTCGAAGCAGAAGATATTCGGCAAGCCCTACCCCATTTCAGGGGGTGGATACGTGCGGCTGAGCAACTGGGGCTTTATGAAGGGTGTTATTAAACAATATTTACAACACAACGACTATTATGTTTTTTATCTGCACCCCTTTGAACTTACAAGACAGAGGATCCCGCTGCTAAAGGGGCTGAAATCCTACGACAAGTATTATCTTACGGCGGGTATTCGCGATTACGGCAAGCACATTGAGCAACTTATTGTGATGCTCAAGCAGCAGGGGTTCAAATTTTTGACCTTTGAGGAGCTGTGCGAGACCCTGCAAAAAGAGGCGTGAAAAAACACCGCTGAGGCGTTATGCTTCAGCGGTGTTTTTTAATCCCTATGTCCTTCTCTGACAAACGGGGGCTCGACTGCAGTTTCAATCAGGGCGGTGTATTTGGTCGGTCGGCGGTAGGCGTTGCCGTGCACCTCTGTTTCGCGGTAGCGGCGCAACACGTCCACATCCAGCTCAGCCACGTAGACCCCCTCTTCCCCGTCGGCCATAAAGACGCAGGTGTCACGCGAGCCGTCCAGTTCAGGCAAATAGGCCACCCCGTCAAAGAGGGTGGAGCCGCCGTTGCAGTCGGGCACCGAATCGGGATAGTTGCAGGTGGCAATGGCGGTCATATTCTCATAGGCTCTGCCACGCAGTTGGGAAAGGCGGTTGATCTCCATCGGGCAGGCGTTGGGGACGAGTATCAGCTCGGCACCTTTAAGCATAAGAATTCGGGCACTTTCGGGAAATTCGCGGTCGTAGCATATCATTGCGCCCACCTTTATCACTCCCTGCTCGGTGTCAAGCTCGGTCACGTAAAAGTCCTCGCCTGCCGTCAGGTTTCGCTCAACGTCGAAATCACAGGTGTGCACCTTGGCATAGGTAAACCTGCGGTTGCCGAAGCGGTCAAACAGCACCAAGGTGTTGCGCGGCGCATCCCCGAATTTTTCGAGCAGGGTGATGCCTATCGCCATACCGAGTTCTTTTGCAAGGGCTCCGAAGGACACAACAAAGTCACCTTCGGCATCTATAGCCTCCCTCTTCCACTCGTCGACGGGTCGGTTATAAATATTATATCCATTGCTCCACATCTCAGGGAAAAGGGCGATATCGGCCCCCATATCCTTGGCCTTTTTGCAGGCGGCGATGCCCTTTTGCCTGTTTTGCTCAAGACAGCCGCAGGGGGCAATCTGCAACAATGCAATTTTCAGTTTCATTGAACCGACCTCTTCCATTTGATCTAATTTTATTATACCATCACGCAGACCGTTTCTCAATCCCCATCTTTTTGCGATCGGTCGGCCGAATAACCGCCACGTTTAATGCATAAAATTAAGCAACAAACACATTGGCGGTGGGGCTTACGAAACGGGATATTGCACTTTGGCAGTTCGCAGGGTTTGCCGTGACGGCATTTGTCGGCACCCTGCTTCATTTTCTCTACGACTGGAGCGGAAAAAGCACCGTCACTGCCCCCTTTTCAGCGGTCAACGAGTCGACCTGGGAGCATCTGAAGCTGCTCTACTTTCCGCTTTTCATCTTTGCGCTGGTGCAAAGCAGGTTCTTCACCGATTTCGGCAACTTCTGGTGGGTCAAGCTGGTGAGTACGGTTGCAGGGCTGATACTCATCCCCGTACTCTTTTACACCTACAACGGCGCCTTCGGCAGATCGCCCGACTGGCTGAACATCGCTATATTTTTTATTTCGGCGGCGGTCGTCTTTGCCCTTGAATATTGGGCATTCAAAAATGACCGATTCCAATGCAAAAACGGGTGGGTAGCCTTTGCCGCCCTCTGCGTTATCGGCGTTTTGTTCGTCGTGTTCACCTTTGCAACACCGAAATTGCCCTTATTCCAAGACCCGATGACAGCCACATACGGAGTTGAATCTTAGAAAAAGCATGCGCGTGCCGAACGGAACACAAAATTCGACACGCGCTTAAAAATTCTCAGGCTTTGCTTAAGGTTGATCTGACCTTTTCTGCAAATGCCTTTTTTTCACCTTTGATCTTGGCTAAGTTTACGGTATAAATTATCCCAACCGTCATCCAAAGCACGAACAATGTCAGGTCAAACACGGGCAGGAACCATTGGTCAGGCCACACGTCCGACATAGAGAAATAATCGATGACCGCCTTGGCACACCATAAAACCGACGCAATTATAAAACATGCCGTGGTACCGATCAGCCGCTTATAATGCTTGATGCGGTTGTTCGGGTCAAACTCATACGGGTTGCTCTTTTTCTTACGAAAATAGGCCACCTGACCCCAAACGCAGATACATTCAAGCCCTGTCCGACGGATCAGTTCCCCGTTTTCAAGCAACTTTCCCTTGTCGGCATCCGCCTTCAGAAAATATTGCAGGATGGTATACTCATTAGGGCGGCATTCCTCAAATTCAAACACATTCCGCTTCTTCGAGGTCAGCACAAAGCCGCGCGACGCCATATCGTTAAGCCATTGTTCCTCCTCTGCAGAGCCAATAAAAGCAAATCTTCTGCGAACGATCTTTGTCATACTCTGCTCCCCGATTACACTATCGAAAGAACATAGACAACAATTGCTGCCACCACCGCAAACGCGCAGCCTGCCGCTATGCAGATAGCGAAGTGCATTTTGCGGTACTGTGTCTTTGAGCAGATTCCACATATAAGGAAGACGATGGCTACGCCAAGCAGAAGGATGGCCACTATAAACAGAATGACTATCGCCCCGCCGAACAAGACATCCGTAGCACCCTCTTCTTCGGTCAGGTCTCCGCCGAAATACTTGTTCTCGGCATCGAGCAGTTCGTTCTTCAGGGTCGAGTTGGTTATCTTATAGGCATTAAGACTGGTCTGTGCGGTAGGGTCAAAGTCGTAGGGCTCGGTTACTGAGTTCTGTTCAAAATCAAAGTAATAAAAACCGTCGTAGTCGGAAAGGATCAGGCCTTTGCACAGGCTCATAGCGCCGTCACTGCTTACCGTACCGACGTAATAGTAATCACAGAAATAAAGGTCGCTCTCTCTGAGAATAACAGCTTTATCAAACAAGGCCTCGCGCGACACTCTGACGCTGTTGCCCTCGGGAGATATGAAGTCAACGGTGTATTTGCGGGCGGTTTTGAGGGCGCTGTAATCCTCAAGTGCGTCGCTGTTCATATAGATCACGGTCGTGGGGTCTCCGATCTTCATATCGATGACCGCCTCTACAACGTTACCGTATTCGTCACAGTTAAGATCGATGCTGTTTATCACATTCGACTGCGCCTCGCTGAGTGTGACCTCCACGTCAAAGTAAAAGTCACACTCAACATAAAGCGAGGTATCCTGAACCCTGAAATAGGTATCAGAATTGATGTAAAGTTCGCTGTAATCGTCGGAGATCGTAACATCCGACCCTACGGCCGATACAGAGAACACAAAGCAGGAGCATAGCAACAAGGTTGCTAACACTACGGATAATATCTTCTTCATCATTTACTCCTTAGCTGAGATTCAGCTTTTTGTCAAGCATCCAGTACTGAAGGGTGTACAACATGGTGCATATCAGTCCTACCACAAGTATCACGGCAAACAATCCCAACGCTATCAGCAGGGTGATGCTGTCTTGGGGTGCCTTTTCTGCCAATATCGCAAGGTCAGCGGTCACCGAAACCGAAACTATCTGCACTATGATACTGTTGATCATACTCACTCCGTAGCTGACGCCGATGGCGGCAATGACCTTGGCCTTTTTGACGATAACGGCGCCAAAGGTAATGCAGTTAAACAGGCACAGGACCGAGAACAAGGTTGACAAAAACATCAACAGGATAAACTCAACTATGTAAATAACGGAATATGCGCCCAGATAGTCGATCGCCTCACCCAACGCCAGTTTTAATTCTTCCCAGAATTCAGGCACCTGCGAAAGACCTATACATAAAAGTGCCGCCAGTCCCGCAAAGGTCACTATCGTCGTAGCCGATGTAGTGATCACTGCAGTGATGAGCTTTGAATTCAGAAGCTGGGAACGCTTAACGGGCAGAGTGAAGGTGAGATATCCTTCATCGGAAAAGAAGTTTTTATAAAACCGTACGAAAATGAAGACTATCGTTAATATCATAAAGGCCGAATAGGATAGTACGGTTGCAAAAATAACCATTATCGCTATGATATATATCATCACGTTAAGGTATAACGCATCGACCGCCAATACCGATATACTGAAGCCGCTCAGGACCGACAAACCGATAACGGTTACCGCCGCTATCCACCAATACTTCATAACCGTGCCCAGATCGTATTTCAACAGTTTCTTCAGCATTTGAACACCTCCCTGAACAACTGATCCAAAGATTTTCCGCTTTCGTTTCGCACCTCTTCGGCGTTACCGCATTTGAGCACCGTGCCCCCGAAGGAAAGGAAAACAAAATCGTCCAGCACCTGCTCAACATCGGAGATGAGGTGGGTCGTGATTATTATGGATGCCTCGGTATTGTAGTTTTCAACGATGGTGCTGAGAATATATTCGCGTGCCGCGGGGTCAACGCCCGCGATAGGCTCGTCAAGCAGGTAAAGCTTGGCGTTGCGCGACATTACGAGGATCAACTGCACCTTTTCCTTGGTGCCCTTGGAAAGCGACCTGAGGTTTGCCTTGGGGTCGATGTTCAGGTCGGACAGCAGCCTGTATGCCCTCGAAGGATCGAAATCGGAGTAGAACTCCTCGAAATAACGCACCATACCTTCGACCTTCATATTGGTGCTAAAATAGGGGCGCTCAGGCAGGTAGGACACCAACGCCTTGCTTTGCTCGCCGACAGGCACACCCCCTACCGATATCTCGCCGTAATCAGCCTGCAGTATTCCTGCCACCAGCTTTATAAGTGTGGTCTTTCCGCATCCGTTAGGGCCCAAAAGTCCAACGATCCTGCCCGACGGAACGGTTAAATTGAAATTATTTAGAACACGAAAGTTTTTGTTGTATCCTTTCGTCAGGTTTTTACACTCAAGTATGTTCATTTTCTACCTCCTTGACCATCTCTATGGCCTGCTCCAACGGTATAGACAGTTCTTCTATGCTATCAACAAAGTCTTTTACGAGCTTTTCTGCCATTTCTCTTCGGCAAACCTCAATCACTCCCATATCCTCGGTCACAAATCGTCCTAAGGTTCCCTTCGAAATGATGATGCCCTCATCCTCAAGTTCCACAAACGCGTGCTGAACTGTGTTCGGGTTTACCGCCGCCTCCATTGCTAACTGTCGCACGGTCGGCAACTGTTCCCCTGCCGTATATTCGCCCGACAACACCGATCTCTTGATCCGTTCCGCTATCTGCAGATACACAGGTCTGTCTGAGGAAAAGCTCCAAGCCATTCTTTCACCTCCTTTTTCTCGGTCTTGTATTATTGTGCTAATACAATAGTACAACATACCGACCGCTTTGTCAACAATTTACTTTTGCAAACTGTACGTTATATGAAAAGCAGTTGTAAAATCTCCCGTTTTGCTGTATAATCAAGGAAACGAACCTAAGCAAAAGGAGAAATCGCTATGAAGCCCGTTGCCGCTTACGAATATACCCTGCGCACCAACGATTTCGATTGCCGACGCAAGCTGATGCCGAGCGCCGTGCTCGACCTTTTTCAAAATGCGGCAGGCAGGCACGCCTACGAGCTGGGTGTCGGCTTTGACGCTATGCTCCAAAAGGATGTGCTGTGGGTCATCGTGCGCGTGAGGTTTCAAATTCTGCGCACGCCTCCCCTTTACAGTCGCGTAAAGATCACCACCTGGCCGCTTCCGCCCACAAGAGCCTCCTGCCGCCGCGACTATATCATTGAGGACGAGGACGGTCAAACGGTAGTAAAAGGCACATCCGAATGGGTGTTTATGCACAGCACCGAGAGAAAGCTTCTGCCTGCCACCGACATTTATCCCCTCGATGAGTTTTGCGACACCCTTGCCCTCGAGGACAAGACTGCCAAGCTTCGTGATTTTGAGCCTGAGGGTCAGCCCTTTGACCTGATTGCAGGCTTCTGCGACCTCGATATGAACGGCCACGTCAACAACACCAAGTATGCCAACTTCGTCTTGGACGCTGTACCCTTGCGCGAGGACGAGGAGATCGAATTTTTTCAGCTCGACTATCGCAAGGAGGTCAGGGCAGGCGAAAAGCTGTCCCTGCTCTCTCGCAGAAGCGACGGCGAGATAGTTGCCAAGGGCTTGGGCGAGGACGGCGGCGTACGTTTCGCCTGCCGAATCGGCACCAAAGGCCGCTTATGACCGATAGATTTATATAGCACTTGAATTTTCGGCTTGGATGTAATAAAATAACAACAGATTCCATCTTAAAGGAGGAGTACTGAATGATCTTAGCCATCGATGTTGGCAACACCAACATCACCCTCGGCGCCTATGACGGCGACCGATTGGACTTCACCGCACGCTTCGCTACCGAGGCGCATCGCACCGCTGACCAGTACGCTATGGATCTGAACAGCCTTTTGACCCTTTACGGCATTGAGCGTGAACAGATCAAGGGCGCCGCTATCAGTTCGGTCGTGCCATCGGTTGGGTCCGCCCTGAAGATTGCGGTAAAGCGCCTGTTCGACGTTGATCCCGTGGTCATCGGACCGGGCGTGAAAACGGGACTGAACATCCGCATCGACAACCCTGCTCAGCTCGGCGCTGACCTTGTGGCAGGCTGTGTGGGTGCGCTTGCGAAGTATCCCCTGCCCTGCATCGTATTCGACCTCGGCACCGCTACCACCGTTGCCGTGCTCGACCGCTCGGGTGCGATGATAGGCGGAGCCATCGCCGCAGGTCCTGCTACCACGATGACCGCCCTTGCGACCAAGACCGCCCAGCTTCCCTTTGTCGAGCTTGAGGCTCCGTCCAAGGTCATTGGTGCCAACACCGCCGACTGTATCAAGTCGGGACTCATAATCGGTGCGGCGGCTATGCTTGACGGCTTGGCCGACCGTATGGAAAAGGAGCTCGGCGAGAGTGCCACGGTCGTGGCTACGGGCGGACTTGCAACCCGCGTGACCGCCCATTGTAACAGAGATATCATCATCGATGATAATCTTCTGCTCGACGGCTTGATGCAGGTCTACAAAAAGAACGAAAAATAGGTTTCGTTCAAAATCTAAACTACATCCCATTAGGGAGCAGTATTGGAGGTAAATTTTATGAAAAACGGTAAAAAAATAACCTTGCTTGCGGTCTTTTCCGCAGTCATTGCAGTCATTTCCTTCCTGCCCATTCGCACGCTCGGGTTGGAAATAACCTTGTCGATGGTGCCCGTCGCAGTCGGTGCCATCTGCTTTGGCCCTGCCTCAGGAGCGTTTTTGGGCGGTGTATTCGGCCTAGTCAGCTTTTTACAATGCCTTGGCTGGAGCCCCTTTGGAGCCGCCTTGCTGGCGATAGATCCGCTTTACACCTTCTTGGTGTGCGTGCCCACCCGCATCCTTGCAGGCTGGCTGACAGGCTTGATCTTCAAACTGTTCAACAGGTCTAAAAAAGGTTGGGTTCGTGAGACCGGCTTCCCTGTCGCAAGCTTTGCGGCCGCTCTGCTCAACACCGTACTATTTATGTCAACGCTGGTCTTGTGCTTCTACAACACCGATTTTATTCAGGGCTTCGTCACCCAGTTGGGTGCGCTTAATCCCTTCTTGTTTGTGGTGCTGTTCGTCGGCATCAACGGCGTTGTCGAGTTGATCGCAGGCTTCATCCTCGCGGCTCCCGCATCGCGCGCCGTCACCGCCGCTCTCAAGCGTATGGTTAAATAAAACGCAAGGGCAAGACCGAGAGGTCCTGCCCTTTTTCATTAGGATATTTTGATGAAGATAAAGGCGAAATTGCGATTGACAATTCTACCCGCGTGTGATAGAATAGTTGAGCGCGATGATCAGCGCTGAATATTCGGAGACGTATCGAAGTGGTCATAACGGGGCTGACTCGAAATCAGTTAGGGAGCGATCCCCCGCGAGTTCGAATCTCGCCGTCTCCGACAGAAAAAAAGGACTTGCATACGCAAGTCCTTTTTTTCAACTAAATCCACCCTTACGGGTGGGTGAAACATTGCTTTGCTCTTATTACTTCTACTTATCATCCGGTCAACCGATGGGATACCGCTGATTTTACGCCAACTGATTGCGAATCTGTCTGAATTATGATATATTTTCTATGTCAGGAGGCGATTGGCTTGGAAAATATTGGCGCCATTATACGCAACCACAGAATTACAAAGGGTTTAACTCAGGAAGAACTCGGCAACAAGGTCTTTGTTAGCAAGCAGGCTGTTTCCAAATGGGAAACGGGTAGAACTCTTCCCGACATTGAGACTATTCGCAAGCTCTGCGACATTCTTGAAATAAACAAAGACGAGATTCTGGGCGGCTCGATAGAGCAATCAAAGAAAAGCCGTAAATGGTCGAGATTATGCATCGTTATAACTGTCATCAGTCTCATCTCCGCCTTGTTCTTCGGCTTGGGAGGATTTGATTATTTCGACCGTCACACACAAGCGGGAGTAACATATTTATCTGTATTTTTGAACGGGGAATTGCTCATCACCGACCGATACAGCATAACAAGCGACTTGAATTTCAAAGACCTCCAAAACGGCTACAAGGCCGACCTTGATTACGGAGAAATACGCGGAACGCTGAATATTTACGATACCTATAACGTAGAATTCGGCTTCGCAAACACAAACAACTGGCATAACGTTCATCTTCGGTTAGACCTTGAGGAGCGAAGCGGTCAGGTTACTGTCAGGCAAACGTTATGTTACGAAACCGATAACAACACGTATCAAGTTCTCGTAACCGAGGAAACTGCATCAGGACGCAAATTATCCGTTTTTCGAGAGGGAGTATAGACGATTCCTTATTGGGCTGGGTTTTGTATCACCACTTTTCGACGGCTTGAATTTTGCGGTGAAATGTTATATAATATACGTTGCAATTTTTGATTTTACGGAGAGAAATTATGAGCGATAACAAAGAAATGCTCGGCACGGCACCGATCGGCAGACTGCTGTTCAAATTGGCAGTTCCGACGGTGGTTGCCCAGCTGATCAACATGCTATACAACATCGTTGACCGCATTTATATCGGTCATATTAAGGACATCGGAAGCCTCGCGCTTACGGGTGTCGGTGTGTGTATGCCGATCATTATGATCATCTCGGCATTTGCGGCGCTGATTGCTTCGGGCGGTGCGCCGAAGGCGTCCATCTTGATGGGCAAGGGCGACAATACTTCCGCCGAAAGAATAATGGGAGGTTGTTTCTCTCTGCAGCTTATTATCTCTGCCGTCCTGACAGCCGTTTTGCTGATTTGGAACAAAGACCTGCTTTTGATGTTTGGCGCAAGTGAAAACACCATCGGTTATGCCAACGATTATATGAACATCTATGCTATCGGTACGGTATTTGTTCAGTTGACACTCGGTATGGGCGCATTTATCACCGCACAGGGCTACACCAAAATTAGTATGATCACTGTGCTTATAGGTGCCGTTAGCAATATTATTCTCGATCCTATTTTCATTTTCGGATTTAATATGGGGGTCAAAGGCGCGGCACTTGCCACCATCCTTTCCCAAGCCATTTCTTGCGTTTGGGTACTTGCTTTCCTTTGCGGAAAGAAGACTTATCTGAAACTTAAAATACACAATCTTCACATAGACGGAAAACTCGTTTTCCCCTGTATCGCACTTGGAACGGCAACCTTTATTATGCAAAGCAGTGAAAGTGTGATTTCAGTCTGCTTTAATTCTTCGCTCTTAAAATACGGCGGTGATATTGCCGTGGGTGCTATGACAAT
>JAZQID010000036.1:0-19211 GCA_045540915.1 Acutalibacteraceae bacterium
AGGGGTAGTCGTTCTCTCTCCGCCTCGTTGTACTCGGCACCTCCCTCGTCAGAGGGAGGCTATTAAAATTAACCGAAGTATCTATTCAGCAGACCCTCGAATGCCTTGCCGTATCGAGCTTCGTCTTGAAACCTTGCCTAAAACCGCTTGAAGTCGAGGAGTTTTGGGGCTGTGTTTTCAAAATCCCACTTTTGTCACACTAAAGTTTAACCGCCATACCAACCTTCGAGCAGGTTTACTTTTACGGCAACTCCGTTTTCAAAATAAATTTCATACCAAAGTGAGTTGTCATAACTCATAATTAGTTCAGGGGTGTTTTCACGAATCATATAAAAGGCTCGAGTTAATTCTCCTGTTTTATCGTCGACCCATTTTTTAGAAAAATCCCCATATTTATCAGTGATTTTTTCTGCTGAATTACCGATAATAAATTGGTCATTAAATTTATAGTGTGTTGGGTGACAACACCAATAAACGCCTATTGATAACACCAAAACCACAACGGCACAAATACCAGAAACAATAATTTTCTTTTTCACAAAATCACCTCAAAACAAAAGATGTACTATCGTTATGATAGCATATCTTTTGAGTATTTTGCAATCGTTGATTATCCGCAAACCGAACGGATCTATTTAATATATTCCATCTTAACGACCCTATATTCTTCATCCAAACTGCCGAAAAACGAGTGGTGCAACTCAAAATCATCTTCATTCCAAACGAAATAAAAAGCATCGCTTGAAAACGGGCCAAATCCATCATCGGTAGAATAACCGCCTACCCTTCTCATAGTACAAAACGAGGTCTTTTCATAAATATCGCCCCAGCCGGCTAGCAAAAACGAGCATTCTCTTGCTACTATCTGATGCTTCCCATCGTCAGAAGAGTATTCAAAATATGTGCCGTTAATACAGAACAACGTGAACATTATAAGCAAATAATAAAACCACAAAGAAAAGACAGTTAATAACAGCCCTGACAAAACCTTATGTTTGCTGTTTTTATAAATAAACACTGTAACGGCGCTCACTAACGATGCTATGCAAAGCATCGTGATTATCGGAAGCATATTTTCCGAGCCCCACCCGAACAAATATAGGTACACGTTAAATTTTGCTAAAATACGCACTAACAAATAAAAAAGGGCAAACACTCCCGTCGCAATTAGAGCGACTATCGAGTATTTGGGAAATACAATTTTTCTCTTCATACAACCACCCCAAAAAGAAAAGATATGCTACCCATAAAATAGCATATCTTTTATCGTTTGTCAATAAATTTTTATTGTATTTCGCAATTAGATGGTTAAATTTGGGCTCAATCGTTTCTCTCGCGCTCGGTTTTGGTCACCGTTCCGTTTTCGGCGTGGACGTCGTAGGAATATTCGTGCTCCCTCGTTTCAAACTCGACCTCCCAAACAAGTCCGCCGCGCTCCTTATCAAGCTCAGCCTCTATATTAAAAACCTCGTTTTCGGTCAGCGAGGCGGCCTGCAGAGCCAATTCAATGGCTCTTTCACGGGTAATAGCGGTAGTTGACCCAACCGACGCACCACCCGACGAGGCCGTACCGCTCTGCGCAGGATCGCCCTGCATCGCGCAGGCGGGGAGCAAAAGCATCACACCAACCACAAGTATCAAAGCCAACGGTTTTTTCATTGTCATATCCCTCCCTGTTACTATTATGCTCAAAAAAGGGGACCCGAAGGCCCCCTTTCCATACTTATTTGAAATAGCGGTTGAGGAGTCCCTCGAATGCCTTGCCGTGTCGAGCCTCGTCGCGAGCCATCTCGTGAACGGTGTCGTGGATAGCGTCAAGACCAAGCTCCTTGGCAAGCTTTGCAAGCTCGAACTTGCCTGCGGTAGCGCCGTTCTCGGCGTCTACACGAAGCTCCAGATTCTTCTTGGTGGAATCGGTCACGACCTCGCCGAGAAGCTCAGCAAACTTTGCGGCGTGCTCAGCCTCCTCATAGGCGGCCTTTTCCCAATAAAGACCGATCTCGGGGTAGCCCTCGCGGTGTGCAACGCGAGCCATTGCAAGATACATACCGACCTCGCTGCACTCACCCTCAAAGTTGCATCTGAGTCCCTCGATGATGCGCTCGTCAACACCCTTGGCAACGCCGACGATGTGCTCAGCGGCCCAGGTCTTCTCGGTCTCGGTCATAACGTTAAACTTCTCGCCCGGAACCTTGCACTGGGGGCAGAACTCGGGAGGGGTGTCACCCTCGTGAACATAACCGCAAACAGGACATACAAATTTCATTTTACAAAACCTCCAAAATTGATTTTTTATAATTTTATTGTTTACAACCGGCACATTTGCCGTAAAACACAACCTGACAGCTATCGACCTGATAGTCGGTGTCGGCGCAGTCGAACCTCACCGGTAGGTCGATATCGAAGACTCCTCCGCAATCGGTGCAGTAGAGGTGACTGTGCTCGTGGGCAAAGCCGTCATACCGCATTCCGCCGCTTTTGGTGGTTATCGCGAGCGCCCTGCCCTGCCCGACAAGATCGGAGAGGTTGCGGTAGACGGTGGCAAGGCTGATGTTGGGTATCTCCTCGCGCACCATATCGTAAACCTCGGCTGCACAGGGGTGGGTCCTCACGGAGCAGAGGGCGGCCTGAACAGCATCCCGTTGCTTAGAATGTTTCTTCATTTTACCGCCTCCTTGAAATTGATAATGATTATCGTTATCATTATAATACACTACCCTTTTCGATTTGTCAACCCCTTTTTATTGAAAATTTTTATTTATTATGTTATATTGAGTTTAATTGCTAAACAATTAAACTCAGCGATATAAATTCTTTCAGAATTTGCGATATACCTGACGGTGCGATATATCCTTACGGATGCGATATGTCCCTGCGGGACGAGTTGAAGAATTTATATCATATCGCGACCGAATGAAATGAGGTTATATCGCATTTGCAAGGCAAATATATCGCACGAGCGTAAGCGAGTATATCGCAGAAAGAGGCTTTTATGAATGATAAGACTATTAAAGAATTAGCAGTAGAATTGACCGTTGAAATAACCGAGGTGTGTGACAATATAAAAGGGCGTTCGGTATTTACAAACCAACTCCTCCGCTCTTGTTCCTCGATAGGCGCCAATTCTTATGAAGCAAAATATGCACAGAGCCGAGCGGATTTTATACACAAATTAGAAATATCTCTTAAGGAATGTTTTGAAACTGAATACTGGCTGGAAATTCTATTAAAGGTAAATGCAATTAACAATGCGTTGTACGATAATTTGAATAATAAGTGCGGTACAATTCGCAGAATGCTTATAGCATCAATAACTACCGCAAAGAAAAAACAGGTTAGCAAGCCTACTTGATTTCTGAAAGGAGATGTATCATGTGAAAGAATTAATTAAATTTTTAGATATTCTTGAAGAAAATAAAATATATTATAAGTTAAACAAAGTCAGAGATGCAATTATGGTTGAAATCGCTGTTCCGGGAGAACGGTGGGAAGTTGAGTTTTTTCAAAACGGCGATATCGTCGTTGAAAAATTCATTAGTCAAGGCAAGATTTATGACAAATCAGAGCTTGAGTTCTTATTTGAGAACTTTGGTGATTAGGGATACATCTGGATTTACTACGAATTATATAATGTTTTCACACGAGGTGATTTTATGGCAAAGGTTAAAAAAGGCCGCATCCATCTGCTTGATGAGATACGCGGTTTTGCAATAGTGTGTATGGTGTTTTTCCACGCCTTCTACACGATGACTTATATGTTCGGTATGCCCATCGGGCAGAAGCTATACAACTTCTTCCTCCCCGTCAGCATCTGGTTTGCAGGGCTGTTCATCGTTATCTCGGGCATCAGCTGCCGCCTGTCTCATTCCAACGCAAAGCGCGGTGCAAAGCTGTTCGGCATCGCCGTCGGCTTGTCGTTGGTGATGTGGGTGCTTGATTACAAGCTGGGAATGGACGGTACTATGATATGGTTCGGCATCCTGCATCTGCTTTCGGTGTGTATGCTGCTCTACGCCCTGCTCCACCGCCCGCTTGAAAAGGTGCATCCGCTGATAGCGGTACCCCTGCTCGCTCTGCTCTTCGCTGTAACCTATCATATGCCCGACGGGTATCTGCAATTCGTAAATCACACCGTTCTCCTGCCCGATTGGCTGACAGGTTGCAAGTTCCTCTTCCCCTTCGGGATCGTTCACCCCGACTTCTACTCCGCCGACTACTATCCCATCTTCCCGTGGGTATTCCTCTTCCTCATCGGCGCATCGATCGGCCGTTGGTTCAAGGGCGGCAACCTGCCCGAATTTTTCTACAACGAGCACTTCAGGCCCCTCGCCTACTGCGGCAGGCACACTCTTATAATCTATCTTGCGCATCAGCCGATCATCTACGGCGTGCTCTGGACCGTCTCCCTTATAATAGAAAAGATTTGATTACAGATACAAAAAGAGCATCGGAATCTTCATTCCGATGCTCTTTTAATTCGGTTAAATTATTACTCGCCGTCCAGCTCGTCCTCGGTATCGAACTCGAACTGAAGCTTGGTACCGCACTCGGGGCACTCGATCTCGCCCTCTTCGAGCATTTCCTCGTCGAGAGTGATGATCTCGTCGCATTCGGGGCACTGAACCTCAAAGAACTCCTCGTCCTCGTCGTAGTAGTACTCGTCGTCATCCTCCTCGTCCTCGTAGAAATCCTCTTCGAGCTCGGCGAGATCCTCGTCAACGGCGTCGAGCTGCTCGTGCAGTTCGGCACACTCGTCCTCGAGGTCGGATACGGTCAGCGCAAGGTCATCGATGATGTCGATAAGCGCGTTGATAAGCTTGGTGGTCTTGTCCTTGGAATCAAGCTCCATGCCCTCGGCAAGTCCCTTGATGTAGGAAGCCTTCTCAGTCAAAAGCATTGTGAAATCCTCCTGTGTTCAGTAGTTTGATAAATTAGGCACGCTCCATATACTCGCCGGTACGGGTGTCGATACGGATAACGTCGCCCTCGTTGATGAAGAGGGGAACGCGGATCTCGGCACCGGTCTCAACGGTAGCGGGCTTGGTAGCGTTGGTGGCGGTGTCGCCCTTGACACCCGGCTCGGTAGCGGTGATGGCCAGCTCAACGAATGTCGGAGGCTCAACGCCGAAGACCTTGCCCTTATAGGAAAGGACCTTGCAGATCATATTCTCCTTGACAAACTTGAAGTTGTCGTCGAGCTCGGACTCGTTGATGGGAATAAGCTCATAGGACTCCTGATCCATAAAGTAGTATAACCCGCCGTCACTGTAGGAATACTCCATCTCCTTGCGCTCAACAAAAGCGGTCGGATACTTATCGTTGGGGTTGAAGGTCTTTTCGACCACGCTGCCGGCAATAACGTTGCGGATCTTGGTGCGGACGAAGGCGGCACCCTTACCCGGCTTAACGTGCTGGAACTCAATAATCTGGTAGACGTTGCCGTCCATCTCGAAGGTAACGCCGTTACGGAAATCTCCTGCTGAAATCATCTTTTACTCCATTCTCCGACGGAAAGGCACACCGCCCGATCCCCCTCATCCGTCGGCACACAGGGGACCGCTCAACGCGGTAGAGCACCTTAAATTATCTCTGAATTTATTTTATTACAAACGCTTATATATTTCAAGCGTTTTTTAACATTTCGCACCAATAATGCCAAAACTTTTAATTCTCGGCCGATAAAAAGACCGATTTATCGGCTATGGGCTTAAAAAGAGCCTGCCAGCGCCCTCAAAGCCAGCTTATAGCTGTCGGCGCCGAAGCCGCAGATGACACCCTTACACACCGCCGATATCATCGAGCGATGACGGAACTCCTCGCGCTTGTGGACGTTGGAGATATGCACCTCGACAAAGGGCTTGTCCACCGCCGCAATGGCATCGCGCAAAGCAACGGAATAATGGGTGTAGGCGGCGGCATTGATGATGCAACCGTCAAAATTATCGGCAACCGAATGAATGGCGTCAATTATCTCGCCCTCGTTATTCGACTGCACAAACTCGACATCGACCTCAAGCTCACTTGCAAGCATCGCGACCTGACCGTTGAGCTGGTCAAGGGTCAAGGCACCGTATATCTCGGGCTCGCGCTTGCCGAGCATATCGAGATTAGGCCCGTTGATAACCAATATCTTCATCATTTATCCTCCTTAAAGCAAGGCTTCGTAATACCGTTTCATCTCGGCGGCATCCTCAGACTGAGTTCCCGCCGACTCGCAGATTATGGTAGGGGTGCAGTTCTTTCGCGCCGTTATCTCGAGCAGATGCTCATAGCTCGGCCCGTAGATCTCGTCGGCAAAGGTCAGGTGCCTGACCTCACCGCCTGCGCTGTACTCGATCTTGGAAAAATGGGCGTGGTACTGCCTGACACGGTCGATACCTATCGCGTTTTCCATAATGCTGAACACCGATTCAAAATCCGCCTTGGTGCTAAGTCCCCCGCAGGTCCTCGCGTTAAGGTGGCCGAAATCGATGCAAGGAATGACCCTCTCATCGAGGCGGCAAAACTCCATAACTTCCTCGAGGTCGCCGAGCTGATTTATCTTGCCCATCGTTTCGGGGCAAAGGCGAATGTGGCCGAGTCCCTCTCGGTCAAGGGCGTCGATCGCCTGCTTAAAGGTCGCAAGGGCAACCTCCATCGCTTCGCGGCGCTCCATCTTGCCCTTGCCGCCCGAATGCACAACGATCCTGTCGGCACCCATCCAGTCGGCCGCACGGGCAGAGGAGAGAATGTAGTTGACCGAGTTGTCCCTTTTCTCCTGCTCGGCCGATGCAAGCGAGATGTAATAGGGTGCGTGCAGGGAGAGCCTGATGCCTGACTCAGCAGACCGCTTGCCAAGCTCGCGTGCCTTTTCCTCGGTTATGTTGACGCCCCGTCCGCACTGATACTCAAACGCGTTGAGGCTCATTTTTGTCAGATATTCGGGCATCTGCAGGGTGGTGCGGTAGCCCATCGCGGCAAAGCTTTCGGCCGTTCCCGCAGGTCCAAAACGCGCCGTCATCTTCCTTCACCCCTGTATCTGCGAAGTAAGGGTGCCTCCAGCCGCCTGCGCACCTTGAAGCTCCAGCCATTCTCGAGCAGTATCGGCTCGACGAGCAAGGGGGTCACACCGGCAAGGTTGGCGCCGAGCATATCGGTGAAAAGCTGGTCGCCGACGGCGGCAAGCTCTCTACCCTTAAGGCCCATTTTGCGCCTTGCGCGCCAAAAGCCAAAGGGCAACGGCTTGCAGGCAACGCAGGTATACTCCAACCCCAACCTCTCGGCAAAGGGACGGCAACGCCCATCCTTCGAGTTGGAGACCATCTGCAGTTTTATACCTGCCGCAACCATCTGAGCGAGCCACTCCTCGACGTTTTCAAGGGGTGTCTGTGAATGGTGGGTCGACAGGGTGTTATCGGCGTCCAGCGCAAGACCCTTCACCCCGATGCTTTTGAGATACTCGGGGGTGATGTCGGTCACGCGGTGAAATATTTTTTCAGGCCTCAGCAGTGGCATAAAGTCATCCTTTCGGGTTTGAAAAGAAAAAGACGGATCGGGTTGCCCCAAGCCGCCTTTCACCTTTTCATTAAGTACGAGCATTCCTAACGCCGCGGCGCAGAAAGCCCCAGCTCCTTAACGCAGCCGTAAAAGTTAGCGGAACTTGCGCTTGCGAGCAGCTTCAGACTTCTTCTTGCGTCTGACGGAAGGCTTCTCATAGTGCTCTCTCTTACGAACTTCCTGAATAACGCCGTCTCTGGACGTGGCTCTCTTAAATCTGCGGAGCGCGCTCTCCAAGGATTCGTTCTCTTTTAAACGCACCTGACTCATTCTAAATTCCCTCCCTCCAGATAAAACAGAGGCTCAGTCCGTTTTGTAACGGGCTGAATCTTACAATACAGACACATTATACAAGCAGTTAAAGTTAATTGTCAAGTATAATTTTAACTTTTAGTAACAAATTCCGCTTTAACCTGCTCAACCGCCCTCTCATACTCCTGTCGGTCGAAGAGGTCGGATATCACTTTGGGCAACAGATTTGCAGACAATCGGATAGGCAGACCGAGCGCTCTGCATAGTCCCTCGCGCTTTGCGACGGCATCCTCAGCACCGCAAAACCCGTCGAGGTAGAGGTCTTTTTTGGTAACTGAGTCGTGTCGCTCGTCCTGCTTTTGAGCGGTGATGCCCGCCAAGTCGAGTGCCTTCAGCACCGTCTCATCGTCGAGCCCCTCGACACCAAGCAACCCTTCAGCTGAATCGCGGGTCTTTCGACCCTCTCGGCCGCGTATCTCGGGGATATAGACCTGAAGCATCTCCCCCTCGCGCACCGCGTTGCGCAGGTGGTTACGGATGAGAAAGCCGGCGCTGTCACTGTCGGTCATAACCACTATGCCGCGCGTTCTGGCAAGCGAGCGTATGAGCTCGAGTTTTTCCTTGTCCTTGAAAATGCCGAAGCCGTCGGTGGTCAGGATAAGGGTGTCCAATATCCCTGACAGCTTGATCTTATCATATTTGCCTTCGACGATGACCGCCTGTTTTATGCGTATCATCTCTCGTCCCCTGCCGCAGTTTTAAGCAGCTGCACGATAGTGCGCTCAACGACGACTCGGCCGTCAGCACTCGTGGATTTAAGAGCAAGGTCGGCCTCGCGCAGTATCTCAAGCGCCTCAAAGGCAGCATTGCGGCTCATATTTCGGCCGTTCTGTGCGGCGTTTCGTAGCCTGAAGGCAGATCTGCCGTAGTTTAGCTCGTCGGCCGTCTGCTGAGCACGCAAGCCCTCGCTTTCGCCCACCTTGACCCTGTAAATATCGACAAAGGCGGCCGACAGCGCACCCAATATCATAACCGGCTCGGTGCGAAGGTCAAAGAGGTCGGCGCATATCGACATCGCCTCGTCCCTGCGCTTCGAGCAAACGGCATTGGCAAGGGCAAAGGCCGATGCATCTATCGTTCGGGTGACAACGGTATCTACGTCCTCATCGGTTATCGCGCGGTCACCAACGTAGGCACAAAGCTTGTCCACTTCGGTCAAGAGATTCTCAAGATCGGTGCCGCAACGCATAATAAGACGACGGGCAACGTTGGGATTGAGCACCACCTTCGCCTTTGCGGCGCGGCGACTCGCAATATCGGCAAGCTCGCGCTCGTTTTTGCGCTCAAAATTAACTATACATCCGACCCTGTCGATCTCATCAAGCACCTGCGTGGTCTTCTTATTCTTGGGCGGTGCTTCAGCCCCGTCATAATAGAAAATAAGGACACAGCTCTCGTTGGGCGAGGTAAGCAGGCTCATCAAAAGCTTATGCTCGTTGTCGGAGAGGGAGCCGAAATTGTAATCACGCACGACAACGCAGGTCCTCTCGCTCATCATCGGCAGAGCGTCCACCGCCGACGCCAGCTCGTCGGCCTTAACGTTTGAATCAAATTTGTGCAAATTGAAGTCGGCGAGGTCGGTCACCGCCTTCTTGATAAGGCGGTCGGTGTAAAGCCGCTTAAGATAGCCTTCCTCCCCGTAGAACAGATAGACAGGCTTGATATCGTCCCGCTTTATCTCGGCCGACAACTGCCTTTCATCGCATCTTGGCATCCGCTCACCCCTTTTCTATCCAATAAAACCCGTTATCAAAAATCGTCACCGAATACATTTCTCTTTCACTATTATACACCCTTGTCTGCCGTGTGGCAAGTGCATTGTTGCGAAGAGTGATCTCGGTCACAGCAACTCTATCATTCCAGTTTGTACGGCGAACCGTTATCGCCGCCTTTTCAGAGGTCGGCTTTTCTCCGTCCCTGAGCATCACCTCGATCAAGGTGCCGTCCACCTCAATCTGCACCGAACGTTTACTGCAACTATACCTTACACCGTTGACCGTTACATCGGCGGCACCGTAGATCAGTCTGCCATCGGGCAGACCCGAAGCGGTCAGTTCCCTTTTGTTCGTAACGACACATTCGGCGCCGTTTGATTTTATCAGGTCGTTGAGGTCGCCCAAATCGTTCCACACGACAAGCCCGAATTTGTCAACGTCGTAGGCGTAGGTCATTTGGTACATATCGCTTCTCGATGAGTAGACGTCGTTGAAGCCGACAAAGGACACGACCCCTTCCTTGTCGCGCACGAAGCAACCGCTGTCGGTAACGGTAAGGCGAACGCTCGCACCGCCTATTGCAATATTGCAGACCGACAGAATCAGCACCGCCGCCGTACAGGTTATAAAGCCTGCCCGCACCCGCTTGGTTGCAACACAATAGACCATCGCCGCTATGCAAACGAGTCCTGCGGCAACCGTCAGAGCTGAATAGGTGGGCAAGGTGGTGTTAAAGATGGATGTCAGCCAGTTTATGACCGCTATACAATATTTGGCGCAAAGGCCCACCACCAGCCCAAGTATCAAGGCTATCTTTTCGGCACCGATGAGCAATGCGAGCAGCATCGGTATGCCCAGTATAAGAATTATGTCAACCGCAAAGAAGATGAGCAGGTTGCCAACAATGGCTATTGACGACACTCGCGGAAAATACATCGCGCAAAGGGGCAGGGTCATCAGGGTCGCACCGACGGTTGCCGCACCTGTCTGAAGAATAAGGTCTAACACCTTCGGCATCTTGCGGCGAAACCGCTTATAGAAGGCGTCCTTTGCCCCATCCGCAAGTCTCACGCCTATTAAATTGATGCCCAGCACAGCGAAGGTGGAAAGCAAAAATCCTGCGTCGGTCACTATCAACGGGTCGTATATGGCTACGACTATGACCGCCCAACCCAACGAGCGCAAGCAGTTAACGTCCTCATCAAACACTATCGATATCAGGTAAAAGAGCATTGCGACCCCTGCGCGAAGCACCGACGGAGTAAATCCTACCAGCGCCATAAACAAGACTATCGGCAACATTGCGAGCAGGGCGCACCATTTGCGCCGCAAGCCCGTAATGATACGCAGTCCGAAAAGCAACACACCTGAAACGACCGTCAGGTGCATTCCCGATACGACTATCACGTGGGTCAGGCCGCTCTCTCTGAATTGTAAGGAAGTCTCCTCGCTCATGCCCGTGACTTCACCGAGCAATATACCCTTTACATACCCGAGGGTATCGCCGACAAAGAGTTCGTCAAGCCCTGCGAGCATCTTCTCGCGCGCCTTGCACACATAGTATCTGATATCGGTCTTGTAATTGGGCGAAATGGTAATCTCGCCGTCAACCGCGGGGTATGCATATAGGATGACACCGCCCTTTGATTTGTCAAGGGGATAAAGGTTCAATCTCCCGTCAATGCGGTCGTAGAGTTCGGCGTGCAGGGAGCCGTCCGAAACCAAGGTCATCACTGCATTGTCGACCGAGGTGCCGTTGACCCTTTCGACACGCACTCTGTACCGATACCGCCCGTCATACTCGGGCAGGTCACAGACATAACCCGATACGGTTGCCTCACCCTCGTTAAAATGGACAAGGGTCACTTCGGTGCGGTACTGCTTTAGAGCCATCATCGAGTGCCCTGCACCCGCGCAAAAGAGCAACAGCAGAATGAGCGCCGTCCATCTCTGTCTGCGCCTTGCAAAGCAAACCGAAACCGTTACTGCCGCCAATAAGAAAACGACGCCTGCCGCCACGTTGATACTCCAACCGAAGAATCCCGCCACAACAAGCGTCAGCAATAGCGTTATGCCGCAGACGGCTACACGATTGCGAATCATATGTGTTTATTTGAAGAACAAGGGTAGTTCTTCGAGGAATATGATGTCATCGCGCTGAGCCGCGTCACCCTCCGCCAGAACGGCGCAGGTGCCGACCTCGATTGCGCCGGCCGCATCGACAAGCTTGCGCACCGCGTCAAGCGATTCGCCGGTGGAGATGACGTCGTCGACGATGAGTATACGCTTTCCTCTTATCAGGTTACACTCGTCCTCGCCGAGATAGAGATGCTGAACCTTCTGAGTGGTTATCGAGCGAACCTCGACCGATATCGCATCTCCCATATAGACCTTGACACCCTTGCGCGCAACGACGTAGGGCTTGCCCGACTGGCGCGCCATTTCGTATGCCAAAGGGATGCTCTTGGCCTCGGGAGTGAGGATAAAATCAAATTCGGGTGCCTTTTTGAGCAGTTCTTCGGCCGATGCGACGGTTATCTCCACGTCTCCGAAAAGGATAAAGGCGGCAATATCCAAGCTGTCGCTTACGGCAAACTTCTTAAGCTCGCGGTCAAGACCCGCAATCTTCATTTTGTAACTGTCTCGCATAGTGAACCTCCTTGATATTGTGTTAATGTGACCGCATCAGCCGGGAGGCCACGCCAAAAGGCGTCTGCCCAGCAGATGAAAATGAATGTGACCCACCGTCTGACCGCCGAGTTCTCCGCAGTTGTTGACCACGCGGAAGCCGTCGTCAAGTCCCTGCTCGGCGGCAATCTTCGCCACCGCTTCAAAGACCTTGGCGATACAGCCGCTGTTCTCCTCGGTGATACGGTTTGCCCCCGTGATATGCTCTCTGGGAATCACGATGGCGTGGAAGGGTGCCTGCGGATCGATATCCGCAAAGGCGTACACCTCATCGTCGGAATAGATGGGTGTCGACGGGATCTGACCTGCCGCAATTTTACAAAACAGACAATCCATTCTTCACACCTCAGCTTTATTTTTCAATCTGTGACTTAACGACGTCGCAGACCGCGTTCAGCGCCTGCTCAACCTTTGCGACGTCCTTGCCGCCTGCAGCCGCACTGTCGGGACGGCCGCCGCCGTTTCCGCCTGTCATCTTGGCGATCTCGCGAACGAGGTTGCCTGCGTGAGCACCGCGTGCCACCGCATCCTTACCGCAGGCGGCGGCAAAGGTGACCTTGTCCTCCTTGACAAGAGCAAGGAGAATAACCGTATCGGGGTAATCGGACTTAACTATATCGCACGCGGCACGAAGCGAATCGGCATCGTCACCCCAGAACTTAGCGGCAACCGTCTTTACTCCTCCAAGGTCGACCGCCTGAGACAAGAGTCGGTCAAACTGAGATGATGCTATCTTGCTGTTAAGGCTGTCGATGACGCCGTCCTTGCGCTTGTTGTCCTCCGAAAGAGCACGCACGCGCTCAGCGATCTCCTCGGGCTTGCCTGCCTTTGCGGCCGACATAGACTCGTTGATGACCGAGGTGTAACGCTCAAGCAGTTTGAGCATACCGAGACCCGTCACCGCTTCGATACGGCGAACGCCTGCGGCTACCGAGCCCTCGGAGATTATGCGGAAAAGTCCGAGTTTGGAGGTGTTGTCGACGTGGGTACCGCCGCAAAGTTCGATGGAGCAATCCTTGGCGTTTACGACTCGAACGGTGTCGCCGTACTTCTCGCCAAAGAGTGCCATAGCGCCGAGCTTCTTGGCCTCTTCGATAGGCATCTCGGTCATTGTTACCTCAACGCCCGACAAAATTGATTGGTTGACGGCAAGCTCTACCGCCTTTATCTCGTCGGCGGTAAGCGCCGAGAAATGAGTAAAGTCGAAACGCACGCTGTCGGCGGTCACGAGCTGACCCGCCTGCTCAACGTGGGTGCCGAGCACCTTGCGAAGTGCCGCCTGAAGCAGATGTGCGGCGGTATGGTTGCGCATTATGGAGAGTCTGAGTTCACGGTCGACCTTAGCAGTAACGGTGTCGCCGACGCTGATGATTCCGCTGACCTCGCCCGCGTGCATAAAAACGCCCTCGCGGCTCTTCTGGGTGCCTTCGACATTAAGGGTGCCGGTTGCACACTCGATGACACCGGTGTCACCCACCTGTCCGCCGCTTTCGGCATAAAACGGGGTGGTGTCAAGCACCAGCACCGCCTGCTGTCCTTCGCTGACCGAATCGACCCTCTCGCCGTCGCAGAGAATGGCGGTAACCTTGGCCTCGGCTTCGAGGCGGTCGTAACCGACGAACACCGTCTCATTCTCATCGGCAAGCAGGTTCTGCTCACCCTTCCAGGCGTCAGCACCCGCATTCTTGCGCGCGGCACGGGTGTCCTTTCTGTACTGGTCGTATATCTTGCGAAAGCCCTCGACATCTACCTCGATGCCGCGGTCGGCAAGTATCTCAACCGTCAGGTCGATGGGGAAGCCGTAGGTATCCTGAAGCTTAAAGGCCTCCTCACCCGACAGCTTGTCGCCCGTATTGGCGGCAACGAAGTTGTCGAGTATCTGCATGCCCTGATCGATGGTCTTAGCGAAGTTCTCTTCCTCGACCTGAACCACCTTTTTAATAAGGTCGCGCTTCTGTGCAAGCTCGGGATATGCACTCTCGTTCTCCTGAATGACGGTGTCGACCACTTCGTTAAGGAAGATGCGGTCGATGCCGAGCAGTCGGCCGTGACGTGCCGCACGGCGAAGCAGACGGCGCAGGACATATCCGCGTCCGTTGTTAGAAGGCATAATGCCGTCACCTATCATAAAGGAGGTGCTCCTGATGTGGTCGGTGATAACACGCAGGGAAACGTCCTTCTTCTCATCGGTCTTATATTCGACCCCTGCGATGCGGCTGATGTGCTTCATTATGTTCTGCACGGTGTCGACTTCAAAGAGGTTGGCGACGTCCTGCATCACGCAGGCAAGGCGCTCAAGACCCATTCCCGTATCTATATTCTTCTGAACAAGGTCGGTGTAGTTGCCCTGTCCGTCGTTGTTGAACTGGCTGAAAACGTTGTTCCACACCTCAACGAAGCGGTCGCAGTCACATCCGACACCGCAGTCGGCCTTGCCGCAGCCGTACTGCTCGCCTCGGTCAAAGTATATCTCCGAGCAGGGACCGCAAGGGCCTGAGCCATGCTCCCAGAAGTTGTCCTCCTTGCCCAGACGCTTCATATGGTCCTCTTTTACGCCGACCTCCTTGGTCCAGATGTCCCAAGCCTCGTCGTCCTTTTCATAGACCGAGCAATATATCCTGTCGACAGGCATCTCGAGGACCTTGGTGAAAAATTCCCAAGACCAATGGATAGCCTCCCTCTTGAAATAATCGCCGAAGGAGAAGTTGCCGAGCATCTCAAAGTAGGTGCCGTGACGGGCGGTATGACCTACGCGCTCGATATCGGGGGTGCGGATGCACTTCTGGCAGGTGGTGACACGGGTGCGCGGAGGTGTTACCTCGCCGGTGAAGAAGCGCTTCATCGGTGCCATACCTGAGTTGATAAGCAGAAGACTGTTGTCGTTGTTGGGCACAAGCGAATAGCT
Source organism: Acutalibacteraceae bacterium (assembly GCA_045540915.1). Taxonomy (GTDB): domain Bacteria; phylum Bacillota; class Clostridia; order Oscillospirales; family Acutalibacteraceae; genus RGIG2206. The sequence goes on from JAZQID010000036.1 coordinate 15,157, forward strand.
GGGCAGACGCAGATGTCCCTTTGACTCAAAGAAAGACAGATATTTCTCTCTCAGGTCGTTGAGTGATGTCCATTGCATAATAAAATTCTTCCTTTCCTTTAGCGGCACAAAAAAAGAGTCCTCGCGTCCACATGGGACGGAAAACTCCGCGGTACCACCCAAATTGTCGGGCACGGCCCGACCACTCAAAGCCCTTAACGCAGGCATACGCCGCACTCATCGCGCGAAGCTCGGGAGCCGGCACGCGCCGCGGTCACGAACGGTCACACCGACCCCGTTCTCTCTGAAGCGACCGACCTATCGCTTTTGCTCCGTCACAGCCTATTATTTATGGTTTTATTATATCACTCAGCCCGAATTTGTCAAGTGACTTTTGCTCATTACTCAACCAATCCGGCCTGTGCCATAGCGTCGGCTATTTTTTTGAATACGGGGGCGCAGTCAACTGCACCTCCCTCCCCGTTTTCACGCAGGACGACGATGGTATATTTGCCGCTGTCTTCGGGGTAAAAGCCCGCAAACCACGCCTGTTTTATCAGCTTGGAGTCGACCACCCAGCCCGTTTCGGCGGTAGCGGTCTTGCCCCCTGCTCCGTATTGCTCGGGCTTGGCCGACTTACCCGTACCCTGCTCGACCACACCGCACATCATTTGTCGCAACAATTCCGCATCCCGCTGTGAAAGCACGCGCAGAGGCTCGGCAGGCTCGAGCCTGTCAATTTTCTCGCCGTCGGTGGTGCCCTCAACGATGCTCGGGGTGACGAGGTAACCGCCGTTGGCCACCGCCGCAACCATCGTCGCAACGTGCAAAGGGGTCATCATCAGGTCGCCCTGCCCGAAGGAGAGGTTGGCAAGGGCGGCAGGCCGTGTTTTCAGTTCAGTAAGGCTGGGCAAAGTGCCTGCCGTCGCCGTAAGTGACCTGGCGAGAGAATAGGCGCGGTTAAAGCCCATTCGCACGCACATATCATAGATGGCCTCGGCGCCCGTGTTGATGCCGAGGTCGATGAAGTAGCAGTTACAGGATTTTGCCAAAGCCTCGGGCATACCTATCATCCCGTGACCTGTAAGCAGATGGCAATGAAAGAGGTTGCTTCCTATGGGGGTCTCGCCGGTGCAGGTCGAAGTGAACATCGTTGTCGCACCGCCTTTGAGTGCGGCGGCCGCAACGCAAATTTTGAAGACCGAGCCGATGTTGTAGGAGGACAGAACGCGGTTGACAAGGGGTGCGCTTGCGTCGTTGAGCACCTCGCTGACCGAATAGGGCGAATAGGTCGGCAGACTGCAGCAGGCAAGAAGCCTGCCCGTGTCCGATTCCATCACTATCACCGCACCTTTTTCTATCGTTTCGGAAGCGACCCTCTCCACTATACGTTGCACCCGAGAGTCAAGGGTCAGCACCACCCCTCCTCTTGCCCGAGGTGTGCCGACCACTGTTGGCTCCACTCCCGAAAGGGGCCTGCCCACCGCATCGACTGTGTAGGTCACCTTGAGGGGTTCCTTTCCTCCGAGCAGGCCGTCGTATGCATACTCTATGCCCGTTACCGCTCTACCCTCGCCATCAAGGTAACCGATAATATGGGCGGCGATCTGATTTTCGGAGTATCGCACGGGGACAGTGTATATCTCGGCATCGGCGCAAAGAAAATCGGACGGCACCTCGACCAGCACGGGATTGCCGCTTTGCAAGCTCTCGAGGGCGGCCTGTGCCGCTTGGCCCGACAACTGCTCGGTCACCGCCGCAACCGCATCGACCGAAGGCGGAATAACGGCGAGGGTTCTGGTCTGTGCGTTGGTAAGGGGCACCATATTGCAGTCGTATACCGTACCTCTTGGCAGGGTAACGGTCACCGTTTTGCTGGTCTGCGCCGAAGCCGCGGCAAGCATATTTTCCCCGAGCATAAGAAAGGACAGCCGCCCCGTCACGCCGACGAACATTAAGGTCAGCACCAACATTATCACAAGCATACGCTTTCGCATTTGAAAACCCCCTTTGCCGTTAGTTTTGGCAAAGAGGGTCTTTTCATTCAAAAAAACTATCCGTTAAGTTCAAGCCCTGCGTAAAGGGCGTTGGGACAGCCTTGCGGCATCCTCACCATCGGCGTCAACTTGTCCTCGCCAAAGCACCAATATGGCAGGGTCACCTCGGCCTGCTCGGCATCCAATCGGGTGCAAAGCGCCTGCGCCGTCTGAGTCGGGTCGACGCTTAGCATTTCGGGCACCTCAAGAGTACCATCACCGCTATGCACGAGGGCAAGGGCATCCCCCACCCTATACCACCGCGCTTCATAAAACTCGGCGGCGTATGCGAGGGCAGAGCCGCTCCAGTTTACCGCATCTTTACGGCTGAGCAGTTGCCTGCGAAGCTCCGCGGCATCATCGGGGGTCAACTCCTCAACAGGCAGGTCGACCTTCTCGGCCGCAACCACCGCCTTTTTTGCCGACAGAATGGGGCGGTAGCCGAATTTTTCATAATATTTCATCAATCCGCTGTCGGCAGGGTAAAGCCAAAAGGCCTCCACCCCATCATCCTCCATCTGCCTGTGGGCAAAGGGGATAAGGCGGCTCATAATCCCCTGCGACCGCCTTTCAAGCGAGGTCGCAACGGCATAAATATACCGCGCCGAAAGGCTCCTGCCCTCACATTCGATAGTGCAGGGCAGGCCGTACAGCGCGGCCGATATACCGCCGTCATCCTCAACGAAGACATCGGCGGTATCCATATTAAACTCAAAAAACTGCTCGATATCCTGCACAGAATCGCCAAAGCCCTCCTGCCAAAGTGCCAGAAGCTCTTTGCGGTCTTTTTCATCGGCTCTGCGCAACATATCACTCATCCTTATACTTATTTTTTACCGCCTCAAGCTCGGCGACATATCTTTCGACCAAGGAACGCGGCGAGCGCACCCTGACCATCGTGCCGAAGCCGAAAAGCCACGACAAAAACCTCGGCGACACCTCAACGCTGAAATGGGCGGTGAAATGTTCGTCGTCAAGGGGGTACATCTGCACCGAATTGCCGAACCTGTCGATAACGGCACCTGCCATTTTGTTGTCGAAGTCGGCAACGACGGTCACCGTTTCGCCCGAAAACTGATCGAAGGCGGTCTTGCTCCTCTCGCTCGGGTCGTATAGGGCATACTCCTCCGACTTAAGACGGGGCAGATCGGTCACCTCGGCGCCTTCCATTCGGTCAACGCGAAAACTGGAGATGGCATCGTATTTTTCGTGGTAGGCGTGAAGGTAATACTTCTCGTCGTTCCACACGACCGCATAGGGACTGACCACGTAGGCCTCGCCGTCGTTGCGGTAGTGCTTCTCCTTGGTAGAGGTGTACTCGAAGTAACGGAAGCAGATGCGTCGGTTGGCAGCGATGGCTCGGTAGAGGGCATCGAGGGTGTAATAGACAAGCTCGTTATCGGTCTTGCTGATGCCCCGCATATGCAGGCCTTTCTTGATCTGCTTTGCCTCGCTGAGAGAGGCGAGGTTGCCCAGTTTTTCGATCAGCTCCTGCGACTTTTTCAGGGATATGAATCGCGACGACTGAACGGCATCGACCAGAAGGCGCAGTTCGGGCATCTCAAAGTCGCGGCTTGCGACGTAGTACCCCCTCGGTTCAGCATCCGAGCGCAGAATATCGACACCGAACTCACTTAACGCTTCGATGTGGCGATAGACCGTCTTGCGTTCGCACTCATAGCCGTAGTCGCCCAGCCGCTCAATAAGCATAGCCGGTGTCATAGGATGCTGCTCGTCAGTCTCCTCCATGAGTATCTTGTAGGCGTAGAGCAGCACCAGCTTGGAGCCCTTGTTTCCTGCCATAGATTACAGGGTGCCGAAAATGCGGTCACCTGCATCGCCCAGACCGGGAACGATGTAGCCGTGGTCGTTGAGCTTCTCGTCAACCGAGGCGGTGTAAACAGGCACGTCGGGATGTGCCTCGGCCAGCGCCTTGATGCCCTCGGGGGCGGCGATGATGCACATAAATTTGATGGAACGGGGGTTGCGCTTCTTGATTTGTGTGATAGCGTCAATGGCGCTTCCGCCTGTGGCGAGCAT
>JAZQID010000037.1:0-8406 GCA_045540915.1 Acutalibacteraceae bacterium
TAATCGCGGTCGAAATCAAAATACCCCTTCCAAAAGTTCAAGTAATCGTCAACCGAAGTGTTTTCAAGAATCAGTCCGTCATCATCCTGCCAAACGCAGAGACACCGATTACCTACTATCCCGTGCCACTTTCCGTTTTCATCCATTTCCCAACGGAATGCCTGTCCGCAGTCTAAGGTAGCAGCAAGGTCAAATCGGCCGATATTGCGTATACGCAGATCATTTCCGACCTGTTCAATTGAATTGTCGTACAATAACATTGTTATCACCGCTTGTTATTATAGCACACTTATGTTATAATCGTAAATAGTAAATTGAGGTGATTTTAATGAGAGAAGATATTTGTACTATACCGGTCAGCGAGGGATTTGAAGAAAAGGACGGCTGTCCGCTCTGCAGAATGCGCGCTATTGCCGAGAAAAGAGTCGTAGACTACATTATGGGTGCCGCTATGATGGAGCCTGATGTCCGTGTGAAAACCAACGAGCTTGGCTTCTGTAAGGATCATTACCTTAAAATGCGCCGCGCTAACAACAGACTTTCGCTCGCTCTTATGCTTGACAGCCATATTCAGCAGGTCAAAACGAACGTTTTCGGAGAAAACAAGTTTTTCAAGCCCAGCCCAAAGAAGATCTTATACAAGGCGGTAAGACTGCAGGAGACCTGTTTTATCTGCGACAAAATGAATTTCGGTATGGAGCATATGCTTGATACCATCTACCGCACTTATGAGACCGATAAGGATTTCCGCAAATTAGTCTCGGAACAAAGTGAATTTTGCCTGCCGCATTACACTATGCTTGCGGAGAATATCCCCGATAATATGAACAAAGACCGCGCTAAAGAATTTTCTCAGACCATAAAGCAGATCACCCTCGATTATCTTGAGGAATTGGGCGGCGACGTGCGTCATTTTTGTAATATGTTTGATTACAGAAATAATGGGGAAGACGCCGATTGGGGCAACGCGAAGGACGCTATTGAGCGTGCTACCGCCTTCTTCGACGGGACCTTGCCTGACCGCATAAGAATAAAATAGATTTTGTTGTCAAAAATATAAACAACCCCCTTGACAAACGACAAAAAATGGTTATAATAAGTAGGTCGGTTAGTTCGACGACTTATATAGCGGTATTGTGTAACGGTAGCACGGCAGACTCTGACTCTGTTTGTTGAGGTTCGAATCCTTATACCGCTGCCAGAAACCTCCCGAACTCTGCTTCGGGAGGTTTTAATTTTAGATATGACATTTGAATTGGAGGAAGTATTATGAAACCTGACCAAATCAAACAGAGTATACTAAACGGTGCCTTTGATGAAAAGTTTTCGTTGCTTTACAGCAATATTGAAGAGGCACATAAACGATACATAGATGCCTGTGACGAGTTTGGCAAGCTGTTCGGTGTTGAACGCGATGTCGAACTTTTCAGCGCGCCCGGACGCACTGAGGTTGGCGGAAACCACACCGACCATCAGCTTGGCTGCGTTCTTGCGGGAAGCGTTGATCTCGATGTAATTGCTATCGTTTCAAAGACCGATGACGGTATTATCCGTCTAAAGTCAGCAGGCTATAATATGGATACCGTCGATATCGCCCAATTGACACCCGTTGAAAAGGAAAGGGAGAAGGCTGTTTCTCTTATTCGCGGCGTTTGCGCAGGAATGGTTGAAAATGGATACAATGTCGGCGGATTTGACGCCTACACTACGTCAAACGTTCTTAAGGGAAGTGGTTTGTCCTCTTCAGCGGCGTTTGAAGTTCTGGTCGGCAACATTGTTTCCTATATGTATAACAACGGTGTTGTTGACGCAGTAACTATTGCGAAGATCGCTCAGTTTGCTGAGAACAAGTTTTTCGGAAAGCCCTGCGGTCTTATGGACCAGATGGCAAGCTCTGTGGGCGGATTTACCGCTATCGATTTTGCCGACCGCAACAACCCCATAGTCGAAAAGGTAGATTTCAACCTCAACGAAAGCAAGCATTACCTCTGCATCGTTAATACAGGCGGCAATCACGCAGATCTGACAATCGAATATGCCGCCGTTACCGACGAGCTGCGTAACATCTCCGAATTCTTTGGTGTTGACGTTCTCCGCAAGGTCGACGAGGACGCATTTATGTCTAAGATCGCGGAACTCAGACTGCAGTTCGGCGATCGCGCCGTACTCAGAGCCATCCATTTCTTTGAAGAAAACAGACGCGCTCAGCTTGAAAAGACCGCTCTTAAGAAGAAGGACCTCGACAGATTTATGCAGCTTGTTAAGGAGTCAGGCCGTTCATCCTATATGAAGCTCCAGAATGTATATTCTACCCTCAATGTTGCTGAGCAGGGCCTTTCACTTGCCCTCGCGATCACCGAGCGTGTTCTCGGCGACAAGGGAGCCTTCCGTGTCCACGGAGGCGGATTTGGCGGTACTATTCAGGCCTTTGTTCCCGAGGAACTTCTCGATACATATAAATCCACCATCGAAGGTGTTTTCGGCGTCGGCAACTGCTACGTCCTGAACATCAGGCCGATCGGCGGAACCTCAATCAGTATGTGATTTCATTGTAAAGGAAGATATAATTATGGCTGAATTACGTTATCATCCGCTTATCAAGGATTGGGTCATGATCGCATCTCACAGGCAAAATCGCCCCCAGATGCCAAAGGACTACTGTCCTTTTTGCCCCGGTTCAGGCAAGGTGCCAGACCATTTTGATGTCCTGAAATATGACAACGATTTTCCTGCGCTTTCCCAGAATCCTCCTGCGCCCGATGATGTTGCCAACGACTTCTTCAAGACCAAGGAAGCCTATGGAAAGTGCGAGGTTATTCTCTATTCACCCGACCATACTATCACTTTGCCCGAGCTTCCCACCGACCACATCGCAAAGCTCGTTGACCTTTGGTGCGATCGCTTTACCGAGATTTCCTCGGATGAGAAGATAAAGTACGTCTTTATTTTCGAAAACAGGGGAGACGTGGTCGGCGTAACAATGCCCCATCCGCACGGCCAGATCTACGGCTACTCCATCATTCCGAAGAAGCTTGAGCTTGAACTTGAGGCTTCAAAGGAGTTCTATGAGGAGAATGGTAAGTGCATCTTCTGCGAAATGGGCGAGCAAGAGAGAGAGTTCGGCAAGAGAATCATATTTGAGACCGAGCATTTCACCGTATTCTTGCCCTTCTTCTGCGAATATCCTTACGGCGTTTACGTTATGTCCAAGCGCCACGTCAACAACATCACTCAGCTGACCGATGAAGAAAAGTATGACCTTGCAGAAGCCCTGCGTCTTACGTCGGGAACTCTTGACAGCCTTTTTGACTACAAGTTCCCCTACATGATGTGTATGCACAACGGCCCCGTTAATTGTGATAACACCGATGATTATTATCACTTCCATATTGAGTTCTTCCCGCCGATGCGCTCTGCCGACAAGCAGAAGTTTAACGCTTCGAGCGAGACGGGTGCCTGGGCTCATTGCAACCCGACCGCTCCCGAGGATAAGGCAATCGAACTCAGAGAAGCCTACGAGCGTTTCAAGAATATGTAACACAAGAGACACCAAGTCAATTCGGCTTGGTGTCTCTTAGTCTTCTCTTACGTAGAGTTATTTATATGTCTTCGCCTTCTCCAAAATCCAAAAAATCTCCATCGACTGTAACGAGGTCTCCGGTTATATGCGGTTTGCACGCATTAAAAATATCAATAGGAACTGAATATTCTTTTGTTTCGCCGTTTTCCGTCTTGAATATAACGCGGTAAACCAAATGGTGATTCGGGTACTTATAAGAACCTGTGCGCTTCGTGTCAACATATTTAGAAATTACCTCGGCTTTTTTAACAACAACATCAGGTTCGGGAACGTCTTCAAAAGCGAAGTTTTTACGTTTCTTAAGCTCTGCAATTGTTAAACAAGCTATTAAAATTATGCCTAAAAATATGATAACCATCACAACAACAAAAGATAATTCATCTGAATTCATAGTAATCACCTCATAAGTTGGCTAACAAATTCATCCGCTTAATCAAGTCTTGCTGATTAGATTATAACATATATTTTGTCAATATACAATATTATTCATCAGCGAAGCGACTTCATTAATAATCACGGCGAAGCCGTGCATATCATCAATTTCGAAGAAATTGCATATCATCAAAACGAAGTTTTGTATATCATCCTTGCTTTCGCAATGAATAAAAAAATCCAAGTCTTCGGACTTGGATTCTTTTGGCCCGCCCGGAGGGATTTGAACCCCCGTCCTTCAGAATCGGAATCTGCTGCGATATCCAGCTTCGCCACGGGCGGATAACAGTAACATTATACCATCAGTAAGCTCATAAGTAAAGCAGAATTTAGTCGTTGGAATAATATTAATCATTATTATGTGGGTGTCTTGCATAACAACAAATTATATGCTACAATAAATCTAAACATATAACGAGGTGATTGTATGAGTGCAGTTTTTATGAGATACCCCGAAGGAAAAGCCAAGGCTGTTACGTTCAGCTATGATGACGGTGTCGTTCAGGATTTGCGTCTTGCTGAACTATTTGACAAATATGGATTAAAGGGCACATTTAACTTTAACGGGAACGTAACTTGGAGAAGAAATTTTACTAAGGAAGAAATACAAGAGCACTTCCTTTCAAAAGGCCACGAAATTGCCGTTCACGGCGCAAATCACAAGGCAAATGGAAATATAAGAGTGATTGAAGGCATACGGGATGTGCTCGATTGCAGACTATACCTCGAGGAGAAGTGCGATACCATCATTCGCGGTATGGCCTATCCCGACACCGGCATAAGTCAAATGGGTAATTTCGGCACCTATGAGGCGATAAAAAACTATCTCACGGAGCTTGATATTGCTTATGCAAGAAGCTTGGGCAAGGATAACAATTCGTTTGCTCTTCCGAACGATTTTCACGCTTGGATACCGACCGCACATCACAACAACCAAAAGGTGCTTGACTTTGTTGAAGAGTTCCTTGCGCTCGACCTGTCAATGAACATTTACCACGCTAAAAGGGCACCGCGTCTTTTCTATCTGTGGGGACACAGCTATGAATTTGACAGAGATAACAACTGGGAGCATATTGAAGAGATTTGCAAGAGGTTGGCCAACAACGATGAAATCTGGTATGCCACCAACATTGAGATATACGACTATGTTCAGGCATACAAGAGCCTCAGATACAGCGCCAACGGAGAACTGGTGTACAACCCGACACTCTACACTATATGGCTCGACTATCGCGGAACCTCATACAGCGTAAAGCCCGGCGAGACCATTAAAATCGAATACTAATTACATACCACCGGTTGATTTATCCCCACTCAACCGGTGGTATGTATACATTTAGGCCAAATTCGGCTACACTATTCTCGAAAGGAGGTCATCGTATGGATCTGGTTAAAATCGGAAGGTTCATAGCCGAACGCAGAAAAACGGTAGGTATGACTCAGATGCAGCTGGCTGAAAAGTTGAACATAACCGACCGAGCTGTATCCAAGTGGGAGAACGGCAGATCGCTGCCCGATTCTTCGATTATGCTCGCGTTGTGCAAACTGCTCGAAATTAGTGTAAACGATCTATTAAGTGGGGAGGTAGTTACAATGGATAATTACAACAAAGAATTAGAAAACAACTTGCTCGAAATGGTAGAACATAAAGAACAAGCCGACAAACGATTGCTGTCACTTGAAATCGTGATAGGCCTTTTCTCCTGCATAATTCTGTTTTCATTGATTTTTGTCGCAGCCTTTTTCCAAATGGCAGATTGGTTGAGAATATTGCTTATAGTTCTTGGGTTTATAACCTTTATAATCGGTATAGCATACGCGATCAAGGTAGAACAGGTAGCAGGATACTACGAATGTGCAAAATGCGGTTACAGATATGTTCCGACCTACAAGGCGGTAAATCTTGCACCTCATATGGGTAGGACAAGATATATGAGATGCCCAAAGTGTCACAAGAAATCCTGGAATAAAAAAGTACTAACAAAGGATTAATTATCAAAAAAGCCTTGTCGACCGACAAGGCTTTTTGCTTTTTATTATTGATTCTTAACGTGAACGTCCATTTGCGGATAGGGGATCTCGATGCCGTTCTCATCAAATGCGCGTTTTACACCCTCGATAACATCAAAGTAAACGTCCCAATAGTTTGCACCGTCGCACCAAACACGCACAGTATAATCAAGCGAGCTTTCGTTATGTTTAGATAGCCTTACAAACGGCTCAGGATCCTTAAGTGCCATCGGATGAGAGGATGCAACCTTATAGATAATTCCTCTGACCTGTTCAATATCGCAGGAATAGGCGGTGCTGAAGGTGAGATCAACACGGCGCAACTTCTCAGCAGAGTAATTCTCGATTACCGAATTAGTAAGCGAGCCGTTCGGGATAGTGATCCTCTTATTATCGGGGGTCATAAGTACTGTATAGACAACCGAGACCTCAGCGACAGTACCCGATTCACCTGCAGCTTCAATATAGTCGCCAACCTTGAAAGGCTTAAAGAGCAGGATCATAATGCCACCTGCGAAGTTGGAAAGTGCACCCTGAAGCGCAAGGCCGATGGCAACACCGCAGGAAGCAAGCACTGTGATGAATGAAGTAACAGGCACTCCGAGTATCATTGCAATAGTGATAAAGAGGAGTGCATACAAAGCGATGGTGCTGAAGCTTGCAAGGAAGGAACGGATCCCCATATCTATCTTATTGAGTTTCGCGGAATATTTGAGAAATTTTTTGATCCACTTAATCAGAAATAATCCGACCACAAGAATAAGTATAGAAATCAAGATCTTAAGGCCGAGTGACGTAGCAAGTTCAACGATAAAGTTAATGATAGATGTCCAATCCATAAAATCAACTCCTGAATTTAATATTATAGTCAAATTATACATCCGAATTATATAGATTTCAACCCTTTAATATCACTTTGCACTTGAAAACAACATACAAATGTTTTATAATTATATCAACATAAAAAGGGGTGGTATCACGATATGCGACTGCTTCGGTTAATCAAGGATAAATGCAGCCGTCTGTACGGCAAATTGCCGCTTGGCGTGCGGAAATTCCTGTATCAATACTCTAACGTTATCAAGTTCACTGTAGGGCTTGGTATAACCCTTTATTCCTATATTTTGTTGTTTACGCTTCCTTCATTTGTTCTGAATATTAACTTCACCGTATTTGAATGGTTTATGATACTCCTGATCCTCGTATTTGGTGTTGGTTTAGCACTTTCTATCAGGAAGATCAAGCTTCGCGCCATCTGCATTACAATGGCGGTTTGCTCCCTTGCTTTGTGCTGGTATAATTTCGCCACCATCGACAACCGACTCGGCGATATTGCTATCTCAAAGCCCGAGGATTTCCAAATTCTCAACCGCTTTGATTCAGGCAACTACGTTCTTGTTGATGACATTGACTTTACAGATCATAAGGTCAAACCTATCACCAACTTCAAAGGCTCCATCGACGGATGCGGCTACACTATACATAACCTTAAGTTAGACAACCAGTCCTTTATAACCACAAACAATGGAACGGTAACAGGCATCAACCTTTCGTCACTTGCTATTACCGCAAACAACAAAAATTCAGGTTTCATTGGCACCAACAACGGTACTGTAACCGGAATTACCGTGAAGGATTTCACCCTTAATGCTAAAAAATGTGATAACGTCGGCTTTATTCCTAAATCAAACAAGACTATGACCGACATCAGAGTATATAACGCATCCTTCAACATCGAAAACTGCGAGAATGTCGGTGTTATTACCGGTGCCGGATTTGGCCTGTCGGAATCATCTGCAAGCGGCTCTATTGCAGCAACAGGTAACACTAACTGCAACATCGGCGGCCTTATCGGCTTCATCAATAAGAACGAAGGCGTCGCTAACAAGTGTTCGGGTAACGTTGCGATTTCGGGCAATCTTACTAAATCGGCCAATGTCGGCGGTCTTATCGGTAAGTCTGTTTCTAACAAAATATTCTCCGAATGTTATTCGCAGGGTGCTGTTGCCCTGACCACCTCTGCAAAGCAGGAGGTAGTCTTTGGCGGTATCTGCGGAGAAGCAGCCGCGGTTGACCTTTCCAACAGTAGCTTTAACGGCGAGATCACCCTTAGCGGCAGCGGCAAGACCTATGCAGGCGGCCTTATCGGAAACTGCCTTAGCAGTTCCGATATGAAGATCGGTTACAGCTACACATCGGGCAAAATGAACCTCATTACAGGCAGTGCCGTCTACGGCGGGTTTGTCGGCAAATGTTCTGAGATCGAATCGGATAGCACATCTGCCTCTACCCAAAGACTTATCAACGTCACCGATGTACACGCCGCTGACGGATCATATCTTAAATATAATCACGCGATAGGGGAGGTTGCCGCCGATAAATTC
>JAZQID010000038.1:0-8892 GCA_045540915.1 Acutalibacteraceae bacterium
GTCACCGGAGGCTGTGCGCCGTAGCGCCGAAAAGCCGGATTAGGTGTCCGAGTGAGCTCGGGTTATTGTGCACACAATAGCCGGAGCCTTTTTCTTTTTTAGGAGGTTCTTATGAAACACACAAAGGTTACCCTTGTCCCCTTAACTGCCGATGATCGCGAGCAGTTTATCCTCGATAATCAATGGTCGTTTAAGTATGGTGCGCTGGAAGAATTCGGCGAGCGGGACGACCATATCGACGGCGACGGCGAGATCATTTCCCGCAAAACCATCGAGCATTGCATCGACGATCCCAACAGTGAGACCTATCGCATTATGTTGGACGGCAGAAAGGTTGGCGGTGTAATCCTCAAAATCAATAACGAGACCCACCACAACGAACTGGAGATTCTGTTTGTCTCCCCCGAAGAGCACACCAAAGGCATCGGTTATGGTGCGTGGCAGGCGGCGGAAGCCCTCCACCCCGAAACGGAAGTTTGGGAAACCTGCACCCCGTATTTTGAAAAGCGGAATATCCATTTCTACGTCAACAAATGCGGTTTCCAAATCGACGAATTCTGGTGCGAACATTTTGCGCCTACTCACCAGCCCTGCGACGAAGAACACGACCCGAACGAAGGTCCCGACGAAATGTTCCATTTTGTAAAGAGAATGAAATAAAGACAATTCGCAGAGCAGAGCAGTTACGCTCTGCTCGGCTTTTCTTCCCGCTTATCTCCACCAAAATAGTTAAAGGCGGACCCGTTTCCAACAGGAGATGGATTCGCCTTTATCGTTTATTTTTGAATCTACATACGCAAAGCCACAGACGGTTTCCGCCTGTGGCTTTGTTTGATATCACAGAGGCTCAGTTTGTGTTTTAGATAGATCTCCCACTTCATCCTCATTAAGCGCCAACGAATAGAACATAGCATTCTCAATCTCAAGAGCTGAAAATTCATCAACCGTTACATATACTATTAATCCTTTTCTTACTTCACAGTTGACATTCCGTTCATTCAATTTCTCAGCGGTTTCATTAGCAATAAACTTATAATAAGCTTCAATAGCTTCATTCCAAGCATTGCGACTGGATGTGCCTGCATTATACGCAGCAATATCGGCCTCGAGTTTGTCCTTCAAGAACTCGCCGTCAACAATATATGTCGATAACACATCTTTGCCGATACGCTCCACCGTTTCATCATAAAGCTGTTTTGCCCATTTTTTGCCATCGGGAGTGCCTGTCTTATACAAGGCTTCTCCGTACTTTAGTTCATCGCCGATTTTAAGCAATTCTCCCAGCCTATTGATAAACAGTTCTGCATTGTCTACCTCTGCCTCGTGCTCAGATATTGTCTTGCCGTTGTAAACAAATTCATTATCAAGTTCAAAACTAACCCCAATAGCAATAAGGTGATTTTTGTTCTTTTCATCAGTTAATACATCGTGTAATGACAAAGTAATCATTTTGCCATCCCAGGTACAAAAGCCCGCAACCTGAACTTCACTGTTTGCATCTCCCCAAATAATAGGAGCATCCGGAATCCCAGCCGACACATTATTTCCTGAATTTGTAGGATTGGTTTTATCAGCACCTTGGAGAGTTGAGTTATCTCCATTAGCTACCGGGGGCTGCGTTGTATTAAATAGACCATTTTGCCACACACCTATGCCCACCAGAGCCACCAACACTACAAAGCAGGCAGCCAAAGATCCCAACTTCATCCAATTCGGTTTCATTTTCTTTTTACTCTCTGCCGCTGCAGTGATGAGATCATCATCAATATGCCCGACAGAGTTTGCCATTCTCGGTGTTTTCATATTTCAACGCCCTCCTTAATGAGATAGTCTCTTAGTTTTTTTCGGGTGTAGAACAACATATTTTTGACCTTACTCTCAGTAAAGCCGAAACGCTCTGCAATATCTCCGATAGAATCGAAGAAGTAATACTTGCGAATAAATACGTTTCGCACTTCCTCTTTCTGCGTGCGAAGGAATTTACTGATCAGCTTGCCCACGTCCTCGTCGTTTACGTCCGGAGCATATCGTCCATCGGGCAAAACTGATGCCAGCTCGTCCAGAGACAAAAGTACGTCGGCCGACCGTTTTTTACGCTTCACAAACTCCAATCGCTTGAGAGACAGATTTCTTGTAATCTTGCATACGAAAGCTATAAGGTTGTTCGGTCTTGTCGGTGGAATCGCATTCCACACACCCACATATGTATCGTTGACACATTCTTCGGCATCTTCGTGATTGTTTAGAATGTTATAGGCGATACTGCGGCAGAGCTTGCCATACTTGGCATCAGTCTCTTTGATTGCCTGTTCATCTCGTTCAAAGTAGAGTTCTATGATTCTCAGATCATCTATGTTGTCCACCTCCCTTGACAGACCTAAAAGCGCTTTCACCCATTAAGTACGTTTTTTTCGGCATTGGTCATATTCTCATAGTTTAAAAATTTCTTTCTTCAATACTTCTTGAATTTCATTGTACCATATTTTAGCGACCTTTTCTATATCGTAGTATAAAACACCTCGAAAAAGACTTCTCTCAAAGAGATAAATAGTTCGTCCTCAACATCGTCCGCTCCACCAAAAAAGCACCGACAAAGTCGGTGCTTTTTCATATATATCTCCATCACTGTCTTTTCATTTGGCGCAGGAAAAGCAATACCGCCAACGCCAGCGTAACGACGGCGTAGCCAAGCACCCACCACAGATGAGGTATCGCCTCAGCGAAGTCACCTCTCAGCACGGCGCGTTCCATATCAACAGCGTGGACAAACGGCAGGGCGTATGCGATCTTCTTGAAAGCGCCGCCCACAAGCTCAAGGTCAAACCAAATGCCCGACACCCACGCCGAAAGATTGGTCAGCAAGGCGCCGCAGATGCCGCCCACCTGCTTATCGCTCAGGACACTTCCGCAAAGCAGGCCAAGCCCGATATAGAGCAAGGAAACAGGGATGATGAACAACACGGCAAACAGGATATTCACCGTGACGTTAAGCCCGAGAATTATCGCCGCAATATAACAAACGACACACTGTGCGACCGCGATCGGCAGGATCGGCAGGGTGTAGCCGAGAATGAAATCGGTCGGGGTCAGGGGAGTTGTATAGAGACGTTGGAGCAGCGAACTGCCCCTATCTTTTGAAATAAGGGTCGCCGAAAAGAGCGACATAAAGGAGAGGCCGAAGACGGTTATTCCGGGGGTCAGATGCTCGATCTCAAACATCGCTACGGGGATGTTAGCCTGAATCGCGCTGAGCAGCAGGAGCAACACGAGCGGAAATCCGAGGCCGAAAAACAGGGTCAGCGGGTCGCGCAGTATCTCCTTGGTATTCCTGCCTGCAAAGGTCATCATTTTCATTTTGCCGCCCCCTTTACAATATGGACAAAGGCCTGCTCAAAATTATCGGTGTCTGCCATCTCTTTTATCTTATCGGCGGTGTCGCAGACGAGCAGTCGGCCGTCCTTCATGATCGCGATGCGGTCGGAGAGGGCCTCAGCCTCCTCCATATAGTGAGTAGTCAGGATGATGGTCACCTTGCCCTTGAGTGAGCGGATGATGTCCCACATATCACTGCGCACGAGTACGTCGAGGCCAAGGGTCGGCTCGTCGAGAAAAAGTATCTCCGGCTCGCTTATCAGCGCCATCGCGATGCTGAGTCTGCGCTGCCAGCCGCCCGACAGCTTGCCTGCCTTTTTCTTGATGACCGAGTCGAGTCCGAGCAGTTGGGTCAGTTCCGTTATCTTGGCTTTTTGCTTATCCTTGGCAAAGCCGTGGACTCCGCACATCAGTTCAAGATTCTCCTGCACCGACAAACCGGGGGCTACCGCCGTCTCCTGCGGTGAGACGGCGATAAGTGATTTTACGGCGGCGGTATCGCTGTTTATGCTTTTTCCGTTAAGAAAAGCATCGCCGCTTGTCAACTGTGTAAGGCAGGAGAGCATTTTGATGGTGGTGGTCTTACCTGCACCGTTGACACCGAGAAGGGAGAGCAGTTCCCCCTTTTCGACAGTAAGGCTGAGGTCGTCGACCGCGACCACATCCTTATATTTTTTGGTCAAGCCCTCAATTCTGATTGCATCCATAATAATTACTCCATTCCGTACTGTTTGCGAAGACCCTGATAAGAGTCGGTCAGCATCTTGCTGACAAGCTCCCAATCGAGATCGAGAAATCCCGTTGCAAACATTGTGGCAATTCCGTGGACGTAGGCCCACATTTCAAGATGGAAAAGTTTAACGTCGTCGCCCTCAAGCCCTGTGTTGTTATGCACGAGGGTCTCCATTTCATCGGTCAAGCCCGAACCTTCGGGAATGACCTCGTTAGAGCGGTCTCGCATATAAAGAAGCTTAAAGAGTTCCCTTTCCTCCTTGGCAAAGCGGATATAGGCCATACCGTTGGCCTTGTATGGCGGAAATTTGCCGCTTTCCACCTCGCGTTGCATATACTCCTGACACAGCATATCCACATTTTGCACGACGGCAAGGCGCAGTTCGTCCATCGTTGCAAAGTTGGAGAATATCGGCTGAGTCGAGCAATTGAGCAAGGACGCGATGTTTCTCGCGTTGATGGCCTGCGCTCCGCTCATTCTGACGATGCCGACGGCTGTGTTGATTATCTCATCCTTGGTTATTTTTATCCTTGGCGGCATACTCTACCTCCATTATATAGTCGGTGTTATATATCGTATGTTATTTTAATGCACACGATCCGAAAAGTCAAGTTGTTTTAAGAAATCGGCATAAAAAACGGCAGAGAAATCTCTGCCGTTTTTTATCAGCGTGATGTTAGTACGTCAAGGGTGACGATGACCTTGAAGAGATCGCCGTCGATGACGATGTCGAAGTCGCCCTTTTGCAGTTCGACCAGACTTTTCGCAATCGAAAGTCCGAGTCCGCTGCCCTCGGTGTTTCTCGACGAGTCACCGCGCACGAATCTTTCCATAAGTTCCTCGCTCGGAATGTTCAGGCGGTTGCAGGAGATGTTCTTAAGGGATACGGTTGCCCTGCCCTCCTCTGCATTAAGGGAAAGATAGACTCGGGTGCCCTCGAGCGCGTATTTGCAGATGTTGTTGAAGAGGTTGTCAAACACCCTCCACATCAGCCTGCCGTCTGCCATCACAACGGGATTTTTATCATCAGTCTCGGTCACAAGCTCGAGCTTGCGGTCGGCCAGCTTTTCCTGATACTCACCTACTATCTGGGATATCAGCACCTTGAGGTCGGTCGGTTCCATATTGGCGGTCAGGTTGCCGGTTGACGCCTTCGAGGCTTCAACGAGGTCGGTTATCAGCTTTTTTAGCCGCGCAGATTGGCGGTCGATGACCGCGATATACTCCTGTGCGGTGGGTGATTCGATTTTTTCCGCTTTGAGCAGGTCGACGTAGTTGACGATTGAAGTGAGCGGCGTTTTTATGTCGTGGGAGGCGTTAGTGATAAGCTCGGTCTTCATTCGCTCGCTCTTCATACGCCCGTCAACCGCCTTAGAAAGCCCCATTCCGATGGTGTTGAGCCGCTCTGCGTGCTCGCTGAGGACAGGCGGCATATAGGTCTTGTCGATCTTGTAGTCGAGGTTGCCGTTCGATATCTCCTCGGCGCCCTTTTGCAACCGCCTGAGAAGCACTACCAACGCGATAAGGCCAAGGCCGAGCAGTAGTTTTTCTACAAACCAGAGGAACGGCAGGGGTCTGAAATTATTAGAGGCGCAGTAGACCAAGGCGATGATCTCGACAAAGGCCAGACCGCTGAACGCCAAGGCCGCCTTCCAGTAAAGAGGGAGTTTCTTGGCAAGGGTCACGACACCCTTGAAGATTGCCTTAAAGCATCGATTAACAGCGCGCAAAACCTGCGCAATTATGGTATTGCGCCACCATTTCGGCGTCTTAAGACGGGCGGCGATCGCTGTGATGACCCACAGTACCATTGCGGCAATTGCGGCAACTGCGACAGCACCTACGGCAAGCTCAAACCACTGATAGTAATGCCTTCTATAAAGCCAATCCCCCTCAAAGCAATCGATTGCCAACGCCGACAACATAACCGTGAAGAAGGTCGCGATTGCAATAACGAGGTCGACAGGCACCCTGTCTATCCAGGTAAGATGCACGCCCTCGACGCCGTTTTTACGGCCTGCGCCGAAGCATAGCAATACGGTCAGAAGGATTAAGAAAATTGCGCTTATCGGGCAGATCCAGAGCACTGCGGTGGAAATGCTGAGCAACCACTCGGCAATGCTAATAGAGGTTTTGATGTGGTCGTCGGCGGCCAGACCGGAGCGGATATGCCCGTTGACAACAATGTTGGTCAACTCGTCCTGATAATATTCAATCGAGCAAGTGTAGCCGACAATGCTACCGTCAGACTCAGAATAAACGGGCATATTAGCTGCAGAACTTACCCGCACACTGTCGTCTTCGCGGAAATTAACGATATATTCATCGCACTCCTCTATGGTAGCAAAGGTTGCGGTCGCAATCTGCAGAGTCTTACCCTCCTCGGTGACGATGCGCCAATAGGATGTCAACGACGCCTGCTTTTCGGCGGTGTAGTTGCTGAAAAGCAGGTTGCCGTCTTTGTCGGTGGCTGTGAAGAAATAGTTGGTATTCTTCTCACCGAAGCAGACGTCAAATTCGCCTGTTTCCTCAAACGGAACATCGTAACTCTCGATATTTATCAGGTACTCGCTGTAAAGCTCCCGAACTTCATAATTCTTTTCCGAGATCGAGTGTTGAAGCACCGAGTCGGTAAGGCTTTTACCGTCGCGGTAGGCTCCGGCATCGGCAAGAAGCAGTGTTACATAGCCGCTGAAGGCAAAGGTCAGCACCGCCAACACAGCAAGAATGAAGGCAAAGGTGCGGGTCACAAAACTGTTCACAAAACGCCTCATTTAACATCACCCTCCAATTTATATCCCTTGCCCCACACTACCTTCAGGTAGCGCGGCTCGGCAGGGTTTATTTCAATTTTCTCGCGCAGATGGCGGATATGCACCGCCACTGTGTTTTCTGCTCCGAGTGGGTCATCGTGCCATACCTTGCGGTATATCTCCTTGGGCGAAATCACCCTGTTGGGTGTCAGCATAAGCAGGTGCAGAATGTCGTACTCGGTGGGGGTCAGGGTCACCTCTTCGCCGTCAATGAGCACCCTCTTTGCCTCGTCGTTAAGCTCGATTGAGCCGATAACGATGTCGTTAGGTCGCACTTTTCCTCCGCCAAGATGAAAATAACGTCTCAACTGTGAGCGGACACGCGCGATGACCTCGATGGGATTAAAGGGCTTTGTGATATAGTCATCTGCGCCGACGTTGAGCCCCAGCACCTTGTCTGTGTCCTCGCTCTTTGCCGTAAGCAGTATCACGGGCAGGTTTGAGTTTTCGCGAAGCCGCATCATCGCGGTAACGCCGTCCATTTCGGGCATCATTATGTCCAAAAGCACCAGATGCACCTCTTCCCTTTCGATGATGTCCAGCGCCTGCCTTCCGTTAAAGGCTTCGAGAACATTGTAGCCCTCGGCAGTCAGGTATATCCTCAGCGCGTTGACGATGTCCTTTTCGTCGTCGCAGACAAGTATGTTGTACATCGTGACCCCTCCTTTTGCTGATTCTATGATAACTCAAAATATTATAAGATACAATAGAGCAAACTTTAAGATTTGATTAAGTCGGATATGAAAAACCTCTGACAATAATGGTTGTCAGAGGTTTTTAATTGAGTTTTATTAAAGCAGGACGGTCAAAAGCCATATTATCAGGCCAAGGCCGACAAGGAAGACCGCGCCCACGCCCAATGCCGTAAGCACCGCCGCAAGCACATAGGCTCGGCGATCCTCCTTAGGCATTTCAGGCTTCTTTTCCCAAGGGCGTTCGGACTGATCTTCGTCGGGGGTCTGAGCCTGCTCATTCTTATCCTTAGGATTTCGGAAGGTGAACAGGTTAGGTTGACCGACGTTGCTCATATCGGCTATTGAACGGCCGTCATCGTCGTCGTATTTCTTCTTGCTCATATTACAACTTCACATCGTCGTAGAGGTGGCAAACGACATAATGTCCCGGCTCGATCTCGCGCTGGACCGGTGCTTCGGTCTTGCAGCGTTCGGTACAATGTGCGCAACGGGTATGGAATTTGCAACCCTTGGGCGGATTGGCAGGCGAAGGAATGGAGCCTTCGAGCACGATGCGGTTCATCTTGACCGACGGGTCAGGCACGGGGATAGCGGAGAAGAGTGCCTTAGTATAAGGATGCAAGGGATTGCGGAAGATGTCCTTAGTATCGCCGTACTCAACGAGGTTGCCCAGATACATAACGCCGACCGAGTCGGAGATATGCTCAACGACCGACAGATCGTGTGAAATAAACAGGTAGGTCAGGGCATATTTTTCCTGCAATTCTTTGAGCAGATTGATGATCTGCGCCTGAATGGACACATCGAGGGCGGAAACAGGCTCGTCGCATACCACAAACTCGGGGTTAAGTGCCAAGGCGCGCGCAATACAGATACGCTGACGCTGACCGCCCGAAAACTCGTGGGGATAGCGTTCCTTATGGAAGGGCTGAAGTCCGCAGTTGTCCATAACCTGATCGATATAGTCGTTGAACTCAGCCTTGGGTACAAGGTTGTGCTCGCGGACGGCTTCGCCAATTATCTCACCGACGGGAAGACGGGGAGAAAGGGATGAAAAGGGGTCCTGAAAGATGATCTGCATCTTGGTTCTAAGGGCACGCATTTCGGCATTGGAAAGGTCGTAGACCTCCTGACCGTTGAAGAGCACCTGACCGCCCGTCTTCTCACCCGAAAGGCGAAGAATGGCGCGTCCGGTAGTAGTCTTACCGCAACCCGACTCACCGACAAGGCCCATCGTAGTTCCGCGCTTGAGGTTGAAGGTTACTCCGTCGACCGCCTT
>JAZQID010000039.1:0-13367 GCA_045540915.1 Acutalibacteraceae bacterium
AAATGCAGAAAATAGAAGCTGCCGATTTGTTTGTGCAATTGCATTAGCTATTCCTGATGAAGAAACTAAAGTTTTCACTGGAACAATTGAAGGGCAAGTTGCTGAATCAATCAGTGGTAAAAACGGCTTTGGATATGACCCCATCTTCCTTTGCGGAGATTTAAGCTTTGCTGAAATGACCGACGAGCAGAAGGATAAGATAAGCCATCGAGGCGTTGCGTTGAGGAAGTTTGCAGTTATCATTAAGGATTATTTAGGAGATACAAAATGCTGACAAGTAAACAAAGAGCACAGTTAAGAGGAATGGCCAACGGCTTTGAGACCATCGTTCAGGTGGGCAAGGGCGGTGTTATTGACACCGTTATCAAGCAGGTTGATGATGCTCTCGAATCAAGGGAACTCATCAAGGGCAGAGTGCTTGAAACCTGTCCGACCAATTCCCGTGAAACTGCCGATATGCTTGCCGACGCTGTCGGTGCTGATGTCGTGCAGGTCATCGGCTCAAAGTTTATACTTTACCGTGAAAGTAAGAATAACAAGCAGATAGTACTTGTGAAATCGAGGAAGAAATGAAAATTTTGATCTTCGGCGGGTCGTTCAACCCTGTCCACAATGGGCATCTCCATCTTTTCAGGGTTCTTCGTGACCTTGTAAAGCCTGATAAGACCCTCGTTATTCCGACCTATATTCCCGTGCATAAGTCGGTCGGAGGGGATTTTCTTGCGCCTGAGCATCGTCTCGAGATGTGCAGACTTGCTTTTGATGATGAGGATGTCGAGGTCAGCAACCTTGAGATATCCCAGTCAAAGCCCTGTTACAGCTTTGATACGCTGAATAAAATTCGCGAAATGTATCCCGATGCCGAGCTTTATCTTGCCTGCGGTACTGATATGTTCCTCACCTTTGACCAATGGTACAGATACAGGGATATTTATCAGCTTGCGACTATATGCGCCGTTGCGCGTGATGACAGTCTTGATAAGATGAAGGCGTTTGCAAAGGAACAGGAAAAGCTCGGTATGAAATATCTGCTGTCACAGGCAGAGCCTTATGTCATTTCTTCGTCCGATATTCGCGATATGTTACGCAAGGGTGAGGACGCTTCTGCACATCTGCCGAATGCGGTAAATGAATATATCAGCCAAAACGGATTGTATAGGTGAGCGGTATGACGATCGAACAAATCAAAGAGCATCTTTCGTCTACATTGTCGGAGAAAAGATACAGGCACAGTTTAGCGGTTGCCGATATGGCGTACGAACTTGCGAAGATCCACTCAGCAGATGCTGATAAAGCCTATCTTGCAGGGCTTGTCCACGACGTAATGCGTGAATATCCTGCCGATAGGGTGAGTGAGTATTTCGACGAAAATTTAATCGAGTGGAACGAGTTTGAGCGAAATGCTCCTAATCTGTGGCACGCTATGATGGGTGCCAACGAGATAAAGGTCAGGTTCGGAATTGATGACCCTGATATTATCAACGCGGTTCGATACCATACCACCGCGAGAGCCGGAATGTCGCTGCTTGAGAAGATAATCTATATCGCTGACTGCACGTCTGCCGACCGCAATTACAGCGATGTCGACGATTACCGGAGGCGAGCGCGAACTGATCTTGACGATGCAGTAAAGGGTGCGTTGGAGTTTTGCCGCGACAGTTTGAATGCAAGAGGAATACCTATACACCCCGATACCCTCGCGGCATTAAATGAATTTTCAAGTTGATTATTGAAAACCGCTTGCGGTTGTTATATAATAGCGTATAGTTAAAATAAATGTTTGAGGTGTCCAATGAATAGCATTGATATTTTGAAGACCGCCGCTGAGGCGCTGAATGAAAAGAAGGCAGTCGATCTGTTTGCTACCAAGATCTCTGAGTTGACGGTGCTGACCGACTACTTTTTGATTGCAAACGGTACTTCTACCACCCACGTGCGTTCACTTGCGGAGGAGGTAGAGGACAAGCTGTCCAAAGCAGGTGTTGAGCCTAAATCGATCGAAGGCCGTGCGACCGGTTGGATCTTGCTTGATTACGGTAGTGTAGTAGTTCACGTGTTTACTAAGGAAGCGCGCGACACCTATAGCCTCGAAAGACTTTGGGTTGACGGCGAACAGGTTGACCTCGTAGAGCTCATCGGGGATGAAGGGGAGGAAAAGTAAGTGAGATACGATTTTAGCACGATAGAAAAGAAATGGCAGGACAAATGGGATGAGAGCGGCGTTTTCCACGCTGAGAACAACAGCTCCAAGCCTAAGTTCTACGGCCTTGTTGAGTTTCCGTACCCTTCCGGTCAGGGACTTCACGTAGGTCATCCCCGTTCCTATACTGCTCTCGATATTATTTGCCGCAAGAAGCGTTTGCAGGGCTATAACGTCCTTTATCCTATGGGATGGGATGCCTTTGGCCTTCCGACCGAAAACTTCGCGATCAAGAATCACATTCATCCCGAGATAGTTACCAAGCAGAACATCGCTCATTTTAAGCAGCAGCTGAAGATGCTCGGCTTTTCTTTCGACTGGCAGCGCGAGATAGACACCACCGATCCCAACTATTACAAGTGGACCCAGTGGATATTCCTGCAGATGTTTAAGCGCGGTCTTGCATATAAAAAGGAGATGTCGGTCAATTGGTGTACCTCCTGCAAGTGCGTTCTTGCAAATGAGGAGGTCGTCAACGGCGTTTGCGAGCGTTGCTCAAGTGAGGTCGTTCACAAGGTCAAGAGCCAGTGGATGCTTAAGATCACCGCTTATGCCGAGCGTTTGCTCAAGGACCTGGACAGTGTTGATTATATTGAGCGTGTCAAGATCCAGCAGCGTAACTGGATCGGCAAGTCGACAGGTGCGCAGGTCAAGTTTAAGACCACCTTCGGTGAGGAATTGGTCGTCTACACTACCAGACCCGACACCCTTTTCGGCGCTACTTATATGGTTATTTCTCCCGAGCATCCTATTTTGGAAACAGCCGCTGACAAGATTACTAACATAGACGCCATTCACGCCTATCAGGCTGAGGCGGCCAAGAAGTCCGACTTCGAGCGCACAGAAATGGCCAAGGATAAGACGGGTGTTCGTATCGAGGGCTTTGCGGCTATCAACCCCTTGACTAATACGGAAATCCCGATATTCGTCTCCGATTACGTGCTCGTTTCCTACGGAACGGGTGCCATTATGGCGGTTCCTGCCCACGATACTCGCGACTGGGAATTTGCAAAGAAGTTTGACCTGCCTATCATCGAGGTAGTTCAGGGTGGCAACGTTCAAGAGGCCGCCTTTACCGATTGTGATACCGGCGTTATGGTCAATTCGGGATTCCTTAACGGCTTGAGCGTCGAGGAGGCTAAAAAGGCTATCATTGATTACCTCGCAAAAGAGGGAATAGGCGAGAGCAAGACCAATTATAAGCTTCGCGACTGGATATTTTCCCGTCAGCGTTATTGGGGCGAGCCCATTCCGATCATTCATTGTGACTGTTGCGGATTTGTCCCCGTTGATGAAAAGGAATTGCCAGTAACTCTGCCGATGGTCGACTCCTATGAGCCTACCGATAACGGTGAATCGCCGCTTGCCAATATCGACGAGTGGGTCAATGTCAAGTGTCCCAAGTGCGGTGCCGACGCTAAGAGAGAGACCGATACTATGCCGCAGTGGGCAGGCTCGTCCTGGTACTTCCTGCGTTACTGCGACCCCACTAATCCTGATTCTTTTGCATCGAAAGAGGCTATGGAGTATTGGCAGCAGCTCGACTGGTACAACGGCGGTATGGAGCACACTACACTCCATCTGCTTTACAGCCGCTTCTGGCATAAGTTCCTTTACGATATCGGCGTAGTGCCCAATCCCGAGCCTTATGCTAAGCGCACGAGCCACGGTATGATCCTCGGTGAAAACGGCGAAAAGATGTCTAAGTCGCGCGGCAACGTCGTCAACCCCGACGATATCGTCAACGAGTACGGCGCCGATACTATGCGTCTGTATGAGATGTTCATCGGTGACTTTGAGAAGTCGGCTCCTTGGAGTTCTAATTCTATTAAGGGTTGCCGCCGCTTCCTTGAGCGCGTATGGTCGCTTCAGGATAACTTGGTTAAGTCGGACGAGTACAGTTCCAAGCTTGAGTCGGCCTTCCACAAGACTATCAAGAAGGTCACCTCCGACATCGACGAGATGAAGTTTAACACCGCCATCGCCGCCCTTATGGCTCTGCTCAATGAATGCGGCAATCAGCCTTTGACTGTGGCCGAGCTCAAGACCTTCATTCTCTTGCTCAGCCCATTTGCACCGCATATCTGCGAGGAAATGTGGGAGCTTAACGGCTTTGGAGGTACCATCAACGACCAGAAGTGGCCCGAGTATGATGAGGCTAAATGCGTTGATTCGAGCGTTGAGATCGTTGTTCAGGTCAACGGCAAGGTGCGTACCAAGATGATAGTTGCGGTCGATGCCGCGCAGGAAGATGTCCTTGCGGCCGCTAAAGCAGATGAGAAGATCGCTTCTCAGCTTGAGGGCAAGACTATCGTCAAGGAACTTTACATTCGCGGAAAGCTTGTCAATATAGTAGTAAAATAACCATAAAAGAGGTGTCGTTTGACGGCACCTCTTTGTCATTTTTTATTATCACGAATAGAGTGGTAGTGGTGATCCTATGAAACACTACCCAAAACCAAAATACATAGCAATTTTCAGGCTCATTGTTGTCCTACTTGTAGGCTTTATAATACTTTTCGATCTTCAATGGCGTCCGATGCTGCTGGCCTGCGCAAGATCACAAGCAAAGCTATCAATGACTCAGGCGATAAACGATTCCTTTGAGTACGCATTCAGCAAGCGCGATGTGACACTTGATTTTTCAACCGTTCGGTATGGGTCGGATGGCGATGTCAAAAGCATTTCGGTCAACAATACAGCGTTAAATGATCTGAAATTAAAATTTGTCGACCACTTTGTTGATAATGCTCAGGGTACAGTTGATTTTAGTGTTACTCTCGGGACCCTGTCTGGAATCAGCTATTTCAACTGCCTTGGGCCTTTTATGAAATTTTTTGCGGAAATATCCCAATATCCCGAAGTGCAATTTGTCAGCAGTTTCGAGGCGCAGGGTATAAACCAGACGATACATAGAATAGTTTTGAAGGTCGACGTAGACGTCAACTACATATTTCCCGGTGGAAGTGACTCTGACAACGTTATATCTGAATACGTGGTCTCCGAAACGGTCATAGTGGGCAACGTCCCCGATTCATATACCAATATCATCCAAAACGGCAAAACAATTCCCGACACAGCAGATACTGTTAAAATATTTGGGGATTAGGTAATTGAAAAGGAAACACAAATGTGATATTATATCTCATATAATAAAACTTAATTTTGGAGTTTTGTATGAAGGTCGTAATTATCGGTGGCGGAGCAGCAGGCTTGCTTGCCGCCGCAAAAGCACGGGACAACGGAAATTCGGTCACTGTAATCGAACGTAACCCTCGTGTTGCGAGAAAGGTTATGATAACGGGTAAAGGCCGTTGTAACCTGACTAATGCCTGCGATTTCAATGAGTTTCTTGATAATGTTCCGCGTAATCCTAAGTTTATGTTCAGCGCGTTGAGGTCGTTTGGCGTGCAGGATATTATGGACTACGTCGAGGCACAGGGTGTGCCGCTGAAGATCGAGAGGGGAAACCGCGTTTTTCCTTGCTCGGATAGGGCGGTTGACGTGGTCGATGCGCTCTACCGCGCCTGCAAGGGATGCCGCTTTCTGTTCGGTAAGCGTGCAACTGAGCTCGCGGTTGAAGACGGACGCGTTGTTGGTGTTCGCCTTGATAGCGGTGAATATATTGCCGCGGACAGCGTTATCGTAGCTACCGGCGGTATGTCATATTCGGCTACCGGATCGGACGGTGACGGATATCGCTTTGCGCGAAGTGTCGGTCACACGGTCACACCTTTGCAGCCTTCTCTGATTCCGCTTGAAATAGAGGAAGGTTTTTGCAAGGATCTGATGGGCCTTTCTTTGCGAAACGTTACCCTGCGTCTTGTTAAAGGCTGCAAGGCTATTTATGAGGATTTCGGCGAGATGCTTTTTACCCATTTCGGTATCAGCGGCCCCATAGTTTTGAGCGCATCTGCCCATATCGACGACATCGATGGGGTGTCGGTCGAGCTTGACCTTAAGCCTGCTCTGACATTCGAGCAGTTGGACGCGAGGGTTCTTCGCGACTTTGAGAAATACTCTAACAGGGAACTTCAAAACGCGCTTGACGAACTGCTTCCGAAGCGTATGATAAACATCATTATCAGCGCCGCAAAATTGGATCCAACCGTTCGGGTCAATCAGATGTCAAAGTCAATGAGGACCGCCCTTATCAATAGTATTAAGCGGTTTAGTATGACCGTCAAGGGCTTTCGCCCTATCGACGAAGCAATTATTACAAGAGGCGGAGTGTCCGTTCGCGAGATCGATCCGAAAACTATGGAGTCCAAGCTCTGCGGGGGACTCTATTTCGCAGGCGAGGTGCTGGATGTTGACGGCTATACCGGCGGATTTAATCTGCAGATTGCATTTTCGACAGGTGCCGCCGCTGGTAATGCACAAAGTTTTAAGGAGATATGATTTATGGCTGAGATCATAGTTGCAAAAAGCGCAGGCTTTTGTTTTGGTGTCGGCAGAGCGGTAAGGATGGTTGAAGAACTCGTCGAACAAGGGGAGAGGGTGTGTACCCTCGGCCCCATCATCCACAATCCGCAAAAGGTTGCTCAGCTTGAGCGTAAAGGTGTCAGAATTGCGGCTGACCCCACTGACCGCAAGGACGGTGAGGTTATGGTCATACGCTCTCACGGTGTCTCCAGAGAAGTCTACGACCTTGTCTGTTCAACGGGTAGGGTAGAGGATGCAACCTGTCCCTATGTTGCCAACATACACCGCATCGTTGAAGAAGCATCAAACAACGGCGACCTCATTCTTATCGCGGGCGATCCCGATCATCCCGAGGTGCAGGGAATAGCGGGCAGAGCGACAGGCCCTTGTTATGTTTATGAGGATGAAGCTAACCTTGAAAAATTGCTCGAACAGGATGAAAACATACGGCAAAAATCGATAACTGCGGTATGCCAAACCACATATAATTCGTCAAAATGGAAAAAATGCCAAAAAATCTTAAAAAAGGTATGTACAAACGCGAAAATTTTTGATACAATATGCAAAGCTACCTCTCTTCGTCAGCAGGAAGCCGAGAGATTATCTGTTGACTGTGATGTCGTCCTCGTAATAGGAGGAAGGCATAGCTCTAATACAGCAAAGTTGCGGGATATCTGTGTTGCGAATTGCGAACGTACATATCTTATCGAAACGGCTGCTGAGCTTTCAAAGGAAATGATCAGGGGCGCGGGCAAGATTGGTATAACTGCGGGGGCGAGTACGCCTTCCGAGATTATAAAGGAGGTTCTGATTGCTATGTCAGAAATGGAAAACACTATGGAAAATATTGAGATGGAGGAACCTGTTGTCAAATCATTCGATGAGATGACCTTTGAAGAGGCGCTTGAAGCTTCTCTTAGCAGTTTGAATACGGATCAGAAGGTTAAGGGTACTGTTTTGGCTGTTAATTCTACCGAGATTCAGGTAGACATCGGCAGAAAGCAGACCGGTTTCGTTCCTTACCGCGAGTATTCTAACGACGCTAACATTGATCTGACCAAAGAAGTCAATGTCGGTGACGTACTTGACCTTATCGTTATGAGAACCAACGACCAAGAGGGAACCATCACCCTTTCTAAGCGTAGATATGACGCTATCGCCGGCTGGGACAAGATCGTCGAGGCTAAGGAAAGCGGCGAGATCCTCGAGGGCAAGGTAACCGAGATCAACAAGGGCGGCGTTGTTGTATTCTGCAACGGAGTTCGCATCTTCGTTCCCGCTTCTCAGGCTACCGCTACCCGCGTTGACTCTCTTGAGTCTATGAAGGGCACCGACGTTCGCTTCCGTGTTATCGAGATAAACCGCGGCCGCAGAGCTGTTGGTTCCATCCGCTCCGTTCTCCGTGAGGAGAGAAAGGCTAATGAAGCCAAGTTCTTTGAGACTGTTGAAGCCGGTCAGACTATGAGCGGTACCGTTGTTGCTCTTACCACCTACGGTGCATTTGTCGACCTTGGCGGTGTTCGCGGTATGGTACATATCTCCGAGCTTTCCTGGAATCGCATTAAGCATCCTTCCGAGGTGGTTAACGTCGGCGATACCATCGAGGTATTTGTAAAGAGCGTTGACGCCGAGAAGGGCAGAGTTTCTCTTGGCTATAAGAAGGCCGAGGACAACCCCTCCGAGATCTTCGCTAAGAACTACGAGGTTGGTTCTGTTGTTGACGTAACCATCGTCAGCATGACCGATTACGGCGCATTTGCCCGTATCATTGACGGTATCGAGGGCCTCATCCACGTTTCTCAGATCGCTGACCATCGCATCGAGAAGCCGCAGGATGTTCTTAAGATCGGCGACACCGTTCAGGCCAAGATCACTGACATCGTCAACGACGGCAAGAAGACTCGCATCAGCCTTTCTATGAAGGCTCTCATCGAGCCTCAGGCCGAGGTTGAGGAAGAGGTTGCTCCTGTCGAGGAATAATCACAAAATAACATCAACGAGCCGAGGCGAAAGCCTCGGCTTATTTTATGCCTAAAATGCCTGATTATTTGTGTATTTTGTACAAAAATCGCCTATTTTGACAATTTAGAAAAAAGCAAAGTAAAACCGAATAATTCAAAATAATTACGAGCAAATCAAAGAAAACAGAGTTTGACCGTCGGATTTTGTAATAAATTTGCTGAAATTTATAAAAAACTCTTGATTTTTCGCGGTTTTGGATTATTATTAACAATGCATAATTGTTTTTTATATAATCATAGATATATTAAGTTTAAGGACAAGGAAAGGGGTTGCATTATGGCTGAAAATAACATAATTGAGCTGAAAAATATTAGCAAATCCTTTGACGGAGAGCAAATACTGCGAAATATCGATCTTTCTATCAAGGACGGAGAATTTGTGACCCTGCTCGGCCCTTCGGGATGCGGTAAAACGACCACCCTTCGTATCATCGGCGGATTTACTCAGCCCGACGAAGGTGAGCTTGTCTTTGACGGCGAGAATATTACTGATCTGCCTGCCTACAAGCGTCAGGTCAACACTATATTCCAACGCTATGCGCTTTTCCCGCACCTAAATGTATTTGAGAATATCGCCTTCGGTCTTCGCGTTAGCAAGACTCCTAAGGATGAGATAAATCAGCGTGTTGAGCGTATGCTTGAGATAGTCAACCTCAAGGGTTTCGGTGCCCGTAAGGTGCAGTCCCTTTCGGGCGGTCAGCAGCAGCGTGTTGCCATCGCTCGCGCCTTGGTCAACAATCCGAAGGTGCTTCTTCTTGATGAGCCTCTCGGTGCCCTTGACCTCAAGCTTCGCAAGGATATGCAGAATGAATTAAAGAGCATACAAAAGCGTATGGGCATAACCTTCATTTTCGTAACTCACGATCAGGAGGAGGCTCTCTCGATGTCGGATGTCGTCGTTGTTATGGACAACGGTAAGATCCAGCAGATAGGCTCTCCGCTTGATATTTACAACGAGCCGCAGAACGCTTTCGTCGCCGACTTTATCGGTGAGAGTAATATACTCGACGGTATTATGCTCAGCGACGGTGTTGTTGAGATCGACAAAACTAAATTTGAGTGCGTTGACAAGGGCTTTGCACCGAATGAAGCGGTCGACGTTGTTATTCGTCCTGAGGACGTCGATATCGTCCCCGAGGATGATGGAATGATCCGCGGTGTCGTCACCGCCATCACCTTCAAGGGTGTACACTACGAGATAATCGTTGATGTGTCGGGCTTTAAGTGGATGATCCAGACCACCGACAGCGCTGAGGTCGGACAGAAGATCGGCCTTTGTGTCAAGCCGGACGAGATACATATTATGAAGAAGTCCGAATACTCCGGTAAATTCGGCGATTACAGTACCTTTAGTGATGAGATGGACCATCTTTCTGACGAGGAGGACGCGTAAGTTGAACAATTCTCTCGGTAAAAAATTGCTGAACGCACCCTACCTCGTGTGGTCAGCCATATTTATCGTTGTTCCGCTGGCAGTTGTGGCCTATTACGCATTTACCGATGCTAACGGCAATTTCACATTACAGAACATCGTCGAGTTAGGAACATATAAGGATACATTCCTGTTGTCGATCGTTTTTTCGTTTATTGCAACAGTAGTGTGTCTGCTTTTAGCATACCCGTTTGCCTATTTTATGTCGCAGATGAAGGCGTCTTCGCAGCGTATGATGATGCTTCTGATTATGCTGCCGATGTGGATGAATCTGCTTATCCGCACATATTCCTGGATAACCATTCTTGATAATAAGGGCATTATTAACAGCCTTTTGGGTATGTTCGGCGTTGGCCCTATCAAGATGCTCGGCACTCCCTTTGCGGTTATTCTCGGTATGATCTACAACTATCTGCCCTATATGATTCTGCCGATATATAACATTATGGTCAAGATCGAAGGCCCGCTTATCGAGGCAGCCGATGATCTCGGTGCAAATGCGTGGAACAAGCTGCGCAGGGTTATTCTGCCGATGAGTCTGCCGGGAGTCGTTTCGGGAATTATTATGGTCTTCGTGCCCTCTATCAGCACCTTCTATATTTCTCAGAAGCTCGGCGAAGGTAAGTATATGATGATCGGTAATGCGATCGAGCGGCAGTTTATGGAATCGGCTAACTATAACCTCGGCGCTTCCTTGTCGCTTGTGCTGATGATACTGATATTGATATGCACTGCGATTATGAATCGCTTTTCTGACAGTGAAGGCGGTGAGATTGTCGTATGAAGCACTTAGGTAGAGTTTTAACAGGCGTTATTATGGCCTTTTTGTACGCACCTCTTGCCGTTATGGTTATATTCTCCTTCAACTCGGGTAGAAGCACCTCGGTTATGCAGGGCTTTTCGTTCAAATGGTACGCCGAGCTTCTTAACGACAGCGCAACCATCGAATCGGTAAAAAACACCCTCATTCTTGCAGTTGTATCGGCGGTCATTGCAACCCTGCTCGGTACGATCGCTGCAGTCGGTATCTTCAATATGAGGTCGAAATTCCTGCGCTCATCGGTTATGGCGGTTACCAATATCCCGATGATGAACCCCGATATCGTAACGGGCGTTTCGATGATGCTGCTCTTCGTGTTCGTGCTCGGACTTATGGGGGCGCAGAATAAGCTTAATTTCTGGACCCTGCTGATCGCGCATATTACCTTCAACCTGCCTTACGTAATCCTAAACGTCCTTCCGAAGCTTCACCAGACCGATAAGCATTTGGCTGAGGCGGCTGAGGATCTTGGTTGTACACCGTTGCAGTCATTCTTCAAGGTCGTGCTTCCGTCGATTTCATCGGGAATTTTGACCGGTTTTATTATGTCATTTACACTCTCGCTCGATGACTTTGTCATCAGCTACTTTACAAGCGGACCTGAATTCCAGACACTGCCTATCGTCATCTATTCAGCCGTCAAGAAATCGGTCAAACCCGACAAGTATGCACTTTCCAGTATAATTTTCCTCGTCGTTCTTATTCTCTTGATAATCATCAATATTGCTCAGAGCAAATCCGATGACAGAACTCAAAAGGAGGTCTCCCATTGAAAAAGTTTTTCTCAGTAGTTTTGGTCTTTGTATTGACACTTTCAATGTTGTTCCTGACAGGTTGTTCGACTTCTAACGACACCGTCAAGGACCTTAAGGGTGAATACACTCAGGAGCTAGCAGGAACCACCCTGAACGTCTTTAACTGGGGTGAGTACATATCCGATGGCAGTGAGGGCTCTTTGGACGTTATAGCGGCATTTGAGAAGCTTACAGGCATAAATGTAAATTACAGTATGTTTGACAGCAACGAAACTATGTACGCTAAGCTGAAAAGCGGTGCGGTATCCTATGATATCATCATTCCGTCCGACTATATGATCGAGCGCCTTGTCAACGAAGGCAGACTTGCTGAGATCGACTATTCGAAGCTTTCCAATTACTCTAATATTGATAAGACCTATACAAAAATGTACTTCGACCCTGAAGAGAAGTACACCGTTCCGTTTTCTATCGGAATGGTCGGACTTATCTATAACACCACAGTTGTAACCGAAAAGCCTGACAGCTGGGGCGTTATGTGGGATAAGAAGTATAATGATCAGATATTGACCTTTAATAATTCGCGCGATGCCTTTGCCATTGCTCAGCTTTACCTTGGAATTGACCTTAATACCAAGGATAAGGCCGAGTGGGATGCCGCCGCTAATAAGCTCAAGGAACAGAACAAGATACTGCAGGGTCGCGTTATGGACGAGGTCTTTAACAAGATGGAAAGCGGCTCGGCCGCAATTGCACCTTACTATGCGGGGGATTATCTGACAATGGCTGAGGAGAATGAGGATCTTGCCTTTGTTTATCCTAAAGAGGGAGTAAATGAATTTGTCGACTCCATCTGTGTTCCTAAGGGTTGCGGAAACTATGATGCCGCGATGATGTTTATCAACTTCCTGCTTGAGCCCGAGGTTGCCAAGGCAAACGCCGAGTACATCTGCTACGCAACTCCTAATATGTCGGTACGCGATGACCCTGACTATTTGTTCTACCAGAACGAGATACTCTATCCCGCCGAGAAGGACCGTCCGCGCACTGAATATTTTCACGATATGGATAAGGACACCCGAGCCTATTTTGAGGGCTTGTGGGAAGAGGTCCTTCAGTCGTAATAAAATGCCACCGACATTGTCGGTGGCATAGTTATATTAGCTGATTTTGTTTGTGAGGAGTGTTTTTAATAGTGGGCAAGAAACGTGTTTGGATTATTGTTGCTATAATATCTGCGGTGGTTATTGCTTGCTGGACAGTTTTTGCTATTGGGTATCCTTATGCATCAAGAATGGTAAACAACGCAACAAGGCAAGGCTTTATAGAAGAGTGCAAGAAATATTTGTTGTCAGACGATGATTTCATTGACAACTACGGCACTTTAATTTCTCTTGAGTCAGAAAATAAAATGCCCTTGGAGGACAAAAAGGCTGAGTTGCAGACTCATTATATGGACTTTGTTTGTGTTACGGATAGGGGAGAGTACGATATCAGAGTGTATCAAATCTGGGATGACGGATGGTATTGTAGTTACGAAGAGATAGATTAGTCTTGTAGGGATATGATAATGGAAAGCAGCTTATGAAATATTTCATAGCTACAGTTATATCACTTGCTCGAAAGGGCAAATTTCATTGAAAAGAACCCTCTTTTGTCAACGGACAAAAGAGGGTTTTATATGGGTAAGAATAGTGTAACGGTGCGTATGGGT
>JAZQID010000040.1:0-13478 GCA_045540915.1 Acutalibacteraceae bacterium
ATCTTGATAGCATATATTCAACCTCCTACCGTATATATACACTTTATATAATATAACATATTTATAATAATTTCAATATAAATTAAATATGTCCGACAGATTTTTTCATCCGTCGGACACAGCAATATGCAATATTCTATTCAACCGTCTTGGGAATATCGATATCGACGACGTGAACGTTGACCTGAGTTACCGCAGAGTTAGTCATATTCTGCACCGATTTCTTGACTGATTGCTGAACCTTCTCGCAAACGGAGGCGATCTTTACCCCCATATTCAGCTTGATATAAAGGTCGATGATCAAAGAGCCGTCACCGGTTTTGACGTGGACAGATTTGGTAGAGCCGGGGCGAAGCATCTTCTTGATATCGGGTGTATCGACCATAGCGCAAACTCCGTCAACATCCAAGGCTGCCAATGACACTATCTTAGCAATGACCTCATCGGACAAAACAACACTCTGTTCGGTATGTTTATTTATGTTCATTGGTATTACCTCCTTTGTGATATTATTATTATAACACATAAATTCCGACTTCACAACCTATTTTATGTTTATTATTTTAATATTTTCAAGATCGACCTTGTAATTTGATGTAACAACATCCTGAATCTGCAAAATTTCTGAGTTTGACAACTCCTTTGCATAGACCACGATGCTTGCGTTGTTTTCGGACAAGACCACAACACACTCGTCAAAGCCTTTGGCCTTTATGAGCGACTCGATATCAGACTGTTTGCTCTGTCGCTCGACAAGTTCAATGTGCGATTTGTATGCAAGCGCCTTGTCCTCGTCGCTCGCCTTTGCGCTTTTCTCGATCTCCTCAAACTCTGCAATCGCGTCCTCATAGGCTTTTGTTCTCTCGTTTCTGGCCTTCTTAAAATAATCGGTGTCGATAGTCACCTTGTCGGTTGCTACGTATTCTGCTTGACCGGTCTTGTTTGAAGATGATGTCGCGTCGGATAGCAGCTGATTATTGGGGTCGGTATATTTCCAGTTAATATATATTGCGGCCGCCAATATCAGCACCAAAACGGACGTTACGATCTGCTTTTTTGCAAAGAATTTCTTTCCGTTAGTTTTCATCCTTGATAACCCCCAACAACACATACTTTTTTAGATGGTATATTCAAAGCCGTTGTGACCGCAGTCACAATGCGTTCCTTGACCAATTCATTCTCTGCCTGAGAAGAAACGACGACCACTCCCCTGACCGTCGGTGCAATGGTCGTTATAACAAGCGCCTGCTGTCCGCCGTCCTTGTCTTCAACGAGGATAAGGCTTTGCTTGGTGTCGCTTTTTTCTTGGGTTTTCTTTGTTGCGTCGCCTTCGTAGTCGTTAGACTTGTCATTAGATTCATCAACAAGGTCGGCGTAGACCGTCTCTTTTGAGCTTTCGAGGCTTACAAGCACCTGAACCTTCTTCTCGCCCGTTATCCCCTCGACCACCGATGCGAGCCTATCCTCAAGTTGCTCAACATATTGCTCATCTGTATCTACTTTAATTTCGTTCTTGTCACCCTTACCCATAAAGGTCGACAGGTAGATCAAGGCTATGCCTGTTATTGCAAGAAAAAACAGCACCTTGCCCGAATTTTTCTTGTTGATAATTTCACTCAGCCTCTTCATCTTCATCCTCCGCAACGGCAACATCGCAAAATACGTCAAATCTCTTCAACAATAGATTTTTAATCATTTGAGTATCAGTGGCGTGCTCCTTTGGTATATAAACCGATATATGTTTCAAGGTCACGTTGCCGTATTTGCCTTTGTTAAATTCTATGCTGATTTGTCCATTCTTTATTCCAAATTGTTGCAGGGTATCAAGGATGGTACTTTCGGTTTCCTCGGTAAGCGAGTTGACAACCCTGTTAGTGAGGTAGGATTCCGCCTGCTGACTGTCATAATTACCGCTAAATTCAGGCACTTTTGGAGTTTCACCCAACAGTGACATTATTGAGCCTATCAAAGATGCAACGATCACGAGGTTTATAACCGTTTTCATATTCTTGCCAAGCGAGTTGCTCGGCAAAAGAAGTTGCACTGCCGCACCAATGACCGAAACTATACACAGCGCGCTTACAGCATTCTGCCACCCACTCATAACCTGTTTTCCAAAGATAACACAGTAAGAGTTGACATTACTATAAGTAACAAAGAGCATAACAGTATAACTATCAGCACGGTCAACAATCCGCTTACTGAATTAAACAGGTCAACCACCGCTTTCCTTTGTGTAATTTCAAAAATCGATCGAGCCGCCCACACGACCAACTGCCATAGCAAAAGTTTAATAAGGGGCGGAAGAAAAATTAAGGATATGGTTATTACTGCGTAAATGCCAACCGAAGATCTTACGAGGTCAATGCTGCCGAGTATAACCGAAAGCGAATCTCCCCAAGCGCCGCCAACAACGGGTACAAACGAGCCCAAGGCCGATTTTGCCGCCTTTATCGCAAGGTTATCACCGATACTGCTGAGCCTTGTTTGAAGCCCGATTATGCCTGTCAGCACAGTAGTCAACACCGATAGCAAGGTAATAATCATCTTTTTAACTCCGCCTGCAAGGGAGAACGGAACCTTTGCAAGCGCCGTGCATACCGTTGAGGCCAACAACATATTACAACAAGGTAAAAACACACCGCTGTTGATTGCCGCAAAAGCATCTGAATAGGCAACCATTATGACCGAATATGTACCCGAAACGGCGGTAAAACCTGACGCAATCAAAAGTCCTGCAAAGACAGGTATAAACGAGTTTATAAAAACAGTACAAGCGGATAACGACTCCGAAACCTGTTCAAAAAGGCAGCTCATCGGGCTGATCAAGATCATTGCGCAGGATGACAAGGTTATCACATCGAATACATCCTGAGCCCAGCCGCCTGTTTTTATCACATTTGACATTACGATGGTAAACAATCCTATCACCATCAGATATCCAAGCGAACGAATAGGCATTGTATATTCAGATATCAAGTCGGTAAACACCGAAGAGATTATATCGAGTATGCCAAGCCCGTCATCGCCAAGCGGCTGTTTAGGAGATATGTTAAACTCCTTGAAAATGCTTATCACTTGGTCAGGAGTTGCCTCTTCTATGTTTTCCACTTCAAATTCATCGTATACAGATTGGATCTCCTCATCCTGAGTGGTTGCAGAGACGCTGAAAAAGGATAGCCCGATGACCGCAAGCGTAACCATAGCCACAATTACTCTTTTCATAAGTTATGCCTTTATCATTTGTGTCGCGATTTCCAACAGATCAAGCAAAATCGGCACATAGAGAGTCGCGATACTAACTTTTGCGGCCAGTTCGACCTTGTCCGCCAAGGACTTGTCTGAGCAATCATTACAGATATCCGAAGCAAAGCTACCTATGTAGCATATTCCCAAGCCTTTGAGCATAACCGA
The DNA here is from genome assembly GCA_045540915.1 of Acutalibacteraceae bacterium. Taxonomy (GTDB): domain Bacteria; phylum Bacillota; class Clostridia; order Oscillospirales; family Acutalibacteraceae; genus RGIG2206. The sequence continues at coordinate 3,415 of JAZQID010000040.1, forward strand.
CAGATATTTCTCAATATCGGCATTTGATGACACTGCATTCTTCATATCGTCCATCACGGGAACAAGCGTCCTCAGGGCTATATAAAGTATAACTACCGAAGTAACTATCGAAAGAAACAAGGCATATTCCTTGTTGTGTTGCTTGAAGACTGTGGCCACTACGGCAACAATGATGCACACGGCTGAAACGGTTATTATATTCATAGGTCAAACAGCGACTTGACCGCGTCGAAGAGTTCGCTTATCTCGCTGACTATCATCATAAGAACAACCACAAGTCCTGCAATGGTCGTCATCATAGCCTGATCCTCTCTGCCCGAGCGTATGAGCAACTGATTAAACACCGCCACGATGATACCTATCGCCGCAATTTTGAAGATAAAATCCACATCCATATCAATCACCTATATCATAATGACCGCGACAAAGGCGGCGGCAAGCAGGCCTAATTTCATATACATACCCGACTTCGTCTTGACCGTAACACTAAACTCGTCCCTTATTTGAGTCAGACGGTCAAGGCATAGCGACAGCTCCTCACAAGCTGAATCGGAATCTATCACCTGCAACCGTTCAAAGCTTCCTTCCACACATTCAACCGCTTTTGCTGGCAGATCGAGGGTCCTGAGATTTTCAACAAATCCCGAAACAAGATCATCGTTATCAGCAGAAAAAGAAAAGGTCTCGTCAACAGATATTGCTTTAAGAATTGAGCGCAACGGCTCCTTCTTGAACCTTATCTGGCGGTAGACCGACTGAACCATCGAGATCAATCGGTCAAGCAGGTCAAGAGACCTTTGCATCTGGCTGTATTTGAGCCAACCGATGATCGCAGGTACCGACGATATCATCAATATTCCTATCCATTTCATACCTATCTCCCGTAAAACACAGTTCTTTGACCTGACCTAATTTTTCTGAGTCAAGTAAAACCAACACGTCAAATAAGCAGATATCAATTTTGAGAGTATTCAATCTCGAAATTGCGTTTGTAATTGAATCGGAGTGTAAGGTTGTTATAAACCTAACGCCGCTCGACATACAGGCTTTCAAGGTATCTGCATCGTCTGAAAGTTCGTCAAAGGCAATTATCTGTGGATTAAAATATTTAAGCAACGCCTGAACGGCAAAGGCTTTGTTTATATCGGTCATAACGTCGACGTTGTGTCCAAGGTCAAAGGCTGACCCACCCTGATTCATCGCTGCTATCTCTCCGCGCTCGTCGGCCACCGAGACCCTGAATCCGCAATATGAATATTGTCTTACAAGATCCCTGAGCATAGTTGTCTTGCTTGAACCGGGAGGGCCAACCAAAAGTATATTGTGCGGACCTTGTCCAACGGCATCTATGATAGGCTTTGAACAAAATTTGACCTGATTGGCAATTCGTATGTTTACCGATGTGTAGCATCTCAAATTTCCATTTTGAAAATCGCTGAAGCAACCGCTTATACCTGCTCTGCAACCGTTTTTCAGCGACAGGTAACCGTTGCGCAGCTGACCTTCATAGGAATAAATGGAGCCATCACAAAGACGCGAGACCGTCTGCAGAATATCATCATATGTAACTATGTAGCTATTGCCGTCGGGGCGATTTGAAATAGCACCGTCGCGTTTGACAAATGCCGTTTTGTTGTCGACGGTTAACACCAGCGCTAGACCTACCCTGAGCCGAATTTCTTGAGTCCTATCCTGAACAGGAGCTGGCACGTTTTTAAGCGCATACAAAACGGGATCATTAAAGGCGTACAGCATATCACAGAAAGCAGACATCTTGTCCCTCCTCGATATAAACTATGTTCAACATCGCGATCATAGAACAATGAATATTTTTGTTGCATTATGTTTTGTATATTGTTATAATGTAAAATAAGAAAATCCGTATTGGAGGTTCATTATGTCCGCAAACGGAAGGTTTAAGAAATCCTTGTTTGGATTCAGGAAGTCAAGCGTGCTCAACTATATCGAAGAATATCAGGCTGAGTACACCGCAAAGGCTGAAGAAGACGAAAATAGAATAGCACAAATGACCGAGCAGCTCTCTGAACTTAAGGAGCAGTATAAGCAGGCGGTCGAGATCAATCTTGCCCTCGAAGGTAAACTGGCCGAATGTGAAGGGGCAATTGCCGAGCTTACTGCAATGGCGCAGGAACTTCAAAGCGAAGTCGACCGAAACAAGAACCTGCACGAGAAGATCGGCAATGTCTATGTTGAGGCTAAGGCTGATGCAAAGCAGATCGTCGATACTGCTTCGGATAATGCTCGCGATATCATTAAGACTGCCGACCGCTCAGCAGGATTTACTGCAGAACAGATCGAAAACACGGTTGAGGACCTCACCTCTATCCGCTCCGATCTCGAGAGATCAGTAAGATCTTTCAACGACCGTATTAAGCAGATAAACTCTACACTTAGTGAGGTCAAATCTCAACTTTCAAATCATAAGGCAAAGAATCCCGTCACCGATGACGAGCTTGCCGCAATGGGAATTCTGCCCTTATCAAAATAATCAGCAAATTCTCCTTTACAATTTTCGACAATCGTGATATAATCACAGACAGATTGAACATTCAAAAGTTTTCAAATTTTTCGATTACGATAACACAACTAACAGAACAGTAAAAAGTTACTGGCAAGGTTGCTCGTTTAAGTTTCGACCCATGTTTTCTAACACCTTGCCGTATATGGCAAGGTGTTTTTTGGTTATTAAGGTACCCACCCCTTTTAACAATATTAAAATCACGGAGGAGTAAAAATGAAATTGGTCTACAACGTAGAAGACAAGCCTAAGTTTGGGCAACTAATTGTCTTCGCATTCCAGCAGTTGCTTGCTATCCTTGCGGCTACCATTGCGGTTCCCTCTATCGTAGGAAACGGTATGTCGCAGTCCGCCGCCCTCTTCGGCGCCGGTGTCGGCACTTTGGTCTATCAGCTCTTCACAAAATTTAAGAGCCCCGTTTTCCTTGGCTCGTCCTTTGCTTTCCTCGGTTCTATGTTCGCTGCCTTCGCAGGCGCCGCATCGGTTGCCGCCGGTTACGCAGGCATCATCATCGGCGCTGCCTTTGCGGGACTCGTTTATGTAATCATCGCCCTCGTTGTTAAGTTTGCAGGCGTAGGCTGGATCAACAAGCTTATGCCGGCCGTTGTTATCGGACCCACAGTCGCTATTATCGGTCTTTCACTTGCAGGAAATGCTGTCAGCGACTCGCTCGCAGGCGCATACGATGCAGGTGCCGGTGCTTTTGTAATGAACACCCACGTATGGGTCTGCTTGATTTGCGCTCTTGTTACTATGATCACCGTAATGATCTGCTCCGTTTTCGGCAAGAAGATGATTAAGCTTATCCCCTTCATTATCGGTATTCTTGCAGGATATGTGGTTGCTACCATCTTCACCCTCATCGGTTACGCTACCGGAAACGAGGCTCTTCAGGTTATCAACTTCGCTCTCTTCCAGAATATGAAGTGGGTTCCCGACTTCACCTTCCTTACAGCATTCAAAGGACTTGCAGAAATTGACGGCAAGTACATCGCTACCATCGCTGTTGCCTATATCCCCGTTGCTTTCGTTGTTTTTGCTGAGCATATTGCTGACCACAAGAACCTTTCGAGCATCATTGAGCGCGACCTGCTTGAAGAACCCGGCCTTCATAGGACCCTGCTCGGTGATGGTGTCGGTTCATTTGCCGGCGCTTTATTCGGCGGATGTCCCAACACCACCTACGGTGAGTCGGTCGGTTGCGTTGCCATAACAGGAAACGCTTCTGTCGTAACCATTCTTACCACCGCCATTATGGCAATCATTGTCTCCTTCTTCGGACCCTTCGTCACCTTCCTCGCAACCATTCCCGCCTGTGTAATGGGCGGTGTTTGCATCACCCTCTACGGCTTCATCGCTGTAAGCGGTCTGAAGATGCTTCAGGGTGTTGACCTTGGAGAGAACAGAAATCTCTTTGTTGTTTCGACCATCCTTATCACCGGTATCGGCGGTATGGCCCTTAAGATCGGTCAGGTCACCCTCACCAATATCGCCTGCGCTTTGATACTCGGTATCATCGTTAACCTCATCCTTTCCCGCAAGGATAAGAAGGCTGAATAATAACTCCTGAATATATTAAAGACCCGTCTAAACAGACGGGTCTTTAGTGTTTTAAGAAGCCTTATGATGCTTTTAGATTTAATCTAAGCTTATCTGCAATCATCGCAACAAACTCGCTGTTAGTCGGCTTTCCGCGCTCATTATGGATGGTAAATCCAAAGTAGGAATTAAGCACGTCAATGTCTCCTCTGTCCCAAGCAACCTCGATCGCGTGCCTGATGGCTCTCTCAACGCGAGAGGATGTGGTTGAGAACTTCTTTGCAACCGTCGGGTAGAGCATTTTAGTAATCGAGCTGATAACTTCAGGCTCTCTGATAGCAAGGAGGATGGATTCACGAAGGTAGTGATAACCCTTAATATGAGCGGGCACTCCTATCTCGTGCAATATGTTGGTTACCAAGATCTCAAGGCTTGTGTCGATCTTGTGAATATTTTGTCTGCCGTTGCTTCGCGCTGAATTCAGTACCCTGTCAGCAAGCATATCAAAATCGAAGGGCTTGATAAGAAAATATGCCGCTCCGTTAGTGACTGCTTCCTCAGCAAGTTGCGAGTTGTCAAAACTCGACATTACGATGAATACAGGCTTCGACTTAAGATTCGAACTGTTTACCTTTTCAAGCACGCCCAGCGCATCAAGATTCGGCATAAACAAGTCCATAACAACAACATCCGGCTGATACTTTTCCATATCGTTCAACAACTGTCTACCGTCTTTTGCAGTTGACACCACTTCTACTCCGCGTTCTTTTAGACATTCTGTGCAGTTTTTGCCAAACTCTGTTTTATCGTCGGCAAAAAGTACCAAGGGTTTACTTTCCATAATTAGCCTCCTTTTTTGTTTGCATTGTGATGTTACCATATTTTGCCATTTGTTGCAAGGGGAATTTTGCCATTTTTTGCCACATAAATATTTTTGTTAAAAGTAACCATATTTTATTAAAATTCTTCTTGTCATTTCTTGCCATATTTTAATTAAAAAACCCTATACGAATGACAATCACTCGTATAGGGTAGAATTTTGCTGTAATCAACGATTTGAAAAGGACTTGACACCTGCCGTTGCAGAGATAAACAACATTGGAACGAAGTTCAAAATGTATCTCGCGTTTACCTCCCAGACCATAAGGAAGAGCATCAGTCCGAAAAGGCAGAGAGGTGCAACCAACTGCCTGAGATCACCTGTGGATCTGATGCATCCAAGAACGGCAAGCGCGAGCAAGGCAACAAGTACTCCTGTGGCAATATGGGTATATACCGAATAATGCTCGCTGTCGTATAAGAGAAATTTATGCAACAGGTTGGGTGATACGGGACGGTCATCCAAAAAGTCGGAAGACGCATATGTACCGTCGCCAAAAGCGCGTGTCGTCTTAACGGTAAACAGTTTGAACAGACCCGACACGCCCTGCTGCTTCAAATCAAGCTGTATCAGCGGCCTGAGAGCATCCTTTTTTGCCTGCTGACCCTCGGGCTGCATCGAAATTTGGAAATAGTCATCACGGTAATCGCCGTCCTGACTAAAGCCAATGGAAAGCCAATATTCATAGGGCAAATTCATTTCTTCCGATTTAACTGGATCAAGGTATTTCTGAGATATTATTGAGTCAAAAGCGAAGTTGGCTACAACAAGCAAAATGATAGCGGTTACAGTCAAAATCACCTGACGCAGCCACTGTTTTCTAAGCAGTTGGACAATGCCGATTGCAATAAATGCGATCCAGACTGTCGGTTTAATTAAGCCGCCTATAACAATCAAAATCGCAGACAGCAAATACAGACCAATCATACCTAATCTGTTTTTACATTCATCTGCGCGCAATACGCAGTACCAGACTGCAACGGGAAATATCAAGGTCAGCGAATCGGTATAAATAACAGGTGCAAGAAACCAAAAAGGCGGACTCAGCAAAAACAAAGCGGCACAAAGGAGCCCTTCCCTCTTTGACCAAAGTCTTCGTGCAACTCCCGAGGAAAGCAACATAGTTCCGCATATCATCAAGGAATTGCAAACAGCCGCCACCATAAAATAATCTCTAATACCGAGCAAAGATGCGCCCTTAAACAGCAAATACATAAAGTAGAGGCAACCAAGATTGTTCGGGAAAATATAAAAATAATCGGTGTGGCAGGTCGAGGAATCATAGTCGACAAAGGTGCCGGTCTCCACCCAATGAATAGCGCCCTTATAAACTGCTTCAAGGTCAAAAATGGGGTCAAACCGCAATAATACAGCAAACAAAACCTGCACCAAAAACAGACCGCCCGACATTGCAATCAATATTTTGATATAATGATTATCTATATTTTTGTATCCAAGCTTTGAGTAGATCCAAAACACAAGGCAGATAACAAAAAGCGCAAGCAGTATCAGTATCGGAGCAAAATAAGCGTAAACCTCACGGTTGAAGACGACGTTAAAAAGTATCAGTCCAAAGCACCCAACAAACAAAAGCTGAAAGGCTCTTGCTAAAAAGCTCGGTATTACACCAACCTTATTTATTCCTGACAAACGGCACACCTCCCCTTTTTTTTACACTTCTAAAGCAATTCTATTGCACAATTAACTCAATGTCAATACAGGACGCAAAAAACACTGCCATACGGCAGTGTTTTTACTATGCAATATTTACAGGGTAGCGGCCATAACAGCCTTGATGGTATGCATACGGTTTTCAGCCTCGTCAAATACTATCGACCTGTCACTCTCGATCACCTCATCGGTGACCTCCATACAATCGATGCCGAACTTCTCATAAACCTTCAGTCCTACAGTAGTCTTCAGGTCGTGGAATGCGGGCAGGCAGTGCATAAAGCGACACTGCTCCCCTGCGTTGTCCATCAAAGCCTTGGTAACACGATAAGGAGTCAGATCGTTGATACGCTCTTCCCAAACGCTGTCCGGCTCGCCCATTGAAACCCATACATCAGTATAGATAACGTCAGCGCCCTTAGTGGCAACGATAGGATCTTCAATAAACTCAAGGGTAGCCCCCGTTTGAGCGGCAATTTCCTTGCAGGTGTTGATCAGGTTTTGGTCGGGAAAATATTTGCTCGGCGCACAGGCAACGAAATGCATACCCATTTTTGCGCATCCAACCATCAGCGAATTGCCCATATTATAACGGGCATCTCCCATATAGACCAGCTTCTTACCCTCAAGACTACCGAAATGCTCCTTGATGGTCAGAAAGTCAGCCAATATCTGAGTCGGATGAAATTCATTAGTAAGTCCGTTCCATACGGGAACACCTGCAAAGGCCGCAAGCTCTTCGACTATCTCCTGTCCGAATCCGCGATACTCAATACCGTCGAACATTCTGCCGAGAACGCGAGCGGTATCGGCAATACTTTCCTTCTTGCCTATCTGCGAGCCTGACGGATCAAGATACACCGGATGCATACCCAGATCGGCCGCCGCAACCTCAAAGGCGCAACGGGTACGGGTGCTGGTCTTCTCAAAGACCAAGGCAATATTCTTGCCCTCGCAAAGCTTGTGAGGAATATTAGCCTTCTTCTTTTGCTTAAGCTCAGCGGCAAGGTCAATAAGTCCGTTTATCTCTTCGGGAGTGAAGTCGAGTAGTTTCAAAAAGCTTCTGTTTTTCAAATTCATATCCATTCCCCTTTCATTCAGCGCAGACAGATTTAATAATATCAATTGCCTCTTTCAAAACATCTTGTGAAATATTCAAGGCAGGAAGCAGACGCACCTTATCCTTTGCGGTAAGGCAAAGCACTCCCTTTTCCATACAGGCCTTAACGATATCAGAGGCAGGCTTTACAGTTTTGATACCGATCATCAATCCCATTCCCGATACGGAGAGGATGCTCTCAGCACCGTTCAATGCATCAAATATATACCTACTTTTTTCCTCGACCGACTTCAAAAAATCATCGTCAAGCCTGTTAATAATGCTGATCGCTCCTGCACAGGCAACGGGATTTCCGCCAAAGGTCGAGCCGTGGTCGCCGAAGCCCAATGTATTCTCAACCTTATCACCAAGAAGCACAGCACCGATGGGCAGACCGCCGCCAAGACCCTTTGCAGTCGTAACGATATCGGGCTTAATATCATAATTCATATATGCATAAAGCTTGCCCGTTCTTCCGTTGCCCGTCTGCACCTCATCGACAATCAACAGAATGTCGCGCTCGCGGCAAAACTTTTCTACCTTCTTTGCAAAGGACTTGTCAATAGCATTGACTCCGCCCTCACCCTGCACACATTCGATCATAACTGCCGCAATTCTTGAGTGTGCGGCAACCGCCTCAAGCTCGTAAAGCTCGGTGCCTGCGTCGATGTGGCAGAATCCCTTGGTCAAGGGCTGAAACAGTTCATGATAATGTTCCTGACCTGTGGCCGCCAAAGTTGTAATAGTACGGCCATGGAAGCTGTTGTTCAGGGTAACGATAACCGACGATTTATCGCCGCACTTATCATCAATGTACTTCCTTGCAACCTTAATGGCGCACTCATTTGCCTCGGCACCCGAATTGCTGAAGAAGACCTTCTTGAATCCCGTCTTCTCACAAAGTAATTGAGCAAGCTCGGAGCAAGGCGAGGTGTAATACAGATTAGACATATGCTGAACAGAGTTCAACTGTTTTGTTACGGCCTCCACCCATTCGCCGTCGGCAATACCAAATGCGGTAACGCCGATTCCCGAGCCCATATCGATGTATCTCTTGCCATTTTCATCGAACACGACCGAGCCTTTACCACTAACGATGTTAACAGGAAAACGGTTATATGTGCCTGCAATATATTTCTTATCACGATCAATTACAGCGCTCATTTTTTACCTCCAGTGACCATCGTACCGGCACCCTCATCGGTAAGAAGCTCCATCAGAATGGAATGTGGCACGCGTCCGTCCATTATGATGACGTTTTCAACGCCCTTTTGGATAGCCTCGATACAGCAGTCGACCTTGGGGATCATACCGCCCGAGATAACACCCTCTTTATGAAGCTCCTCAGCCTGTTCAACGGTAATCTCAGGTATCAAGGTCGACGGATCATCCTTATCGTGAAGAATGCCTGCAATATCGGTCATCATTATGAGTCTTTCCGCACCCAATGCGCCTGCTATAAATGCAGCGGCAGTATCGCCATTTATATTGTAGGCGTTGCCCGATTTATCGCAACCGATTGTTGAAATTACGGGAATGTATCCCTTTTCAAGCAGGTCGGTAACAGGACGAATATGCACCTTTGTGATCTCGCCGACAAAGCCTAAGCGTTCGTCCTTGACCTTTGCCTCGATGAGTCTGCCGTCCATACCTGAGATACCCATAGCCTTGCCGCCGTACATCTCAAGCAGGTTAACGAGGGTCTTGTTGACCTTTCCCGCAAGGACCATCTGAACGATATCGACCGTCTCCTTATCGGTGACACGAAGTCCGTCAACGAACTCGGCCTTCTTACCGAGTTTGTTCATAAGTTCGCTTATCTCAGGGCCGCCTCCGTGAACGAGAACGACCTTGACACCGATAAGCCAAAGCAGGACTATGTCCTCCATAACCTGTTGCTTAAGCTGTTCGTTGACCATAGCATTGCCGCCGTATTTGACGACGACGATCTTTCCGGTATATCTCTTGATATACGGAAGTGCCTGAGTCAAAACCTCAGCACGCTGTGCGTTAGAAAAATGATTGTCCACGATATTCACTCCTTATCAGGTGCGATAATCACCGTTAATCTTTACATAATCGTATGTAAGGTCGCAACCCCAAGCGGTTGCACTTACCTCTCCGTTGCCAAGCGAAACCAAAATCTCGATTTCTTTTTCAAGCAGGATCTCCTTCGCCTTTTCCTCGGAAAAATCAACCCCTGCTCCGTTTTTGCAAACCAAGATCTCGCCCTTGTTGCTCTTAAAGGAGACGTCGATGCTATTAACATCGACATCTGCACCGCTATAACCGATGGCACAGAGAACTCGACCCCAGTTGGCGTCGGCACCGAACAT
>JAZQID010000041.1:0-13171 GCA_045540915.1 Acutalibacteraceae bacterium
TCTGTGAGCACCGGTCCTTTGTCTCTTGGTTCGCCTGAACCGTTAAAGATACGGCCAAGAAGGTCTTCGCTGAAGGAAACACGCATATCGCGGCCTAAAAAGCGAACTTCGTCACCTGTTGAAACACCTTTACCGCCTGCAAATACCTGAAGGGAAACAACATCACCATCGATTTTGTTAACTTCTGCAAGAGATTTGCCAAAACGTGTTGTAATCTGAGCCAATTCCTTGTATTTTACATCTTTTGCCTTTACGGTAATAACGTTACCAGTGATAGATTCAATTTTATTAAATACTTTATTCATCGTTACTCACCACCATTTAACAAAAGTTCTGCCTCACGGCTCAAAGCGCCTTTTGCTTCTGCATAAAGTGCATCAATTTCACTTTCTGCTTTTTTGAAGGCGTCACTTTCAAATTCAGTATAGTTCCAGTCGATAAATCTCTGGCGCATACGGTTGATAAAGCCACGTGCTTCGTCTTTGTTGCTCAGTTCATATTCGCTGCCAAGAACTTTTACAAGTTTGTCTGTAACATACTGCTGACGTGTTCTGCCACAGTTTGCTTCGATAAGGTCGAAGGAGTTCTGCTGGAGGTATACAGCATCGAGCATATCAGATTTAAGATATGTTACATAGTCTGTAAGGCTTGTACCTTCTTCACCAACAACCTTCATCATGGAACCGATGTCGTAACCGTGGTTAAGAACATTTTTACAGAAGGCAATTTTCTTGGAGACTACAACACCTGTATATTTTGACCAGGAGATAACCGGGTCGATAGCAGGATATTTACGAGCGTCGGAACGTTCACGGGACAGACCGTGGAAAGCACCAACAACTTTAAGTGTTGCCTGTGTTACAGGTTCTTCAAAGTTACCGCCGGCTGGAGAAACTGTACCGCCGATTGTAACAGAACCTGTGCTGCCGTCAGGAAGACGAACATAACCTGCTCTTTCATAGAAAGCAGCGATATATGATTCGAGATATGCAGGGAAAGCTTCTTCGCCCGGGATTTCTTCAAGACGACCGGACATTTCACGGAGAGCCTGTGCCCAACGGGATGTGGAGTCAGCAAGAAGAAGAACATTAAGACCCATCTGACGGTAGTATTCAGCCATAGTTACGGAAGTGTAAACTGAAGCTTCACGGGAAGCAACCGGCATAGAGGATGTGTTACATATAATAATGGTACGCTCCATAAGTGAACGCCCGGTTTTCGGGTCCGTCAGCTCGGGAAACTCCGTAAGAGTCTCAACAACTTCACCGGCACGCTCACCACAGGCAGCGATAATAACAATATCCACATCCGCATATTTCGATGTGGTATGCTGCAACACGGTTTTACCTGCACCAAAGGGTCCGGGAGTACAATAGGTGCCACCCTTTGCTACGGGAAAGAAGGAGTCGATAAGACGAACCTTGGTTTCCATTGTTTCAACGGGTGCCAATCTCTCGCTGTAGCATTTTACCGCGCGTTTAACAGGCCACTTGAAAGACATAGATACGGGAATCTCACGGCCTCGTTCATCGGTCACTACCGCAACGGTTTCCTTGACGGTATATTCGCCCTTTTCGGCAATGGATTTTATAGTATAGTTCCCAAGCAAATAAAAAGGTATAAAAATTTTGTGCGTAAATGGGCCTTCGGGAACAGTGCCGATATATTCACCTGCACGAACAAGGTCGCCAACATTAGCAGTCGGCGTAAACTCCCACTTTTTCTCGGTGTTAAGTCCGTCTGCGTAATTTCCTCTCTCCAAGAACCAGCCTGCCTGTTCTGCTAAAACAGGGAGCGGATTCTGAAGTCCGTCATATATCTGACCAAGCAGACCGGGACCGAGATCTGCGGATAGCATATCGCCGGTGAATTCCACTTCATCTCCGCATTTAATACCATCGGTCATCTCGTAAACCTGTACTTGAGCAACGTTGCCTCTGATGCGGATGACTTCACTTTTCAGGGCAGTCGCACCCACTTTAACAAAGCATATTTCGTTCATTGAAACGTTACCGTCAAACTCAACCGATACCAAGTTTCCGTTTATGCTTACAACCTTGCCAACATTTTCGGTCATTGTATTGCCTCCAACCTATCTCCGTTTAATATGGAATTATATATATTTCTGTATGCTTTTTCTCCGGCCTTTGTATCAAACCGTCTGATTCGGAAAATCAGCTTCAACTTAAGTCCGTAATAGAAAATATAATCCTCCGAAAAGTTATCCATCGGCCTGAGCGTTTCTAAAATTTCCAAGCGGAAACGGTTAAGGTATTCTTCCGCTTCCATTGGATTTTCCGTTTCAGCAGCAGCGTTTGCCGCCTTGATATACTCCACGGGGAAAATTCTGTTTTCCGTATCAAAAGATTTTTTCATTTTCTCTGCCCGAACCTTGCCGAGAGCGAATCGCAGATTTCTCTCGCTTTCGTTCCATGCGTCGACCAAAGCAGAACCTGAACTCTCAAAGTTTTTTGAAGGAGACAAGGTGAGGTTTCTCATAATCTCCTGTGACCTTTTTCCTAAAAAGCGATTGCAAAGCTCTGCAAATCGATCCTCAGTAATCGGAAGCGGAATATTATCACTTATCCCATCCAAAGACGGCAACTGCGAGATCAAATAATATTCAGCCATAGTTATTACTTCGCCTCTTTCAAAAGCTCGGTAACCTTAGGGCTAAGATAATTTGAAAGCATATCCACAACCGCTTCATCCGAATAATCATAATAAGCGCTGCCATTGTTTACGGCAATACGGAACCCACCGTCAAAATTATCATTTGCCTTAAGTGTGATGCCCTTTAACATTCTTTCTTTAAGAGCGGCAAGCAAGGTCTCTTCCAGTTTCTTCAGATCTTCCAAATTCAAGATCACTGCGATATCCTCCGCATCCGGTTTGCTTGCCCAGCACTCAACAACGTTGATAATAAGCTGCGCGAAAGCATCCGATGAATACACCGCAGTTACATTTTCTTCTGTAATTGATCTGAGCTCTCTCGTTACACTTTCTCTGAAAGAGATCAGCAGATTGCGACCCGCCTGACGAATAGCGTCCTCGCTTGCTCTTGTCATTCGATCATTTTCGGCTTTAGCATCGGCCAATATCCTATCTGCTTGCGCCTGTGCATCTGCAATGATCTTTTCAGCGTCTGCCTTTGCGGCCTTCACTATAGCTTCAGCCTCGGTTTCAGCAGCTTCTACACCATCCTTTTTAATTTGGTCAATCAGTTCTTGGAGTTGTACTTCCATAATGCTATCTCCTTTTTGTATTTAGTTGAATTTACTGCTAAAAAACAAAGTGGACCCAACTTTCTCTGCAGACAGCTAGATCCATTAATGTAATTATAACTATTTAATTTTTTGTATTATATCACACTTTTCTTATTTCGTCAAGTCTTTAGAAGGATAAGTCCATAAAAAAATCAACTTTGTAAATTCCACAGTGCAAATTGAAGTGGAATTCAGTGCGGGAATTCATCCACATATATCTGCTTAAAAAGCAAGTTTAAATAAACGGATAAGTCTATAGCTCATCCGGCTTTGTAACAGTTTGAATATTTAGTTTTAGCCGAACGCAACAGCAAAAAACGTCCATCCCTTCGCATTTTAAGTCTAAATCAGCAGATTTTCACTCAAATTTATGCAAATCCGAGCCCAACAAAAATTAGCGGAAATCCTAGTGTTTATGCGATTTTTTCGATGTTTGTCCTATTATACCATATTCCTCTATTCTTCTCACAATCCCAGTTGCTTTCATAATATATAATAATCTCCTTGCTTTACAAATTTGTACTGTTAGTATCTGTAAAACAAGGAGATTTATACTTTTATTTCTTTTTGTAATTTGATTTTAAACGGTTAATACGACCTTACCGATATTCTGCCCTTTATAAAGAATATCGTGTGCGGCTTCGGCCTCTTGGATAGGCAGAACCTTATAAATAGTAGGCTTAACTTCTCCATTTTCAACCTTTGGCCAAACATTTTGAACTAAATCTGCTAAAATTTGCGCCTTAACTTCAGGTGTACGCGAACGCAAGGTCGAACCTATAATTCTTACATTCCGAACATAGATGTTTTTAAGGTCGATTTCGGTTTTGGTGCCTGCTAATGCTGCAATCATTATCCAACGCGCGCCGTGACGCAAATAATGTATGCATTTTCCCATTATCTCTCCGCCAAGACAGTCGATTGCAACATCAATCGGATGACCGTTTTCAAGTTCTTCTTTTAATACTTCTGCTATATCCTCTTTGGTGGTAACAACCACTCTGTCTGCATTCAAATGTTTAATATTATTTGCGATTTTTTCGGTTAAAACGGTAGTTATGACCCTGATACCAAAGGCTTTAGCCATAGGGATAATAACCGAAGCCAAGCCCGATGCCCCTGCATTCATAAGCAAGGTGTCGCCCTCTTTAATATTGCCTTCAATAAATAAATTAAGGTATGCAGTTGCAAAGGCTTCGGGGATAGCCGCCGCCTCAACCATAGAGCAGTTTTTCGGCACGGGCATAAGCATATTGTACTTAACATTAGCATACTCAGCATAACCGCCGCCGCCAAGCAAAGCACAAACTTTATCACCGATTTTCCAGTTGGATTTTTCTTTTGCACCCTCTGCAATTTCTACGATAGTGCCTGCAATTTCAAGTCCCATCCATTCCGGACAGCCTGCCGGAGGCGGATAGTCACCTTCTCTTTGCATAAGGTCTGCACGGTTAAGTGCTGCAGCCTCAATTTTAACAAGGCAATCATCATTACCCAGAATCGGGTCGGGCACATTATCCCATCTTAAAGATTTGTCTTCATTAACAAGTATTGCTTTCATACTAGATTATCCTTTCAGTTTTTAATTCTGCATCGTGGCAAGTATGCACACAATATAGGGAATCGTTATATTTTTCTACAAATTCACGGCTTTTTGCTAAATTGTAATAAGACCCTGTGGGAATTTTATTCTTGATACAATCGTTTATGTAACACTCATCGCCTGCAATAATATGCGTAATCTCTTTTGTTTCTATTTCAACTATTGCTGAGCCTTGCGAATGTCCGCCCCATTCTACAATTTTAACATTGGGAGCAAAAAAACATTTATTTTCAAAGGTTATAACCTTAAAGCCTTCGGGAATATACTTTTTGCCCTGTTGATATTCCTTCTTTGATATATAAATGCTTGCATTCGGAAAATGCTTTACTGCTTCAATATGGTCGTGATGTGCATGAGTGATGATAACGTCTGTAATATCTGCGTTATTCAAACCAATCTGCTCTAAAACGGTTGTAGGCGAACAAATCCAATTCATCTCAAATCCCGGCATAGTTTCGCAACCTGCATCCACAAGGACATTCCTTTGACCAATTTTAATTAAATAGATTGCAAAGGAAATCGGATAATATTTTTCTGCACTTCCCTTATAAAAAAACATGCTTTCCCGCAAAACAGATTCAGCATATTTAAGGCAATATAATAATAGCTTGCTTTGAGACATTGTTTTTCGCTCCCTAAAAATCAATACTATCTCTCACCAATTTCATAGTACTTAAAAGAGGTTGTGCGGGTGTAGATAGCGAATCGTGTTCATAAACACAAAGTACCATACAGCAGCCAAGCTTCATGCCTAAACAGCGGTGCAGTGTGCATTCTCCGCCTGAAAGGAATAAAAAAGGGGCACTGAGTTCTCTTTTTAACAAATCAGTAATACGCAGATTTTCAATTTGTTGCTCCATATTATTGGCAGCGGTAACAATTTTAATAATATCGGCGCCTCTGCGTTTCTGTTCTAATGCAATTTCAAGCACTCTTTCTGCAGGAGCATATTTATATAGGTGTGATGACATTAAAACCTCTGCGCCTTTTTGGTGAATAGTATCAATGAGTTTCATTTGTTTTTGTATGGCTTCTGCGTTGTCCGTAAGCTCTTCGGGATGCTTACAAAACATATCACCCATAACGTCAACAAGTGTTGCACCACAGTCGGCCAGTTCCAAAAGTCCTTCAGCCAAATCCTCATCGGTCTTACCGCTGTTATTAGCCATGCGATAATTTGTAACATAGCAGGGTCTGTTTTTCATCTCTTCAAATATTCTTTTATATGTAGCGAGATTATGATATTCCGGCTTTAACGATTCCACCTGCAAACCATAAGCCTCAGCTCCAAGACAATTTGCATTCCTTATTCTGCTAATGACCACTTCGGGTGTTTCGCATTGAAGCATAACTGTAAGTAGCGGATTACTATGGTTTAAGAAACTTTTTTTCATCAGTTCCACCTGCCCATTGCGTTTCTGCCGCCGTCTATCATAATATTTTCTCCATTAATAAACTGTCCTTTTTCAGAGGCTATAAACAAGCATAAATCAATGATTTCCTGTGGGTCTGCCGCACGTCCTAAAAGTGTTTTCATGCCTGCCATGGCTGCACGTGTAAGCACAGGGCCAGGAGAAACACATACGCATCTTATGCCATATTTAGAACCGTACTGAGCAATAGATTTTGTAAGTCCGAACATAAGACCGGCTTTAGAGGTAGGATAATCCATTCCGTAACCGTCGCCCTCTTGTCCCGTTATGGAGCCTATATTGATAATAAGACCACTTTTTTGCTCTCGCATCTGTTTTAGAACAGCATGAGCAAAATAAAAAGGTCCTTTAAGATTAACATCAATTCCCCAATCGTAAACTTCAATCGGCACGTCAGGAAACTCCGGATGCGCTTGACGGTCCACCTTTTGCATACGAACAGCGGTGCCGCCCGCAAAGTTTGCCATTACATCAATTCTTCCGAATGCTTCAACAGCTTTATCTCTAGCATTACAAACTTGATCATAATCACGCACATCGCAAAGCACACCGATTGCTTGTCCTTTACCTTTTGTATTAATTTCTGCTACCTTTTCATTTAAAACATTTTCATTAACATCGCATAAAACTACATTTCCACCAAGCTCTGCAAAGTTTTCAGCGAACAGAAGCCCCATACCGGATGCTGCCCCTGTGGAAATAGCCACTTTACCTGTAAAATCCATAATATAAGCCCCCTTTTTTCTGTATTTTAAATTTTCCACTATAATAAATCAATAGAAAAAATGATAGAGGTTTAACATTTTTGATACTTGATATTCAACAATATCTTGATTTATTTGCTGAATTTGATATAATATTCTTGGTGATATAAGATGAATAATTTAGATAATATTGTTATAACTGATATAGAAATCCCTATCGTTGTCCATTCGAAAAAGGGAAGAAAATTTCAAATGACCAACCGTCAAAGTTACGGGTTGTCATTGTGCATTAGTGGTCAGATTACCTATACGATGAACGGCGAAAACTACATATCCGATCAAAGCAAGGCCGTTTTGTTGCCTAAAGGCGGAACGTACTCTCTGCAAGGCGACAAAGAAGGGCTTTTCCCGGTTGTAAATTTCAAATGCGAAAATTTTAATTGTAATGAGATCGTAGTTGTACCATTAGAAAATTCACAGGCGTGTATTAAGGATTTTGAAACTCTTAAAGATTTGTTTTTGCATGATAAAAATCGCCTTAAGATATACAGCGCTTTTTATGAATTGCTCGATAAAGTGTCTTCTGCAAATTTACGAAAACAACATCCTCTTGCTTCCGTAATTGAGTATATAGCCGAAAATATACAAAGCCCTGAACTTTCAAACACCTGCATCGCAAGACAAATCGGCATCAGCGAAGTGTATTTAAGAAAATTATTTTTAGCTTGTTATAACATTACACCAAAACAATATATTTTGGACATCCGTATCAAAAAAGCAAAGCATATGTTGATCAATACACCTTTCACCGTTACTGCGATTTCAGAGGAATGCGGATTTTCAAGTGTTTATCATTTTTGCAGAGCATTTAAAAATAAAACTGGAATGGCCCCCACAGAATATGCCAATCTCAATAAAATATATCAAATATAAAAGCGAGGTGAATTTCACCTCGCTTTTAATCTTATATACTTCACGCTACGAAGAAGAACTTTGCGGCGAGGGTCATAATGACCAAAAAGGCGACGTTCATCGCCGTAAAAATGCCGAGATACTTCTTGGTCTGCTCAGGATGGAGCAGGCGGAACTCGTTGTAGGTTATCAGGCTTGCAAGCGAGGCAATAAGGGTGCCCGTACCGCCGATGTTGACTCCTAACAGCAGAGCGGGGTAGTCGCTTGTAAACCGCGACAGCAGGATGGCCGACGGCACGTTGCTGATAAATTGGCAACTCAGCACCGACACAAGCAGTGTGTCCCGCTCGAGCAGAGCGGACATCACGCTGTTGACCACATCCATACGCGCGACGTTGCCCGCAAAAATGAAAAAGAAGAAAAAGGTACCCAGCAGTCCGTAATCGACCATCAGCAACGACTCGCGGTCGACCAAAAGGAGTATCGCGGGTATGACTATCAGGCCGATGCCGTAGGGAACTACGCGGAACACTATCAGGATCGACACCAAAAACAGCGCGCAGTAGAGAGCCGTCTTTTTCCCGTCGAGTCGGTCGGGGAAGTCCTCGGTAATGGCAAATCTGAGGGGTTTGATGGGCAGACAGGCAACCGCAAGCAAGGCAACTGCAAGCAAAAATGCGGGTAGCATAATGCGGCAAAATTCACCCGTCGGAATGTTGAAAAATGAGTAGATGTAGAGGTTCTGCGGATTGCCGAAGGGGGTGAGCATACCGCCGAGGTTGGCGGAGATGTTCTGCAGGACGAAGAGGTATGCCATATATTTTTCCTGCTTTATCACCGACAGCGCAAAGTACCCAAGGGGCAAAAATGTGATAAGCGCCATATCGTTGGCGATTATCATCGAGCCCAAAAAGGTGATGGTGATGAGCAACAAAAACAGGGAGCGCATATTACCCGCCATTACGACCAAACGTCGCGCAAGAATAGTGAAAAACTTGATGTTGCGCAGGGCGCAGACCACCGCCAGCGTCAGAAAGAGGCAGGAGAGGGTGCGCCAGTCGACATAGGCAAGATATTGCCTGTCGGGCGGCACGATACAGGCGGTGATGACCGCCGCCATCGCCGCAATACAGAGCACCGCGTTTTTCTTAATAAACCTTATTGCCTTCACATCCGTCACTCTTTCACATCCATCTTTTGCAACCACGCCATTATAGTATAAAGCCGACCCATTGTCAACTGAATAACGGTAATCAATGCATAAGAAAAAGAGGAGTTCAATCGAACTCCGCTTTGGTGTCTTATAAGCCTTATTTGTAAGAGCTCTGCTTTGCGGTGGAGAAGTCGACGTCGCCGAGGTACTCAACGCTGTCCATTCCAAGATAGTCGCAAAGGTCCTTCATCTCGGCACCGGTGTTGATGTTGACGTCAATGCCGTTTGCCATACGGTCAGCGCTGGCGATGATCTCTTTCTCACCGTGGGTGTAGATGCGCTCGGCACCCTCAGCCTTGGGCGCGTCACGAAGCTCCTGCAGGAAGGTGGAGAAGCGCTCCTTCATAGCCTCTGCATCGCCGAAGACCTTCGGATCGATGGCCATAAAGCCGTGGCAGGTGCCGCCCTTGCCGTTCTGATGGGTGTGGTTGGAGGTCATGCCGCCCGAGAAAATAGAGGAGAAGATCTCGCAGAGCATACCGTAGCCGTAACCCTTGTGGCTGCCGAGTAGCTCGGTGTCGCCGCCGAGGGGAACGATACCGCCGCCGTTCTTGGCAACGATGTTCTTGAGCACGCGGGAAGCGTCGGTGCAGGGCTTGCCGTTCTCGTCAAGAGCCCAGCCGTCAGGCAGGGGCTTGGAGAGCTTGTTGTAGATCTCGAGCTTGCCTCTGGTAACAACGGTGGTAGAGGAGTCGAAGAAGAAGGGATAGGGCTCAGCAGGCATCGAGATAGCGATGGGGTTGGAGCCGAGCATAGCAAGACGCGAATATGTAGGAACCATAATAGCTTCGGAGTTGGTCATAGCGAAACCGATGAGACCTGCATCGCAAGCCATCTTTGCATAGTAGCCTGCAATACCGAAGTGGTTGGAATTCTTAACGCTGACGATAGCCATACCGGTCTTCTTAGCCTTCTCGATAGCAAGCTTCATAGCCTCGATGGAGATAAGCTGACCCATACCGTCGTGACCGTCGATAACGGCGGAAACGGGGGTCTCAAAAACGACCTCGGGCTTTGCATCGACGTGAATGAGGCCCTTCTCAATTCCCTTGTGGTAACGGACAAGGCGCTGCATTCCGTGGGATTCAATACCGTAAACGTCGGAAAGAAGAAGGACGTCGGTGATGCTTTCAGACTCTTCGGCGGTGAAACCGAACTTGCAGAAAGCGTCACAGCAGAACCTCTTCAGCTGGTCATAAGAATATCTGATGTAGCTCATTTCAATTTCCTCCAAAATAAAAAATTAACAATGTCATTTTACCTCTAATCTCAGGAAAAATCAACACATATTAGCATATTTTTTATATTTGTTTTCCCTTTGTGTTGACAATTCGCCTGCTTCAACGCATAATTATACTTAACTTATCGGTTAGGGAGAAATCACGATGGATAAAATCACAAGCTTTACTATTGACCACCTTAATTTGCAGTCGGGATTGTACGTGTCGCGCCGTGACCGAAAGGGCGACTGCACCGTCACTACCTTTGATCTGAGAATTACCGCACCAAACAGGGAGCCGGTCATCGATATGCCCGCTCTGCATACCATCGAGCACCTCGGCGCCACCTTTTTGCGCAACTGCGAGATAAAGGATGACGTCGTCTACTTCGGCCCGATGGGCTGCCGCACAGGTTGCTACCTTGTTATGTTCGGTGAACTTAGTTCGGAAGATGTATATGAATGGGTGATAAAGCTGTGCGATTTCATATTGTCCTTCGAGGGCGAGATCCCAGGTGCCAAGCCTGAGGAATGCGGAAACTACTCCGAGCAAAATCTCAGCATGGCAAAGTATTACACAGCCAAATATAAAAAGGAACTGACCGAAAATAAGCGGTTTGAATATTAAGAAAAACTCCAATCTCCCAAAAAGAGATTGGAGTTTTTATTTAGTCAATACCCTCGATCCCGAACACCTTTATGGCGTTGTCGGAGAGTATTAGGCGATACTCCTTGGGCGAAAAGCCAAACTCAAAGAGGGTGTCGAGCTCGCTTTTTGCCTGCCACATTGGGTAATCGGTGCCGAAAAGCACCCTGTCGGCGCCGTAGGCCTGAATGATAGCCTTGGCCTGATGCTTATCCATAAGCCCAAAGCTCGACGAGCAGTCGACGTAGAAATTGTCGATGCCTGTAAGCCGCCTTACCGCCTCATCCCAGACCGAATAACCTCCGAGATGGGCACCGATGACAGTCATCTCGGGGAAGGCTTTAAGCACAGGCAGGAGCTGGTCGGGGTTGGAATAATCGTACCTGCTGTCGCCCGTATGCAACAAAAGGGGCAACCCATTCTCACAGCAAAGCTCGTAGATGGGATAGCACTTTTTATCGTTAAGGCTGAACCGCTGAATGTCGGGGTGAAGTTTTACACCCTTAAGTCCGAGGGCAAGGATGTTCTCGACGTCCTCCCTCAAGCATTCGCTGTCGGGGTGGAGGGTGCCCAGTCCTGTAAATCTGCCATCGCTTGCGGCCACCTCGCCTGCGATAAAGGAGTTGATGCTCGCTACCTGCATCGGCGTTGTGGCAACTGATTGCACGACGAAATGGTCAACGCCGTTGGCCGCCTCCTGCTCAAGCAGGTCATCGGCTGTGCCAAGACAGCAGGAAACTATGTCGTAGAACTTGTCGGTGGCAGCAACTGCGCGTGCGGCTATCTTTTGGGGATAGATATGGCAGTGGGAGTTGATTATAAAATAGGAATTTCTCATTACGCGGTGACTATACTGCTTGCCTTTTGAAGCCCGAGCTTCTCGACAGCATCCTTTCGCATTTGGTATTTGAGTATCTTGCCGGCGGCATTCATCGGGAAGCTGTCGACGAAATCGATGTAACGCGGGACCTTGTGACGCGCCATATTTGCGGCAATGTAGGAACGCATCTCATCTTCGGTCATACTTTCGCCGTCCTTGAGAATGATGCAGGCCATGATCTCCTCGCCGTACTGCTCATCGGGAACGCCGATGACCTGAACGTCACTTACCTTCGGGTGAGTGTAAATAAACTCCTCGATCTCCTTGGGATAGATGTTTTCTCCGCCGCGAATTATCATATCCTTAAGTCTGCCGGTTATGCGGAAGTTGCCGT
This sequence comes from Acutalibacteraceae bacterium, assembly GCA_045540915.1. Lineage (GTDB taxonomy): Bacteria > Bacillota > Clostridia > Oscillospirales > Acutalibacteraceae > RGIG2206. The sequence goes on from JAZQID010000041.1 coordinate 12,211, forward strand.
CTTTTGTGCGGCAGGCGAGGTCGCCCGTATGGAGCCAGCCGTCCTTGTCGATGGCGGCGGCGGAAGCCTCGGGCATCTTGTAGGAGCCTTTCATAAGGTTGTAACCGCGTGCAACAAACTCACCCGTTACCTCGTCGGGACATTCCTCGTTGGTCTCGGGGTCAACTATCTTGCACTCTATTTCAGGCAGTGCGCGTCCGACGGTGCCAACGCGCACTTCGATGGGGTCGTCGGTCGAACTCATCGTGCAACCGGGCGAGGCCTCGGTCTGTCCGTAGACGATGGTGATCTCGCGCATATTCATCTTCTCGACAACGTCGCGCATCGCGGATATGGGGCAGGGACTGCCCGCCATAATTCCCGTGCGCATATAGGAAAAGTCGGTCTTTTCAAAGTCAGGATGCTCAAGCAGAGCAATGAACATTGTGGGAACGCCGTGAAAGGCGGTGATATGCTCGTTGTTGATGCAGGCGAGTGCAGGCTTGGGTGAGAAGTAGGGCAGGGGAAGGAGAGTGCCGCCGTGGGTCATTGTGGCGGTCATCGCCAATACCATTCCAAAACAATGGAACATCGGCACCTGAATCATCATACGGTCGGCGGTGGAAAGGTCCATACGGTCTCCGATGCACTTGCCGTTGTTGACGATGTTGTAGTGGGTCAGCATAACACCCTTGGGGAAGCCGGTAGTGCCCGAGGTGTACTGCATATTGCAGACGTCGTCCTTGTCGACGGCGGCCGCCATACGATATACCTCTTCAACGGGAACCTGCGAAGCGAACTCAAGCGCCTCGTTCCACTCAAGACATCCCTTCTGCTTAAAGCCAACTGTGATGACGTTACGCAGGAACGGCATACGACGCGCGTGAAGTGGTTGTCCCGCCTTCATCGTTTCGAGTTCGGGACAAAGCTGCGCCACGATCTTACCGTAGTGGTTATCTTTGGCGCCCTCGGTCATGATGAG
>JAZQID010000042.1:0-6762 GCA_045540915.1 Acutalibacteraceae bacterium
CCCTTACTACCGACAACGGCGTAGTTGTCGGAGGAACAGCAACGCTGTCCGACGGAACGACTCTGCCGATCACCGTAACAGTTGGATAATACAGGACAAAAAGCCATCCCCGATAACTTCGGGGATGGCTCTGCAATAGAGAGAGGGGATATGAATGGCAGGGCTAAAGGTATATGTCTATGCGATATGTAAGAATGAGGAGAGATTTGCTGAGCGCTGGTATGAGTCGATGAAGGAAGCGGACGGAGTATATGTGCTGGACACAGGTTCGACCGACGGCACAGTTGATCTGCTTCGTCGGTTGGGTGCACAGGTGGAAAGTCAAACAATTTCGCCTTGGCGTTTTGACGTGGCACGTAACAGATCGCTTGAAGCGGTACCCGAGGATGCGGACATATGCGTTTGCACCGATCTCGACGAGGTCTTTCAGGCAGGCTGGCGTGAAAAAATGGAGCGAGCGTGGTCGGGAAATGTGCGAATGCTGCGCTATCGGTATACTTGGAGCTTCAACCCCGACGGAAGCGAGGGGTACGTCTTCTGGATAGAAAAAGCGCACGCGCGAAAAGGATTTCGGTGGGTCAACCCCGTTCACGAGGTGCTCAAATGCGACTCGGCTTATGAAACAGGTCAGGCACAGGGGGTACAGCTCGATCATTTCCCCGACGGGCAGAAGTCACGCGCACAGTATCTTCCGCTGCTCGAACAGGCGGTTGCAGAGGACCCCGAAAACGACCGCAATATGCACTATTTGGGCAGGGAATATATGTATCGGGGCGATTGGGGAAAATGTATTCAGACCCTCGAACGCCATCTTAAACTGCCGACGGCAAATTGGGCTGACGAAAGGGCGGCATCAATGCGCTATCTCGCTCGTGCAAATCAGGCCCTTCTGCGAACTCAGCAGGCGGAAAAATGGCATTTGATGTCGGTCGCCGAGGCACCTCATCTGCGCGAAACTTGGCTCGATTATGCCGCGTGGCTGCTTGAAAACGGCCGTCACGAAGGGGTAGTCTTTGCGGTGAAAAGGGCGCTTGAGATAACCGAGCGGCCGCAAAGTTATATCAGCGAGAGCGAGTCGTGGGGTGCAAAGCCTTACGACCTGATAAGCGTTGCGCTTTATTATACGGGGCGCTATGAGGAAGCACTCGTCTTCGCTGACAAAGCGTTGGCGCTGTTGCCCAACGACGAGCGCATTATTGCCAACCGCGATTTCATTTTACAAAGGCTGACTCCGGATAAGAGATAAAACAAGGACCGCTTTGAAAGCGGTCCTTGTTTAATAATCATCGTTGCTCTTGCAATATTCGCGGATGAAGCGGAAGGTCTCTTCCTCTCCCTTTTCGACCAGCATCCTCAACAGCATCTCCAGAAAATTGGAGGTCTCGGGATGAATGACGCGGGTGGGCTTTCCGCCCATAAAATAGTCAAGCGAGGACTGGTCGGTGTAATTCTTGCCCTTGTATATCTTGCCTGCGGCCACTCGGTCACAGAACATCTCGACAACATATTTAAGCGGCATTTTGACAGGCTCCATCCGTCGGGTCGAGGGCTTGTAGTCGGTCCAATATTCAAAATGGTGCCTGTTTCTGCCCTTGTGGTGCATCCAGGCGGAAGAATACCCGTATTGCTCGCGCTCCTGCTCGTTGGGACTGCGGGTGCCCTGAAAATTCCTGACTCCTGCCAAAAACTCGGTCGGGCTGTACTTGGACAGGTCGTGCCCAAGCCCCTGCCAAAAAATTCCCGCCTTGCGACAATGCTTGATAACGGCGTGGCGGTGCCGCGTTATCGTTCTGAAATGCTTCCAAGCGTTGCCCACGCCGAACACATCCTTTGCTTTGATTTGCATTAGTATACCACACCGAAAGCCCTCAGGTCAAGCGGTGATGCTTTCCATTCGGCTAATGCCAATAGGCGAGCAGGTCGCCGATAGGGTCGTAGCCGAAGCAGACGAGTGCGATATTTCTTGCCACCGTCATTAGTATCAGGAAAACCGCCACCGATATCCACATAGCATTATGCACCCTGACAACCAATTTGTCGCCGCGCGCGATGGCAACAGCGGCGCGAAGGTCGTAGCAGATAAAAAGAATTGCGGCAATCGGTACGAAGGGATTGAGCCTGAAGGCGTCGATGATATCGCACCTTAAAAGTGCGCCGATCGCCCTTGTACCGCCGCAACCGGTACAGTAGAGGTGCAGAAATTGCACCGCCACGCATTTGGTCATAAGGTCGGGAAAAAGTGGCAAAAATTTATGTATATAGAGGTGGTAGAGGGGAATACACAGCAAAACAAGTCCGTTTATAACGGCGAAAATCATCCACCGCTTCTGCTTGAGGGTCATAGGTTGCCTGCCCCCTCGCTAAGCAGCTTCAAAAGAGAGTCGGTAAAGGACTTGTCGTCTTCGGCGATGCGCTTTCGCGGCCCTTTGAGCCGCTGACCCGCGCGGCGAGCCTTTTTGGAGAGGTAGCGCGAGTCAAGAAGCTGAGAAATGTTCGAGTCGGAGTATATCATCCCGTTTTGATTTATCGCCCTCGCCCCTTTGGCAAGGCACATCGCGGCAAGTCCGTAGTCCTGAGTCACGACGACGTCGCCCTTTTTGCAGAGGTTTACAAGGGCAAAATCGGCGCTGTCGGCACCCTTGTCGACGGTTATCACTCTGACGCCGTCGAGGTTGAATAGGTGGGCCGAGTCGCAGACAACTGTGCAGGGGATGGAATGTTGCTCAGCCATCCTGACGGTGATATGCACCACGGGACAGCCGTCGGCATCGATGAATATCTGCACAGTTATCGCCACCTTTCATTATATAACGTCATTATACCACACTTTTACCTCTGTGAACAGATGCTTCTTGAAATTAGCAGGCGCAGGTGGTATAATTTTTTGCATAAAAGGAGGGCGTTGCCGTGAAGATCGCTATCGTGACGGGTGCCAGCTCGGGAATGGGCAGGGAGTTCGTCGTTCAGCTTGCTGAGAAGGAAAATTATGATGAGATATGGGCCATCGCGCGCCGAGAGGACCGCTTGCTTGAGTTAAAGGAGCAGGTGCCCTGCGTCCGTCCGCTTGCGATGGATCTGACCCTGCCTGCAAGCCTTGAGAAGTTGCAGGATATGTTAAAGGAATTTGCTCCCGAAGTCAAGACCCTTGTTAATGCGGGCGGCTTCGGAAAGTTCGGCACCTACGAGGATGTCCCTCTTAATGACAGTATGAATATGATCGACCTCAATGCCAAGGCGCTTGTGGCGGTCACCGAAACGGTACTGCCCTATATGCGAAGGGGCGCCTGCGTCATTCAGCTTGACTCCCTTTCGGCCCTTCAGCCTGTGCCCTACCTCAACGTCTACGCCGCCACCAAGGCCTTCGTGCTGAGCTACTCACGTGGACTTAACGTCGAACTCAAACCCCGTGGTGTTCGGGTCATGGCGGTCTGTCCCGGTTGGGTGCGTACCGAGTTTTTCGACCGCGCCGAAACCACCAGTGACAGCGCGGTGACCTACTTCAACGTTGTATACGAGGCGGCCGACGTGGTGCGCACCGCTATTCGTGATATGGAGCGCGGCAAAAAGGACGTCTCCATCCACGGTGCGCCTGTAAGGTGGCAGGTGCGGCTTGTAAAACTGTTGCCCCACCGACTTGTGATGAAGATCTGGATGCGTCAGCAAAAGCATTAGGAGGAAATAAAATGAAGATGTTAAAAACGGTTTTAGGTTTGCTTTTATGCGCGGTTATGATGCTGTCGGTAACTGCTTGCACCGCCGAAAACGAACTTGTCGGCAGGTGGGAGGGGACTGTCTCCTACGAGAAGCTTGCGCTCGGAACTCTAAGCGAGGATGAAAAGGCCGATATGGGCGAGCAGTTAGAGTGGTTCAAGGGGCTCGAGATGGAGTTTTACATCGTTTTCAATTCCGACGGTACCTATTCCGCAGGTATGGAGGATGACTCCTTTGACGAGTGTATGACCACCATCACCGACCGCATATACGACTACCTCGAGGAACAGGCCAAGGCACTTAATATGACGATGGAGGAATACGAGGCGAAGTACGAGGAGGGCAACGGTAAAAAGCCGCAGGAGATGCTGGCCGAGCTGTTTGTCGACGATGAGGGATCGGTCACTGTGGGGCCCTATCGAGTCAAGGATGACCAATTATACCTTTTCTTTGACGGGGACGGCAAGCTCGATCTTGATGCCTACGACACCTTTACTCTTGAGGGTGACACCCTTATTCTGACCGAGAGATACGATTTCCGCGATATGAAGGACCGCCAAGAAGGCGATATGGAAGCGTTGCAGTACGTTTATCCGCTGAAGCTTACCAAAAAGTCCTGATTCAGATAGACAAAAAACACCCGAAAGGCAACTGCCTTTCGGGTGTTTTTCTACTAAGTATTACACATCAAGCTTCATATCTCCGTCCTTGACCCAACCGAGCTTGCGCACGACAAAGTCAAAGGCAAGGCTGAGCAGAGCGGGAAGGACGAAGCAGATAAGGATGAGTCCGATCCAATCCATAGCGGTGATGGCATCCTTGGTGCCTGCCGCAATGTCGTCGACCCAACCGGTATATACGCCGATCTGTCCGACAAGACCGCAGGTACCCATACCCGACGAAACGGGAGCGCCGTTCATCTGCAGCTTGAACAGGCAGGTGGCCAAGGGTCCTGTAATGGCGGAGGCAAGGGTGGGGGCTATCCAGATACGAGGATTGCGAACGATGTTGCCCATCTGGAGCATACTTGTGCCGAGACCCTGAGAGAGCAGTCCGCTCCATTTGTTTTCGCGGAAGCTGATGACGGCGAAGCCTATCATCTGGGCGCAGCAGCCTGCGACTGCGGCACCGCCTGCAAGACCGGTCAGGCCAAGCGCGTGACAGATGGCGGCACTGCTGATGGGCAGGGTCAGGGCGACACCGACCATGACAGAAACGAGTATACCCATAAGGAAGGGATGGAGCTCGGTTGCCCACATAATTGCGTTGCCGACCGAGGAGGCGGCCATTCCGATGTAGGGGGCGCAACCTATCGAAAGCAGGGAGCCGACGATGATGGTGGTCAGGGGAGTGACGAGTATGTCAACGGGTGTCTCCTTGCTGACCGCCTTGCCGCATTCAGCGGCCACGCAGGTGACAAGCAAGACCGCAAGCGGACCGCCTGCACCGCCCAATGCATCGGCGGCATATCCGACCGAACAGAGCGAGAAGAGAACGAGAGGCGGACAACGCAGAGCGTAACCGATGGCGACCGCCATAGCGACACCGTCGACATCCTTGGCAAATTTACCGATTTGTTTAAGGATGTCCCAGCCGAGCTGAGAGCCGAGTGTTTCCAGAATGGCGCCGACAAGCAGGGATGCGAAAAGTCCCTGTGCCATCGCACCAAGCGCATCTATTCCGTAGCGGCGTGCGGAAAAAACGATGTCCTTACGTTTGAGAAACTGTTTGATGGATTCCATTTTTTCTACCCTCTTTTTTTGCGTTATACGCATAATAATTTGTATAATTGTAGCATACAATGCATAAAATGGCAATTTATAATATGCACAAAAGTATTAAAATACAGGGCCCGATTTTTTAACTTGACAAAAAAGTAACAAGTGGTATAATGGGTTTACAACTTGATACAGGGGAGCTGGTAGCATCCGGCTGAGATCGCGCGTAAGCCGCGCGGGACCCTTTGACCTGATTCGGATAATGCCGACGGAGGGAAGCTGCTTGCAGCATTTTTGTGCCATCGGTCGACCCGATGGCATTTTTCGTTGTGGTCAATCAAGTGAAAAAAGGAGGAAAAAAGTATGAAAAACAAATCTTTACGTTGGTTGACCGAAAGCGCAGTAATGATCGCGCTGGGTACGGCGCTGAGTATGGTCAAGGTGGTCGATTTCCCATACGGCGGCTCGGTCACATTGATGAGTATGCTGCCCGTTATGCTGATAGCATACCGCTACGGCACCCTGAGGGGACTGGCAACAGGCGCCGTCTACGGAGTTCTTCAACTGCTCATCGGAATGAGCACCCTCTCTTACGCGACCTCGATGATGTCGGCGGTGGCGATAATCCTGCTTGACTACGTAGTTGCCTTTGCCGTTTTGGGTCTGGCCGGCGCCTTTCGAGGCATCTCCAAGCGTCAGGGCGAGCCCTTGCTGTTGGGTGGACTTGTCGCCTGCCTGGCGAGGTATATCTGCCACGTCGTAACGGGTTGCACCGTGTGGGCAGGCGTGTCAATTCCGAGCGGTGACGGGCTGATATATTCACTCGGCTACAACGCCACCTATATGATTCCCGAGACCATCATCACCCTGATAGGTATGTGGTACCTGACCGATCTGGTCGACCTGAGGGGCGAGAGCCTGCGTGCCATCACTCAGGATAAAAAGGAGACCGCTACCCCTCGCGTTATCCTTTCGCTCATCTTGGCCGACGTGCTTGCGGCTGTTTGCTGGGACGTTGTGCTCGTTTTCAGCAAACTGCAAAACGCCGACACGGGTGATTTCAGCATCACGGGCCTTGCCGACGTGTCGTGGACAACGGTCGGCTGGGTGACAGGCGGCGCGGCGGTTATAGCGGCGGCACTCTATGTAGTCGGCCTCTTGCTCGCGCGCAAAAAGAATAAATAGGAAAAACCGACCGCCTTGCAGACAGCAGGGCGGTCGGTTTACATAATTCTTAATAATTTTCGGCGCGCAGTTCAAAGTAGCTTTGCGGATGGGAGCAAACGGGGCAGACCTGCGGTGCCTTTGTGCCAACGACGATGTGACCGCAGTT
>JAZQID010000043.1:0-4949 GCA_045540915.1 Acutalibacteraceae bacterium
GGGAAGCGGTCTCAGCCTCGTCATAAAGACGCATAACAGAGGGCTTGAACTTCTGGAGAAGCTCACGGCCTGCGTTGAAAGCGTCGGTCATGTTGTGGAAGAGGAATCCACGGAAACGACGCTCTTCAGGCTGCTCATAGATACGGATCTGAGCCTTGGTGATGATACCGAGGGTACCTTCGGAACCGATGAAGATCTGGTTCAGGTCGGGACCTGCAGCGTGCTTAGGAGCAGTAGAGGTGTTGATGATGTCACCGTTGGGAAGAACGATCTCCATAGAGAGAACCATGTCGTCGATCTTGCCGTACTTGGTGGAAACAACACCGATACCGCGGTGAGCAAGGAAGCCACCGACGGTGGAGCAGGTCAGAGAGGAAGGATAGTGCATGGTAGCATATCCACGCTCGTTTGCAGCCCACTCGATGTGCTTATAGATAGCACCGCAGCCGCACTCTATGTACATACCCTGCTCGTTGATCTCATAGATCTTATCCATACGCTTGGTGTTCAGAACGATACCGCCGGCAACCGGAATAGCACCGCCCTGAGTACCGCCGCCGCCACCCCAGGTGGTAACGGGGATCTTGTAGTAGTTAGCGATCTTGAGGACCTTGCTGGTCTCCTCTGCGTTTGCGGGGGAAACAACAATATCAGCCTCCGGCATTCTGCAGCCGCGGTCAGCCCACATTCTGGAAAGCCAGAAATAGTCGACAGAGTGGGTGATCTTGTCAACGGTGTTGGTAGAGACATTCTCTCTGCCAATAGCGTCTTCCAGTTCTGTCAAAACATTGAGCATGAGAAAATCGTTCATTTGTCAATCTTCCTTTCTTTGTATGAGTTGATAAGCGATTTCTCGCATTGACAACAATTGATTAGTCGAGAGTGGTGTCGGTGGAAAGAGCGGGGAAGTACTTGCAGAACTCGCGGAGCTCCTTGGTATAGTCGCCTTCTATCTCGACGAAGTGGTGGATGTAGGGCCCGTCAAGCAGGCGGTCTTCAACAGCCTGAAGATCCTTGAACTCGCCCCAGATATATGTACCGTGGGTCTGCGGGCCGTCAACAGTGTTGCAGAGCATAGAAAGCATCATATAGTTGCCACTCTCCTGATCCATACGGGCTACGGTGTAGGTTCCGTCCTTGCCGCGCATCCAGATACGCTGATTGACGAGGCGAGCATCGGTTCCCTCAGCCTTTTGAGAAAGCGGGAAGGGACCGCAGTGCCAGAGAAGCTCGGCGTTCTTGTTCTCAGGGTGACGAACGGTAAACTCACCGAACAGGGGCTTGCCCTCACCGAGAGTAGCGCACTTGAGAAGTGCCATAGTCATCGCGCAGTGGATATCGCTCTCGCAGGATACCATATATCCTAAATCGTTGAGCAGTCCGTATACGGCACAGGGTGCAAGTCCGTCGAACATTATGGGAGTGGCAGTCCAGCACTCAGCCGATATAACGTCAAGCTTGAACTCTTCAAACAGGCCCTTATACATAATTGCAAGGGTTGCCATACGCTCAAGATACTGAGGAGTGAGGTCGTCCATCTTGAAGTTGGAGGTGAAGTAGTCGACATACTCGGCTATCTCATCCTTCTTCTCCATAGCGGCCTTCATACGCTGCTCGATGATGGCGAAGTTGATGGGGATGATCCTGATGCCAAACTTCTCCATCAGCTCGCCTTCATTCCAGATAACTGAATAGAAGGGAGCAGGACGGGCACCGACCTGACCGATGCGCATACCCGAAAAATTCTTGACCATACAGGCGACGCGAACAAATGACTCGAAGCCATCCTTGAACTCAGGCTCTTCAACGCGGCAACAGGGAAGATGAGAAAAAGGAATGTGGTAACGCTGCATCTGGCGGGAAACGCCGAACAGACCGCACTGAGAATCGGTCGGACGCATACCATCGACATAGTACTCATCATCCAGAGGAGCCCACAGCAAAACGGGCTTGCCAAGCGCCTTGGCGACGTCTGCAGCAGCTTCCTCGTTACCGAAGTTGCAGTTGATGAACATAACAGCATCAACCTTCTCCGCCTTGAAGCGCTCAATGACCTGAGCGGCAGAGTCGTCGTCGAACATCAGATCCTCGATGCCGATACCCTTGGTATCAACAAAGGTGACCTTATCCGATGAGAAATTGCTTTCGATGTACTCGACGAAACGGTGGCCGCGCTGCTCGGCAGAATACCATGTCAAGAAGGTACCGCGAGGACGGTCGGTCGTATTACGTCGCATCGGTACTAAACCGATCTTTACTTTGTAATCCAGCATTACGATCCCACTTTCCTTTAGTTTCGTTATTCGCGGAAATCTGAAATATACACAGAAACCCACAACTACATACAGTATAAAACCAACGACCGAAAAATGCAAGTCTTTTTGGCAATTTATTAAAAATAATTTTCACTACTTGACAAATTTCGATAGGCAGTATAGAATTGAAAATGAAAATTTTCTCCATTTACGAGGTGAAAAAATGAATAATGTTCTCGTTTCCGTAAAGGTTGCTTATGACGATATGGGTCGTGCTGAAAAAAGGATAGCTGATTGGATCACCGAGAATCATCAAAGAATGTTCTCGATGTCTATTACCGAGCTTGCTTCTGAATGCTCCTGCGGTGAGGCTACGATAGTTCGTTTTGCTCGCCGATTGGGACTCGACGGATATCAGGGATTGAAGATAGCTCTCGCGATGGAAGAGGGACAAAAGCGAATCAGCGGCTCTATCACAGGCGACGATACTCCCTTTGAAGTTTTCGAAAAGGTCATCGAAGATATATACTGCAGTCTTGAGATGACCAAAAAGGTGTTGAAATCAGATCAGCTTGCCTTGGCCGCGCAGGCAATACTGTCTGCTAAAAAGGTCGTGCTGTTCGGACTCGGCAACTCTGCTTCTATCGCGCTTGACGCTCAGCACAAGCTGATGCGTGCGGGCATAAACGCCGTTGCATACTCGGATAATCATATGCAATCGATATCAGCATCACATCTGTGCGTGGGTGACGTTGCTATCGGCATATCCCATTCGGGTTCTTCGCGCGATATTGTTGAGGCTCTTCAGATAGCTCGCGAAAAAGGTGCGACCACCATCTCCATTACTAACAAAGGTCGCTCCCCGATTACTAAGCAAAGCGATATCGTACTAAACACCGCTTCTGACGAGACCCAGTACAGCATACTTGCTCTCAACTCCCGAATTTCACAGCTCGCTCTTATCGACTCGCTATACTATTATATAGCCTACAGCCTCGATGAAGAGGGCAGGAAGGCTATCGACGATACAGAGCAGGCGTTGATGTCCAAAAAGTTCTGATTATTATCAATTAGTACAATATGTAGTGTTGTTTCATTAAAATAACTAAAATTTTCAACAGTTTAATCTTAAAATTTTCTTTTCCTATCCGTTGACAAAGATTGCGACCTGTGATAAACTTACTAAGGTTAAAGATAGGTTGACTTTTAAGGGTCAATTCAGTTTGTAAATATTGAAAAGGGGTAGGGTAATTATGACCAACAAAACTGTATCGGTTTTCAAGCTAAAGACTCATCCCCAATATTCACCCTCGGTATCGGCATCTGTTGAGATTTCCGATTTTATCGGGGACGGTGCCTCTTCTGACTATGTTATTTTTCCCGGTTTTTGCGATGTGCATGTGCATTTTCGTGAGCCGGGATTTTTTTATAAGGAAACGATGCTTTCCGGCTCGCTTGCCGCTGCTCGCGGAGGTTATACTGCGGTGTGCACTATGCCGAACCTCAATCCCGTGCCCGATAATGCCGAAAACCTAAAGGTGCAGACCGATATTATCGATCGTGACGCTAAGATTGCGGTATATCCTTATGGCTCGCTTACTGTGGGCCAAAAGGGTGTGGAGCTTGCCGATATGAAGTCTATGGCCGACCGCGCCATCGCCTTTTCCGATGACGGCAAGGGGGTCCAGTCTGCTGAGTTGATGCGTCAAGCGATGTTGCAGGCAAAGGCGCTCGGCAAGATCGTTGTCGCTCACTGCGAGGATGAAAAATTGCTTTTTGGCGGTTACATTCACGACGGTGTCTATGCCAAGGAACACGGGCATAAGGGTATCTGCTCCGAGAGTGAATGGGGACCGATTGCTCGCGATATCGAACTTGCAAGGGAAACGGGTTGCGCGTATCACGTCTGTCACATCTCCTGCAAGGAGAGCGTTGAACTTATCCGAAAGGCAAAGGCTGAGGGTGTCAATATTACCTGCGAGACCGCACCCCATTACCTGATACTTGACGAGAACGATCTGCAAGAGGACGGCAGGTTCAAAATGAATCCGCCCCTGCGGTCGACCGAAGACCGACTTGCACTTATTGAGGGTATAAAGGACGGCACCATCGATATGATCGCCACCGACCACGCGCCTCATAGTGATGAGGAAAAGTCGAGAGGACTTTCGGGTAGTGCGTTTGGAATAGTCGGAATTGAAACGGCATTTCCTCTGCTTTATACCAAGCTTGTCAAGGAGAATGTGATCTCGCTTGAAAAGCTGATAGAATTGCTTGCTGTTAATCCGCGGTTGCGGTTTAATATACCGTTTGGTGAGGATTACACCTTGTGGAATCTGAACGAAGAATTTACGGTCGACCCGAATGAGTTTCTCTCAAAGGGAAAAGCAACCCCCTTTACGGGAGAAAAACTCTACGGCAGATGCTATCTGACCGTTTCAAACGGAAAGATAGCCTACTCGATCGGCTGATGAACGTGTAAACACTATGGGAGGTAATTATAGATGGCAAAGAGAACAGACATCAAAAAGGTACTTATAATCGGTTCGGGTCCTATCGTAATCGGACAGGCCGCTGAGTTTGACTATGCAGGCACACAGGCTTGCCTTGCGCTTAAGGAGGAGGGTTACGAGGTCATCCTCTGTAACTCCAACCCTGCGACCATTATGACCGACACCACCATCGCGGACAAGG
>JAZQID010000044.1:0-10757 GCA_045540915.1 Acutalibacteraceae bacterium
CAACCTTGTACCCTCTGTCGACCAGACGGGAGACGTAGGTCTCGTAGCTATGGTAAGGAACGCCGCACATAGGCGCCCTTTCGGCAAGGCCGCAGTCGCGTCCCGTCAGGGTCAGCTCAAGCTCCTTTGACGCAAGGATAGCATCGTCAAAGAACATTTCGTAAAAGTCCCCAAGCCGATAGAAGAGGATGGTATCCTCGTTCTCAGCCTTGATCTGCATATACTGTTGCATCATCGGTGACAGTTGAGCCATTGTGCGCCTCCAAAATTTTTACTCTTTGCTTTTTTACTTCAGTTCTCCTGCCTTAGTGGCATCCCGAGCAGGTAGAGCAGCTGCCCGAGCAGCCTGCGGCAGGCTCGCAGGTGTCAGGGTCCTCGCCTGCGATGCAGAGGTCGATGATGGCGTTCATACGCGAGATGACCTCGTCGATGTCGTTTTTGGCATTATTATATGCCTGCATATTTTCGTTGACCATAATGTCGGCATAGACCTTGCGAAGTTCGGCGTTAAGGGTCTTGACCTTCTCCTCGTCGTGCTCCTGCTTGGTCATTTCCTCGTCAACCTGCATTTTGATAAGGTTAAATCTGCCGATAAGGGCCTGAAGACTCTCGTCGGCGTCGTTGGCGTCCTTTGCGGCGTAGAAGGCAAGGTAACGCTTGTCCTGCTGAATTGCCTTGCCAAGCTGGCGTGCGGCTTCGATGATATCCATAGTATTTATCTCCTTTTGTTGATTATTTGTTAAATTTTTTCGCCCTCGAGCACCCAGTTGAGCGCCTTGGTCACGCGAACGTCGGCAAACTGTCCGACCAGCTCCTTTTCGGCGCTGAAGGTGATGCCGATGTTGGACGGAGTGCGGCCGAAAACGGTGCCGTCATCGTGGTACTCCTCGCAAAGCACACGGAAGGTCTTGCCGACGTAGGACGCGGTGCGCTTGGCGGCGATGGCCTCCTGAGTTTTAAGCAGTTCACCCATCCAACGCGCCTTTTCCTCGTGGGAAACGGGGTCGGCCATCTTGGCGGCAGGTGTACCCTCGCGGGCCGAGTAGATGAAGGTGAACAGCGAGGTAAATTCCACCTCTTTGATAAGCGAGAGGGTGTCCTCAAACTCCTCGCGTGTCTCGCCGGGGAAGCCGACGATAACATCACTGGTCAGGCTGATGTCGGGCATCCTTTCTCTTGCGGCGGCGATAAGCTCAAGGTACCTCGCGCGGTCGTAGTGGCGGTTCATTTCCTTGAGCACCCTGTCGTTGCCCGACTGGAATGGCAGATGCAGGTGTTTGCAGACCTTGTCGCAGTCGCGCATTGCATCAAGCAGGTCGAGGGTGCAGTCCCTCGGGTGAGAGGTCATAAAGCGGAGTTGGAAGTCACCCTCCAGATCGTTGAGCATCCTCAATAGCTTTGCAAAGTCGATTCCGTGGTCGGCACCCTTGCCGTAGGAGTTGACGTTCTGACCCAAAAGGGTGATGTCCTTGAAGCCTGCGGCAATCATTTCCTTGGCCTCGGCGATGACCCTCTCAGGCTCGCGCGAACGCTCCCTGCCGCGCACGTAGGGCACGATGCAGTAGGAGCAAAAGTTGTTGCAACCGTACATTATCGGCAACCAGCCCTTGAAGCCGCTGTCGCGGCGCACAGGGATATCCTCGGCGATTACTCCGTCAATTTCAGGGCGTTCGAACACCCTCTTATTCTTGGTGACAAGCCGCCATATCAGCTCGGGAAGCTGATGTATGGCGTGGGTGCCGAAAAGAAGATTGACGTAAGGGTAGCTTTTGCGGATCTTCTCGGCAATATGCTCCTGCTGGACCATACATCCGCACAGCCCTATAATGCAGGAGGGATGTTGCTTTTTCCTCGCCTTCAGGGCACCAACGTTGCCAAACACGCGGTCCTCAGCGTGTCCGCGCACCGCACAGGTGTTGAACAAAATCAGGTCGCCGTTGTCGGGGCTGTCGCAAAAACCGAAGCCCATTTCGGCGAGCATTCCCTTGATGCGCTCACCGTCACTGACGTTCTGCTGACATCCGTAGGAGTGCACGAATGCCAACGGAGTCGCACCGAAGCGTTCCTGCAGCAAGGGTTGCACAATGCGGGCATATTCTCTTTGCCTTTCAAGTTCTGCCGCGTCCACGGCGTATGTATTACATTTGGCCAAAACCTTTTCCTCCGTTATCCGTTAAGGCGGTCAATAACCTCGAGCAGTTCGCTCGGTCGGAAAATAATATCCTGCGCTCCGTTTTCGCGCAGTTCCTTTTCATCTCGAAATCCCCATAGGACACCGACGGGATGGGCGCCGCAGCCTGCACCGGTCAAAATGTCGACACCCGAGTCGCCGACAAAAAGGCACTCGTCAGGGGTGACGCCCAACTTGGTCATAACGTGGCGCGGCATATCGGGTGCGGGCTTGGTGGGTATGCCGTCACGCTGTCCGAGCACAGCGTCGAAGCGGTCGCCCAACAGGGTGGCGACTATTTGCTGAGCGGCTGAGTCGGGCTTGTTGGTGACGACGGCCGTCTTCATTCCCATTTCGCGCAGTTGGTCGACAAGCTCAATTACGCCCTCGTAGGCGGCGGTCTTGTCCTGCGAATGTATGCTGTAATGCTCCAAAAAGGTCTCGCGCAGGCGAAGCAGATTTTCCTGCTGTCGAGCATCCTCGGGCAGAGCGCGTTCGATCATTTTTAAGGCGCCGTCACCGACGAAATAGCGAAACTTTATCGTTTCGTGGGTCGGGTATCCGTGCTGAGAAAGCGCGTAATTTGTCGATGCCGCAAGGTCATCGAGGGTGTTGGTCAGGGTCCCGTCAAGGTCGAAAAGGACCGCTTTTATCTGTGACATAGGCATATTCCCCCTAATAATAATCTATTATAGCAAATTTTCATCTATATTTCAAATAAAATGTTTTGATTTTCTTACATTTTATGGTATACTAATGTACGAGGATTGAATTTGGTGCGATTTTGACCATTTTTCAGGCGCAAAAACGCCCTTAAACCAAGGCTTAAGGGCGTTTGAGTGAGTGAAGAGTGAAAAGTGAAAAAGTAAAAATCCCTCAGACTTTCGTCCAAGGGATTTTTGGAGCTGATAACCAGAGTCGAACTGGTGACCTCATCCTTACCAAGGATGCGCTCTACCTACTGAGCTATATCAGCAAAAACGGTCAACATTCAGTATTATAATACGGCAACCCTAAATTGTCAACAATTATTTTTATAACTTTTTCAAGGAGTTTTTTATGGAGTACGATGCAATAGTGGCCGGCGTTGAACCCGGCGGTATAAATAACGCTCAGCAGGTGCGGATTTTAGTCGGATACCTTCTGCGTTCGGTCGGTCAACCCGTCGAGCGCAGGCTGCTTCCCGAGCTTTTACAGCATTGGGGAATAGCCAACTTTTTCGAGGTATCGCAGGCCATCGACGAGCTGGTCGAAAAGGGCAGTTTGTCGGCCAATGATGCCGACGAACTCGAGCTGACCGAGCGGGGTCTCGTCGCCGTTGACGAGTGGGAGTTCATCCTCCCCATCGCCGCCAAGGAAAAGGCGGCAAAGGCCGCCCTCGCCGCTTTGACCCGACTGCGCACCGACCGCGAAAACACCGTCGAGATCACTCCGTTGGAGCGCGGGTTCGACGTAGTGTGCACGGTGCTTGACGGCGAACAAAAACTGCTTGAGATCAAGCTTTGGCTGCCCGACAAGCTGCAGGCCGAGGCGGTAAAGGAGCAGTTTCTCAGCGATCCGCTCAAGCTTTACAGCGGCACGGTTGCCCTGCTGACCGGCAACTACTCCCTGCTGAAAGAGGGAAAATAACAAATCGAAAAGGAGAAAGGCTTGAGAGCCTTTCTCCTTTTTCAATTCTTGCACACCCTGTTGACCCTCTCGGTCATCAAAAGCTGAAGCAAAACGAAGACGGCGAGATAGATGGGGTACAGGGCGATATTAACGTACTGCGCGAGCAAGCCAAACACGGTCGGCGCAACCATCGTGCCAACGTAGGCAGAAGCCATCTGTATGCCGACGATGGCGTGGGAGTTTTCCTTTCCGAAGTTGGCAGGGGTAGAGTGAATTACACAGGGGTAAACGGGTGCGGCGCCCAGCCCCATAACCACAAGGCCTGCGAGGGCAAGGACGGCGCTCGACAGCGGTAACACCACCATCACCGCCCCAGCCAGCATTATGCCGATGCCGAGGCGTATCATTCTTTTATCGCCCAGTCGGTCGGCGACAAAGCCGCTCAAAAGCCGTCCTGCCGTTATGCCCAAAAAGAAGAGCGAAGCGAAGTTCGCCGCCGTTTCGGCGTCGACACTCCGATATTCAACAAGGTAACTGCTCGCCCAAAGTCCAGCCGTTGCCTCAAAAGCGCAGTAGCCGAAAAAGGCCAGCAGTATCGATTTCACGCCCCTGATCTTGAGCGCACCTTTCAGCCCGATAGGTGCTTCATAGTTTTCGGCCTGACCATCGGGGTCTTCCCTTTTCTTCCAGAAAGGCAGGGAGACAAAGAGTATCACCGATATCGCGATCTGCACCAAGGCCACCGAGCCGTAGCCCATTCGCCAGCCGTGGCCGCGGCCTATCGCCCAGCCCATTATATAGGGTCCGACCGTCGCTCCGACTCCCCAAAAGCAGTGGAGCCAGCTCATATGCCGCGATGCGTAGTGAACGGCGACGTAGTTGTTCAGCGCCGCGTCGACTGCGCCTGCGCCAAGTCCGTAGGGTACTGCCAAAAGGCAGAGCGCAACAAATGAATTGGACACCGAAAAGCCGAGCAAGGCGCCTGCCGTCAAGGCGACGCTGACAGCGGTAACAAGCCCTGCCCCCAATTTGCGCGTCAGCCTGTCGGACAGCAGACTCGATATAACGGTGCCGCAGGAGATTATCAGCGAAACCACCCCTGCATAAGAGAGGGGCGCGTTGAGGTCGCCTACCATCACAGGCCACGCAGAGCCAAGCAAGGAGTCGGGCAGTCCGAGCCCGATAAACGCGAGATATATTACCGCAAGTAACAGTGAAACCATTCTTCAACACCCTTTATCTTCAGCCCTCAGGCTTATATGAGTTTTCGTTCAAATACTCCTTATAGCTTTCAAGGCCGCCGTTGAACACGTTTACGTCTATGTATTTTTCGTCCCCGTTGTAGCCGTCAAGCCGCTCACGGTTGGTATACTGCCAAAAGGTCCACTGTCTGCCGTCAGACAGCTTAGGCTTGGTAATAACGTTCCTGATCCAGATGTCATACTCGCCGTAGTCACCCGACAGGTAAAGCTCGTAGGATGTTTCGGTCGCGTAGATTATCGGCTTTTGGCCGTAATGCTCTTCCAGTAACGAGAGCATCGTCTTTAACTGCTCGTCGACATATTCCCTTTCGGGCGGATTCTTGGCATAGTCTCCGTAGAATTCGAGGTCTATCACAGGAGGAAGCATTCCCTCAAAGGCTTCGACGGTGTCGATGAAATGCTCCGCCTGAGTCCTGCCCTCGCTGTCGTAGCTAAAAAAGTGATACGCCCCGACGGCAAGCGAGGTGCTCTGCGCCTGCGCGAAGTTATAGTCGAACCTCTTGTCGACGAAGCTGCTTCCCTCGGTGGCCTTGATAAAGGCGAAGGAGATGTCTTGTTCAGAGAGGGTCTGCCAATCTATCTCCCCCTGATATGCCGAGACGTCGACCCCTCTTACCTCGTATTTATCGGCAGAAAGACCGTTGAGTATTATCACGCCGTTGTAGACTAAAACAACGGCCGCAACGCCCAACACCGCCAAAACGGAGAGTATAAGCGCCGTTATCCCTACCCATTTCTTCTTCAAAGCCATCACCACCTTTTATGATGTTAAGAGGTGCAAAATTCACTCTAAACCAATTCCGCAGAAAACCGCAGCTCATATATCTGTTGCAACCATTGAGGCTGTGAAACGAGTTCTTCCTTTAGTTTGATCAGCGTTCGTTTCCCGAGCCGTTTGTCAAGAACAGCAAACATTCTCACAAGAGAATTTGTTGACCGTATGCTGTCTTGAATGTTTTGGGATCGATACGTCTCTAACGCATTACATAACTCTTCGTCGGTATATTCCGTGCGATCATTTATAGAATATTTGTCCAACAAGGACTCAAACTCTGCCCAATATTCGCTGATTCCGATTGGATTTTTATTGGCTGTGTATCCTTTATCCAAAAAGTAAGTATTTACGGTTTCCCAAGAAAACCGCTTGAATTGCTTTCCGTCAATACAGAGTTCAAAAATATGGCATCCGTCCATACCGACATAGGCAGTACAGCCGTATCTGACTCTTCCCTTCAAGGAATCAGCCAACATTTCTTGCTCTAAGTATTTTCTCATTCCGCTCCAAGAGCCAAGGATCTTACTCACAGAATCACCGCCTTTTTGATGCCATTGTATCACAACGGCAAACGGTTTTCAATGATAAATCAAGGTTGAAAACACGCAAAAAGAGCCGCGTTTCATAAACTAACGCAACTCTTTTTCAAAGTTATTACAAACTAAATTTATTCTTCCTGACGATTGGCTTCAAAAACATCTTCGGGAATATACTTAGCAATAAACTGCTTCCATTGGTCGTTGTCACACCCTAAATGGTTAGAGTCGGTCAATTCACCGTTTTTGTCATAGGCCTCGCCGTATCCGTCGCAGGAAATGAGGTCGTATGACCCATCGGTATAGTTTATGCGAGCAACCCATTGGTCATAGGTAAAATTCGGGTCAACCGCCGCGAAAGATATGATGATGGTATCTGAAAATCGAATTTTTGAGAGATCTGCAAGAAAATCGCCGACCCGATCTTGTTCAAGCGTGTAAACAGATTCCTCGGTTTTAATAAAATCGCTGTAATGGTTTCCGTTTATGTTAAGATCGTATATCTCGACAGAGGATACACTTTCTTCGGCTATTCTGTAATGCTTGCGAATGGGTATCACGATACAAGCCGAAAGAAAACAGGCTAAAACCACAGGAAGAATTACCACCAAACATATCCGTTTTATCTTCATCCTAACCCCCTAATTTCTATGTAGGCGATATGTCAACTGTATTAAAGCTTTTCGATCCATTCGTTCGGCAAAACATATTCCTTCCCCTCAAAGTAGACTGAATAGGCCTTGCCGTTATAAGAGGTGACTCCCATACGAAGCACCAAATTGGGCTCTTCCTCAAAATATCCGCAGATATATCCGCAACCATAGCAGTTTAACAATGACCCGTCAGGCCTTCGCACCAAATCGTACAGACCTGCTTCTTTTGGGTCCTTTTGCGACCGCACGTCAGCCAAAAACTCGGCGATCTCCGCCTTATCAGTGATTCCTTTTCCACAGGTTTTGTGTTTTGTATCTATATCGATTTCGCCATCGTCGGCAACATACTCAAAGCGGACACAGTTGTCGGCAGAAAAATCAAATGGCGGCAGACCTGACCTGCGGTAAACGCCAAACCATTCGTTATCGGGAAAAATTCTTATCAGGACATCACAGGTTTGGTCGATGTTTATTGAATAGAGCCCCGCCTTATAATAATAAGACCATTCTTCAGGCAACTGCTTTTCTCCCTTTACGCTACCCTCAGACTTCAGTCCGCCAATATAGTAAAGATTGTATCCAAAGGTCAAAAATTCATATTCTTCACCCGAAAGGCTTACGACATTCATTCCCTCGCCTTTTGTAAAAGCGTACTCTTCGCTCTCACTCTGGGTCTGCTCGCTGCTCGCCTTACTTTGTGCGGTGGTGTTGTCCGCTTGAGTGCAGGCGGAAAGGGTAAGGAAAATTGAGAAGATCAAAACCGCGCTAAGCAACCTTTTGGTCAAATTTGTAAATTTCATTACCAATCCCTCCCTTTGTTTTCATTATAGCGATATTACTATAATTTTTCAACCAAAGAAGACGGTTATTATGCAATATTTACAAATTGTTCAAAGTTTATTAACGGATTATTCTTTTTATGGGGGGTGACTATGCCTGCTCGGTTTCCTAAAGGCCGTTGTTTATCAAATCGGATACAATTTCTCTGTAAATCTCCACAATGTCCGACACGCCGTCACCCGTCACTTTTGATAACGGTCTTCGGCGCAGATCAATCTCATCAAGATGAGATATGCCCCTTTTACCGACCCCTCGATAAGCACCCTTAAAGTTGCCCCATTTTACAGATTTGGGAGTAAGCAGCCCATCATTTTCCCCTTCAATGCACCTAACGACAAGGTTGGGAAACCACATAAGAAGGTCGCTTGACGGCTTTTTCATCACGAATGCATAGCTTTGGTACAGCACATCGTTATGGTTTGGATTTTCGACGTTGAACTTCGCCGACATTTCTGTGGTAAACGCGCGTATCGTTTTGTACGTATTTGGATTGCTGTCACCTAACAGGCGAAACCAGCAGTCAGCACAAAAACTCACAAATTTGATAAGCCAGAGAGGGAGCTTCATCAGTCGGTCGACGGTTTTTGAGCCGTGATGGGGCGTTGCTACGGTAGTAAGTGAAGCCACCTTGTCACCCATACCCAAGGAGGAAATCGCATAACGACTGTCCAAACCGCCCTTTGAGTGCGCTATAATATTTATCTTCTCTGCGCCGGTTTCTTCGATGATCCGGTTTATCCTTTCTGACAGGTGCTTACCGTTTGTCTCAATATCTGCATTACTGTCCTGATGGCCGAAATATACATTACAACCCATTTCTTCAAGTGCTTTTGGGATCCTTCCCCAATAGCCGATGAGGTTGTTGTCGCGAAAACCCATTCCGTGAACGAGCAAGACGGGGTTTTTAAGTTTTGAACACACACGCGCCACCTCCATTCATTGATATTTGCTAAGATTAGTATATCATATAATGTTGCACTCTTCAATGATATATCGCCGATGCGATATGATATACGGCGCTGCCGTATGATATATTTGCGTTGCAAATATGATATAATATCCGTTCCTTCATACGCGAAGCGTATATCATCTGCGAAGCAGATATCATAGCATCGGCTATATCATCCGTGACCGCAGGGAACGGATATCATTGAAAAAAGTCACCTTTGTCGGTAGACAAAAGTGACTTTTTTCTGGTGGAGTCGATGATGTTAAAGACGAACTATGGTGATTGAATTTACTTTTTGTGTGAAACACCTTGACAAAGACAGACTATTGCGATAGTATAGACTACAGAAATAGTCTGTGGAGGTTCGTTATGCAAAAAAAGTTGTTTGAGAGCGAAGCAAAGGTAATGGAGATTATTTGGGTCAAGGCCCCCATTTCTGCAAAGGATATCAGTCTGATTGCTGCAGAAACAACTGGTTGGAATAAGAACACCACCTATACGGTAATTAAAAAGCTGGAAGCAAAAGGCTTTATCCGGCGTGAAGATCCGGGATTCATTTGTACACCGCTTATTTCGCAAAACCAAATACAAAAGGTAGAAGCTGCTTCTCTTGTAAAGAAATTGTTCGGAGGCTCCCGCAAGGCGTTGTTTTCTGCGCTGCTTGAGGACGAACCCTTGTCTGATGAAGAGATTGATGAGTTGCGCAAGCTGATCGATAATAGGTGACGGGTATGCTGCAGGAAGTATTCTATTGGATATTCAATATGAGTATAACGGCTGCTTTGACCGGCCTGCTGATTATGCTCGTCAGATTGATAAAAAGGATTCCAAGGAGACTGACGACCTTTCTGTGGATCATTCCTTTTCTCCGAATGACAATTCCTTTGGGGTTGGATAGTCCATATAGTCTGATGTCGTTGTTATCCAAGATCACTACAAAAACCGTCGTTGTTTTTCAACCGACAGAGGATATATCGTTCTCGATGATGAACAGCGTCATGGCAGCGAACTCTTATTTCCCAATCACCTACAAGGTGAATATTCTCGAGAACATATTTAGCGTTGCCTCTGTTATTTGGGCTGTTGTCGCACTGGCGATCATTTTGATGCTTACAGCTATTTATTTCACTACGCTATATGAAATCAAAGATTCCAAGCACTTGAGAGACAACATTTTTCTTTCTGAGAAGATCACATCTCCTGCGGCATATGGTATTCTGAGGCCCAGAATTGTCTTGCCTTCATCGTATAAGGAAAGAGATATTGAACTTGTCATACAGCACGAGAAGGCGCACATCCGTGGACTTGATAACCTTTGGAGAATGATTGCATTTCTGGTTGTCGCAGTGCATTGGTTCAATCCGTTTTCTTGGATATTTCTAAAGGCTTTCCTTGCTGATCTCGAATTGTCTTGTGACGAACGCGTTCTTGTAAAACTTGGTGCCGACCGGTCAAAAGAATATGCTTCCGCATTATTGGAATGCAAACAAGGCGCAACTGTATTTGCATCCGCGTTTGGTGGTGCAAGAATCCGTACTCGGATTGAAAACATATTGTCTTTCAGAAAATTGACCTGTATTTCCCTCGTGGCATTTATTGCACTCATCAGCGTGATATTCTATGTGTTATTCACAAATGCAGGATGAAAGGAGAATGGACATGAAAAACAAAGCATTTAATAGGTATTATTTGTTTTCTTGCCTTGGCGTTTTGATCGCATCGTATTATCCGTTATCCATGGGCGTGCGGGTGATCACCGATATGCTGGTTAATGGAACCGTAATGAAGGAGAACTATCCCAAATACATTATTCCGTACATACCGATCAGTGTTGCTATCATTGCCGGTGTTCTCCTGATGCCTCTGTTTATCAAAGTTTTCAAGCGATTCGCTTTTGCCGGTGGAGCTGCCGTTGCAACAGGTGTCTTCTTTGGATCGGAATTATTGTTTGAGCAGAAAGT
>JAZQID010000045.1:0-5186 GCA_045540915.1 Acutalibacteraceae bacterium
CGAAACGGCGATCCACTCGCTACCGTCGTTGCCCTCGGCCCAGCTTACAAGGCAGAAGCCTGCCTT
Organism: Acutalibacteraceae bacterium; assembly: GCA_045540915.1. GTDB lineage: Bacteria > Bacillota > Clostridia > Oscillospirales > Acutalibacteraceae > RGIG2206. The sequence goes on from JAZQID010000045.1 coordinate 67, forward strand.
GGCGGTGAAGCCCGTCTTGCCGCCCTTGATGACGGCCACCTCAGGCTCGGTGCCGTACATTTTGGCAAACATCGAGTTTTTGAGGGGTATGCCGTCGGGATGGCGTTCGTTAGCAGGCAACAGGTAATTCTCGGTTGAGATGACCTTTCGCAGATAGTCGTTGGAGAGGGCGGCCTGCATAATGACGGCCATATCGTAGCAGGTGGTGTAGAGTCCGCCGCTGTCGGTACCGACCGCGTTGTCAAAATGGGTGTCCTTCAGCCCGAGCTGAGCCGCCTTTTCGTTCATCAGGCGGATAAAATCCTCTTCGCTGTCTGCCGCAAGGTCGACCAGCGCCATAGTGGAGTCGGCCCCCGAAAACATCAGCGCACCGCGGAAAAGCTCGTCGACGGTTGCGGTCTCCCCTTGGTCGTAGCCTATCATTATCAGGTCGCTGTTATAGAGGGGGTTGAGCAGGTCGTGGTCAAAGGTGTAGACGGCATCAAGGTCGGTCAGCCTTTCGACTGCGACGAGGGCGGTCATGACCTTGACCAAGGAGGCAGGGCGGATTCGCTCGGTACCGCCCTTGGAGGCGGCAACCGTACCCTTGTCCACGTTGATGAGGATGGCGTTTTTGCTGAGAATGTCATCACCGAGAGTCGCGGTATCGTCGGTAAAGACGGGCGCGAACGGCTCCTTCTCGGTCGGAGAATTGGTATGCTCCGCTATGCTGGAAACGGGTTCGGAAGATACATCGTTTTTGCCCGAGTTTGCGGTGCAGCCGCGCACTCCGAAAAGGATGCCGAGTATGAGGGCGAGCAGTACTAACAGGGCGCCTGTGCGGCGGACAAAGGCCTTTCTGCGCAGTTTTGCCTTTCTTGCAAGGCGGACGCGCTTTTCGGCCTCCTTGACGTCGCGCTGACGCTTTATCTCCTCGCGCATTTGTTGGCGCTGCGGGTCGTAGGCATCGTAAAAACTGCCGTATTTATCTTCAAAAGAATCTCTGTTGGGGCGGTTCATTCAAGCACCTCCCCGATCATTGTATCTTGCAACACGTCGGTCAGCAAAACGGTGACAAGGCGGTTTCTCATATCCTTGCCTGCCGCTTGCACAAGGGTGTAGTTGGCGGTATAGCCCTTGTTTATGCCCTTTTCGTAGGTCTCAAACAGAACCTGAGCCCTGCTTCCCACCTGCGAGAGCAGAAAGCGCCTCTCGCTCTCAGCGGCCGCTTCTATCATACGGCGGGAGCGCTCCTGCTTGACGGCGTTGGGTACCTGATCGGGCATTTTTGCCGCAAAGGTACCTGCCCGCCTTGAGTAAGCAAAGACGTGGCAACGGGCAAAGCCTATCCGCTTGACGAATTCGACCGACTCCGTAAATTCTTCCTCGGTCTCGCCGGCAAAGCCTACCATCACGTCGGTGGTTATCGAGCAGTCGGCAAAACGGCACCTGATGCGCTCGACAAGGTCGGAGAAAAAGGCGCAGTCGTAGTGTCGGTTCATTCGGCGCAGGGTGGCGTCACAGCCCGATTGAAGCGCGAGGTGAAACTGGGGACAGAACTTGTCCTGCCCTTGCAGGCGGTCGAGCATCTCATCGGTGAAAAGGTCGGGTTCAAGGGAGCCGAGTCTGACTCGGTCGATGCTCTCGACCCTGCAGACCGCGTCGACCGCGTCACAGAGGTTAAGGGACAGATCCTTTCCGTATGTAGAGAGATTGATGCCCACAAGTACAATCTCGCGGTGGCCGTTTTCGGCAAGCCGTTCGACCTCTTTTTCGATATCAAGGGGAGTCTTTGAGCGGACGAAGCCGCGTGCAAAGGGGATGATGCAGTAGGTGCAAAAGCGCTCGCATCCGTCCTGAATCTTGACGTAGGCACGGGTGCGCTCGGGAAATTTCTCAATGCAGGGGGTCTTGAACTTCTCGTCACGAGTGTGCTTTTCGATGTCGACGATGCGCTCGCCCGTCTGCAGATGTTTTTTCACCAAAGAAAGCAGACGCTCGTTGGATGCGTTGCCCATAACGATATCGGCGGCATCGAGCGTCCTTGACTCATCGGGGAAGGCCTGCGGCAAGCATCCCGTCAGCACGATTACGGAATTGGGAGCCTCTCTCCTGAAACGGCGCAAAAACTGACGCGCCTTGCGGTCGCTTTCGGCGGTTACGGTGCAGGAATTAAGCACCACCACGTCAGGCTGAGCCTCGCAGGGCACAATTTCGTGGCCTGCAGATATCACTGCCTGTTGCATAGAGGAGGTCTCATATTGATTGACCTTGCACCCGAGGGTGTGGAAATAAAACTTCATAGCCGTCACCTAAAAATCGTCGCGCAGATACATCGGGCGCAGGTTGCGGTGGTTGTAGACGTTGAGCACCAGACCGATGCCGAGGAAGGTGGCGACCAGACTGGTACCGCCTGCACTGAAGAAGGGCAGGGTGATGCCGATAACGGGCAGCAGGGAAACGCACATACCGATGTTGAGTATCATCTGGGCGGCCAGCATACCGAAGATGCCGCTGCATATGATGACGCCCTGCTTATCCTTGGCGTGATGGGCGATAACGAGAATACGAATGCATATTGCGAGCAACAGGGCAATAATTGCGATAAGGCCGAGCATACCCAGTTCCTCGCCCGTAGAAGCAAAGATAAAGTCGTTGTGCCCTTCGGGAACGCCGCCCTTTTGCACGAAGTCACCCTTGAGATAGCCCTTGCCGAAGAAGCCGCCGTTGGCCATCGCGATACGGGCGCGCCATTGCTGCCAGCCCGTGCCGTAGAGGTCAAGCTCGGGGTTGAGCAGGGTCTCGATACGGCCGCGCTGGTCGTCGTTCATAATGAAGAACCAAGTGACAGGGGCGGCAAGCGCGGCAAAAACGCCGGCGATAGCAAAGTAGCGCATGCGGATGCCTGCGGCAAACATCATACTCAGGAAGATGATGCCGAGCACCAAGGCAGTACCCGAGTCACCCTGAATGTGAATGAGCATAACGGGAACAGCGCCGTGAATGCACAGCGCGATTATGTTGAGAATGGAATTGACCCTCTCACCGAGCAGGCTGACGTGCTTTGCGAAGGTGATGATAAAGGCAATTTTGAGCAGCTCGCTCGGCTGGAAGGACATACCGAGGGGTAGTTTTATCCAAGCTTTGTCATCGGTGCCGCCCGGTGCGTAGCCGATAATAAAGGTCAGCCCGACCAGTATAAGCGCAATCGCGGCGGGTATCATCCACCACTTAACGATGGTGTTGTAGTCGAAGGTCACCGACATCATTACCGCGGCGGCAATACCGATGGCAATAGCGGCAAGCTGAACGAAGAAGGCGCGCGAACTGCCTGTGTAACGGGTGGTGGAAAGAACCATCATCGAGCCGTAAAGCGAGGCACAGGTACAGAGCAAAAGCAGTACCTTGTCGGTCTCGCGGAAATAGTCGGCAATCATACCCCAAAGCCTTCTCATCGACCAAACACCTCCTTTTAATATCTTTTATGCATATTATTATAAAATAAACTCACCTCAAGTGCAAGTAAATCCTTAAAAGTTTAGAAATAATCCTTTTAATGTTGAAAAAACTGTGTTATACTGTTAAAAGAATGAAATTTGTGGGAAAGGGTGGCGGCCGTGTCTGAGAAGGTTATGCAGTTTTGTACCGATTGCGTTGAGCAGACCGAGCAGTTGGCTTCGCGTCTGGCACGCGGCTTTGGCGGCGGCGTCATCGCTATGAAGGGTGACCTCGGCGCAGGCAAGACCGCCTTTGTGCGCGGCTTTGCGCGCGGCTTGGGGTTTGACGGCGAGGTGGCCTCCCCGACCTTTGCGATAGTCCACGAATATGTCGGCGGACGGTTGCCCCTTTACCATTTTGATATGTACCGCGTCGACGGTTGGGACGACCTCTATTCAACGGGGTATTTCGAGTATATGGACACTCCCTGCGTGATGGCTGTGGAGTGGAGCGAAAATATTGCGGGTGCTCTGCCTGAGGATAGGCTTGAGGTGGAGATACGCCGCACCGATGATGAAAACGGCAGGACGGTGACCCTGACCTGCGTGGGAGGAATGAAGCTTGAAGATATTGGCGATTGAATGTTCGGAGAACCCTGCCTCCTGCGCCGTTGTTGAGGACGGCCGTCTGCTTTGCGAAAGCTTTATCGGGGTCGGGCTGACCCATAGCCGCACCCTGATGCCGATGGTCGACGCTATGCTTAAGAATGCCGACCTCTCCCTTGGCGATATCGACCGCTTTGCCGTCACCGTCGGCCCCGGCTCCTTTACGGGACTGCGCATCGGCATAGCCGCCGTCAAGGGTATGGCGATGGGTACGAAAAGGGATGTCGTTGGGATATCCACCCTGCAGGCAGCCGCCTTCGGCGCGTCGATGCTCAAGGGTATCATTTGTCCCGTGATGGATGCTCGCTGTCAGCAGGTCTATAATGCCCTGTTTTATTGCGACGGCAACCGCATTGAGCGGCTCTGCGAGGATAGGGCGCTGATGTGCAACGAGCTTCGCGACGAACTTTTGAAGCTTAAAGTGGGCCGTTTTGCCGAGGCTGATATATGGCTTACGGGCAACGGTGCCGAGCTTTGTATGGGAAAATTCGGCGAGGCAGTCGGTGCGAAGACGGCGCCGATGCACGTTCGCAGTCAGAAGGCGCTGTACGTCGCCCTGCTCTCACAGGACGAGCCGCCCGTCAGTGCGACCCAATTGTTGCCCAGCTACCTGCGACTGCCGCAGGCGGAGCGCGAGCTGAAGCAACGCCAACAACAGTAAATTATTTTAAGTCGTCCAAGACGGCGGAACGGAGTGAAAGATATGCAACTGAGCAAAAACGTAATGTGGGTCGACCATCCCCTCGTCCAGCACAAGCTTACCATTCTTCGTAACGAGAAGACAAGCTCTAAGGACTTCCGTCAGCTCGTCAGCGAGATTGCTACCCTTATGTGCTACGAGGCAACGAGGGATCTTCCGCTCAAGGAGGTTGAGGTCAACACCCCTGTCAGCCTTGCCAAGACTAAGGTCATCGCAGGCCGCAAGCTTGCCTTTGTGCCTATTCTGCGCGCAGGCTTGGGAATGGTTGACGGAGTTTTGAACCTTGTCCCCGGCGCAAAGATCGGCCACATCGGTCTTTATCGCGACCCGACCACCCT
>JAZQID010000046.1:0-17562 GCA_045540915.1 Acutalibacteraceae bacterium
CCGAAGATGACAGCGGCGCCGGTACCTTCACCAAGCGGATTGTCAAACTCTTCGTCGGGCAGGTTGTTGAAGTTGATGCGTCCGCGGTTGATCATACGGCCAAGCTCACGGGTGGTGAGGATGTAGTCAACGTCAGGAACACCTGCGGCAGCCTGATCGTCACGGCCGATCTCGAACTTCTTAGCGGTGCAGGGCATAATGGAAACAGAAACGATATCCTTAGGATCAATGCCGTTCTTCTCAGCCCACCAGGTCTTAGCAACCGCACCGAACATCTGCTGCGGAGACTTGCAGGAGGAGAGATTGTCGATCATATCGGGGTAGAACTGCTCGCAGTACTTGACCCAACCGGGTGAGCAGCTGGTGATCAAGGGCAGCTTGCCGCCGTTCTTGAAACGATCGAGGAACTCGGTAGCCTCTTCCATAATTGTAAGGTCAGCACTGAAGTTGGTGTCGAATACCTTATCAAAGCCAAGGCGGCGCAGAGCAGCGACCATCTTGCCTTTAGCCAAGGTGCCGACAGGATTGCCGAAGCACTCAGCGATGGCAACGCGGATGGAGGGAGCGGTCTGAACTATAACAGTCTTGGTGGGATCATTGATAGCGGCGAATACCTTATCAATGTCGTCACGCTCCTGCAAAGCACCGGTCGGGCAGGCGGTGATGCACTGTCCGCAGGAAACGCAGGCGACGTTGTTCAGGTCGTTCTCGAAAGCACAACCGATGGTGGTGTCGAAACCGCGGGCATTAGGACCGATAACGCCGGTCTGAAGCTTACAGGCGGCAACACAGCGACGGCAGAGAACGCACTTGCTGTTGTCGCGAACCATATGAACGGCGGAATCGTCAATGGTGGTCTCGGTCTTGGCACCGTCAAAGCGTCCGTCTACGTCAACACCGAACTCGTTGGCCATAGTCTGAAGCTCGCAGTTACCGCTGCGGGTGCAGGAGAGGCAGGAACGGTTGTGGTTGGAGAGGAGCAGTTCGATGGTGGTCTTGCGGGACTTGAGGACCTTCTCAGAGTTGGTGAAGACCTCCATACCCTCGTTAACAGGAGCAACGCAGGCCGCAACAAGAGAGCGGGCACCTTTGACCTCGCAAACACAAACACGGCAAGCGCCGATCTCGTTGATTCCCTTCATATAGCAAAGGGTAGGAATGTCGATGCCGACCTGACGTGCGGCTTCGAGTATGGTAGCATCCTTCGGTACGCTGACAGCCATACCGTTGATTTTCATATTGATCATATCCATGCTTGACACGCTCCTTTCTTATTCTTTTACAATTGCGCCGAACTTACAGCTGTTCATGCACACGCCGCACTTGATGCACTTTGCAGGATCGATGACGTGCGGATTCTTAACAGTACCGGAGATAGCGTTAACAGGGCAGTTGCGTGCGCACAGGGTGCATCCCTTACACTTGTCGGCGATGATCTTGTACTGAACAAGATTCTTGCAGGCGCCTGCGGGACACTTCTTGTCGACGATGTGAGCGATGTACTCATCGCGGAAGTATCTGAGGGTGGAGAGAACAGGGTTCGGAGCAGTCTGTCCGAGACCGCACAGGGAGTTCTCCTTGATGTAGTAGCTGAGCTCTTCGAGCTTCTCAAGGTCTTCCATAGTGCCGTTGCCGTCGGTGATCTTGTTGAGGATCTCGAGCAGTCGGCGGGTACCGATACGGCAGGGAGTACACTTACCGCAGGACTCATCAACGGTGAACTCAAGGAAGAACTTAGCGATGTCGACCATACAGGTGTCCTCGTCCATAACGATAAGCCCGCCCGAGCCCATCATAGAGCCGATAGCGAGAAGGTTGTCGTAGTCGATCTCAACGTCAAGATGCACAGCAGGAATGCACCCGCCGGAAGGCCCGCCGGTCTGCGCAGCCTTGAACTTCTTGCCGTTGGGGATTCCGCCGCCGATCTCTTCAACGATCTTGCGCAGAGTGGTTCCCATCGGAACCTCAACAAGACCGGTGTTCTTGATCTTACCGCCAAGAGCGAACACCTTGGTACCCTTGGACTTCTCGGTACCCATGCTTGCAAACCAGTCAGCACCCTTGAGGATGATCTGCGGAATGTTAGCGTAGGTCTCAACGTTGTTGAGGATGGTCGGCTTCTGGAACAGACCCTTAACGGCCGGGAAGGGAGGACGGGGACGGGGCTCACCGCGGTGACCCTCGATAGAGGTCATAAGAGCGGTCTCCTCGCCGCAAACGAATGCGCCTGCACCGAGACGGATGTCGATATCGAAATCGAAGCCGGTGCCGAAGATATCCTTACCGAGAAGGCCGTACTCGCGAGCCTGATCGATAGCGATCTTCAGACGGTTAACAGCGATGGGGTACTCAGCACGAACGTAAACGAAGCCCTGATTTGCGCCGATAGCGTAACCGGCGATGGTCATAGCCTCGAGCAGAGCGTGGGGGTCGCCCTCAAGGATGGAACGGTCCATAAATGCACCGGGGTCACCCTCGTCGGCGTTGCAGCAAACATACTTCTGATCAGCGGCATTAGCGGCTGCAAAAGCCCACTTTCTGCCGGTGGGGAAGCCTGCACCGCCGCGTCCGCGAAGACCGGAAGCGAGGATAACGTCGATGACCTCCTGAGGAGTCATCTCGGTCAGTACCTTACCAAGAGCGGCATAGCCGTCCATAGCGATGTACTCGTCGATGACCTCGGGGTTGATAACACCGCAGTTGCGAAGGGCAACACGCTTCTGTGATCTGTAGAAGGCGGTGTCGTTGAGGGATACGTTCTCGGTATCGAGTTCAACATCACCGGTATCCTTATACTCAAGTCTTTGAACGATACGGCCCTTGAGCAGATGCTCTTCAACGATCTCGGCAACGTCCTCAGCGGTTACGCGGCTGTAGAAGGTGCCTTCGGGATGGATAATAACGACCGGACCGAGAGCGCACAGACCGAAGCAACCGGTTTGAACGATCTTTACTTCGTTTTCCAGACCGTTTGCGGCGAGCTCCTTGGCGAAGGCATCCTGAACAGCCTTGCTTCCGGAAGAGGTACAACCGGTACCGCCGCAAATAAGTACGTGTGAACGAATCATACTATTTGTCACTCCTTATTTGTTGTTATTGATGGTGTATTCAGCAACGACATTGCCACCCTTGAGATGCTCATTGATGACACGCTCTACCTTATCGGCACTCATTTTTACATAAGTGACCTTTTCCTTGCCTGCCTCGAAGATCTCAACAACAGGCTCATACTGGCAGATGCCGATGCAACCGGTTTGGGTAACGGTGACCTTGTCGGTCAGGCCTGCGTTGCTAACGCCTTCAACAAAAGCGTTAAGAACGGGTCTTGCGCCTGCAGCGATACCGCAGGTAGCCATACCGACTACTACACGCAGGTCATTGGTGCCTTCGCGAAGAATAACCTTATCCTTCATCCTATCTCTAATGGCTGCGAGTTCTGCTAATGATTTCATTGCAATCTATCCTTTCCATTAAATTGTTTATTAAATTTGATCGCCGTATTGCTCGCGGAGGTTTTGGGCGATCCATTGAATAACCTCAAAACAGTTGAGAGGAACATCCTCTCCGAGTACCTCACGCAATTCAGGGGTGTTGAGAGAAACCTCTTTGTCCTGCGTTGTGTGCAGGAAGTAGAAATCTATCTCAGGCGACCCTTGAATGAGGGTGGTGAGGGTTGAAACGATATCGCCGAGAGGGGTAAAATCGATGTGATTTTTGAAAAACTCAGCGGTAACGCAGGTCCCGTGATCTTCGGGGTGCAGTTCCTTCTGGCGCGACTTGATCGAGATGCCGCCGCCCGTTTGCTCAGCGGCAAGCTTGAGAAGCGGTATGCCAAGCCCGACCTTGCGGGTGGTACGGGTGGTACAGAAGGGGTCGGTGACCGAGCGAACCATCTCCTCGCTCATTCCGCAACCGTTATCCTCGATGGTCAGCGTGAAAAGGTCGTCACTCTCACTAATGGTGATGTGAATGTCCTTTGCGCCGGCCTTGACCGAGTTGCCGGTAATGTCAAGTATGTTAAGCGATAATTCCTTCATGGCTCAACCTCTTAACCTTTCGAACAGGCGCCTTCGCACCAAGTCACTGCTGTACGGCTCATCGTCAAGCTCGAAGTAGGCATCCTTGTCCCGAATGTCCCAAAGGTAGTGGGCATCGGAGCAGGAGATGATCTGCATTTTCTCAATCATAGGATAAAGCTTCTTGTAGCCATCAATATTGTTGGGGTCGTTGAACTCTACCCTTGAAAATGCAGGTGTCTCGGGAAGTGTACCGAGCATTGAGATAATTCCGTTTGACTCGCGGTCTATGTGAGCGGGATGGCAAACACCTCCGAATTTCTCAACAAGCGCTACGGCGTTATCAAGAGAAAGTGCAGTGGCAGGGGGGAGAAGGTTGGGAACATACCCGATGACCTCATCGCCCTCGTCCATAACGAGCTGTTCTCCGAATATCTGAGTGTTGTTGGGAATTCGCGAGCGGTACTTGTCAAGCTCGGAATCAAAGAGCATCGCATCCTCAATGTGCTCAAACAGACATACGAGGTGAATTTCTTCACAGGTGGTCAGCTCCATGCCTGCAACGGGAATAATTCCTGCGGCACGGGCTGCCTTGAAGAAAGCGGGACAGTTTTTAGTGGTGTTATGATCGGTAAGTGCGACAATGTTTAATCCTGCGAGAGAGGCCATATTGGCGATGTTGTATGGGGTCATATCGTTGTCGCCGCAGGGTGACAGGCAGGAGTGTACGTGCAGATCGTAGTAATACCTATTCATCAGATAGCAAACGCGAAACAGCAACCGCCGTCTCGTATATCGGCAACTGAGAACAGAGGATGTTTACCCCCTTACTCTGAGCCGTTTCGATGACCTCTTGCTCAAGGGTGGTGCCCTCTGCAAGAATCACGCACGACACGTCGGCAAGGGAGGCGACGGCAACCACGTTAATATTGGACATTATCGTGATCCACAGATCGTCGCATTTTGCGCGGCCCATAACCCAACTGAGCAGATCGCCGCAGTAAACGCCGCCTATCTCTCTGTCGGGATCGGTGACCGAGATCTCGGTCAGGGACATCAAGTCCCGAAGCTCTCCTACTGTCATTTAGACTCCGCCTTACTGTCTATGTAGTCTTTTATCGCAGACTTAAACCTGATCACACAATCATCGGGATCCGCCAATCCCTTAACGATATCCTCGGCAAAGGCGCGGCAGGTGGGAGCACCGCAGGAGCCGCAATCGATACCGGGCAGGTCGTCGCGCAGACTCTGGATATCAGCCAGCATCCGCATCGACTCTGCCATATTATCACTCAATCTGGAGATGGGGTGATAGGTAGGCACCTCGTTAAAGAAGTACAGATCGGGGATCGAATTGTCGTTGCCGTCCTCAATGAAATTCTGCGACACAGGAAGATATCTTCTAAGTGTCTGCAAGCGTGCCTTTGCGATGAAGGGGTTTTCCACCGTCATCACACCGCCGACGCAACCGCCGGGGCAGGCGTTAAGCTCAATGAAATCCAAGGACGGAAAACTGCCGGTCTCGATCTTGTCCAGAACTCTGATGACATTTTCGATACCGTCGGCGGCAAGGTAGCGATTATTGAATATCGCAGAGGATTCGCCGCCTGATTCAGCCCAACTAATGCCGATCATACCCGATTCGGATAGGGAACGCGGAGTCCTGTCGCGGTTCATAACATCAATGAGTTTGAAGTAAACGTCCTTGATGGAAACCACCATATCGACAGCACTCTTGTAGTTGCCGAATCCGTTCTTGACATAACTGACTTTGGCAGGGCAGGGGGAAATGAAACATACGCCGATATCCTCATCCTTTAACTCAGGATGATTTTTCTTAGCCCGCTCACGCGCAAGTGTGGCCGCGATCTCCATCGGGGACAGCATCGGAATGATGTTGCCGATAAGGGAAGGAAATCTCAGAGCGATGAGCCTGATCACCACGGGGCAGGCGGAGCTGATAACGGGTCGGGGGATGCCGTCGATATGCAGATAGCGTCTTGTGTAGGCGGAAACAAGCTCCGCCGCCTTCGACACCTCGTATACATCGTCAAATCCGATGTCATACAGCCCCTGCAGTACAAAATCGACGTCGTCGAGCCCGTCAAACTGTCCGTAGACCGTCGGAGCGGGAAGGGCGATCTTCCATTTGAAGTCGTTGATGTTGTCCAGCTTGGAATAGCTGGCTTTTTTTGCTTTGTGGGGGCAGATCCTTATACATTCGCCGCAGTCGATGCAACGGTCGGCGTTGATGACGGCGTGGCCGTCGCGTATACGGATCGCTTCGGTGGGACAGTGCTTGATACACAGCGTACAGCCCTTACACTTTTTTTCATTAAGCGTAACAGAATGTTGATAGCTGTCCATCGTGCCACCTCCATCGTGCATTGTTAGAATTAAAGGTTTACGGTCATCTCAATGCAGGTGCCTTCACCGACGACCGAATCAATGGTCATACTGTCGGTATAGCGCTTCATATTGGGCAATCCCATACCTGCGCCGAAGCCGAGCGAACGAACGCTGTCTGGCGCTGTGGAATAGCCCTCGCGCATAGCAAGGTCGATGTTGGGAATACCGGGTCCGTAGTCCTTGAGGATGATGCGGATCTTGTCCTCGCAGACGATGACGTCCGCTTCACCGCCACCGGCGTGAATGACCATATTGATCTCACCCTCGTACATAGCGATCGAAACCCGCCTGATTATCTCGGGCGAAACGCCAAGCTGGCGCAGGTTCTTCTTAACCTGTACGGATGCCTGACCTGCCGAGGTGAAGTCCTCGCCGTCGACATCGTAGTGAAAGGTCAGTTCCTTATTCATCGACATCACCGTTACCTACAAGACCGTTTTTGTAGAGCTTGCCGCAAGCGTTGTACATCCGCTTGGATGTGGTCATGATAACGATGCCTGCCTCTTCGGCAAGACGGATCATTTCCTCATTCGGCTTCTTGGAGCGTACAAAAACGATGCAGATCATATCCATCATCTGAGCGGTGCGTACAACCTGAGGGTTGACCAATCCGGTCAGCAGAACGGCCTGATCCTTGACATAGGCAAGAACGTCGCTCATCATATCGCTTCCGCAGGCGGAATAGACGTGCTTTGAGAGGTTTTCCTCGCAGCAGAGGACGTCGGCATGCAATAATTCTTGGATAGTAGAAATTTTCATATTATGATTTCCTCTTCCAATGAAAGATAGAGCTTACTGATACTTAGCAAGAATGTCAGGAACGTCGTCAGCGTCCAAACGACCGTAAACCTCGTCATTGACGGTGAAAACGGGAGCAAGACCGCAAGCGCCGATGCAACGGCAGGCCTCGATAGAGAACTTGGCATCCTCGGTGCATTCGCCCGCGCTTATGCCGATGATCTCCTCGATCTTGTCAAGAACCTCCTGAGCGCCCTTAACGTAGCAGGCAGTACCGAGGCAAACGCTGATCTTGTATTTGCCCTGAGGAGAAAGGTTGAACTGTGAGTAGAAGGTAGAGACTCCGTATACCTCCTCAACGGAGATACCGAGCTCACGTGCGATCACAGACTGAACTTCTATCGGAAGATAACCGTAGATGTCCTGAGCAGCCTGCATGATCGGCATAAGACAACCCTTCTGGTCGCGGAGCTGATCGATAACTTCAAGCAGCTTTGCGCTCTGTTCTGGGGTGTCGGTGAAGGGAACAGTGCTGATTTTTTTCTTCATACTATCATGCCTTTCCGATCGCGGAGGTGTCAGCCGAGATCTAATTGTGAAAATTTTGACACACGGATGCAAAAAATCATCCACGTGCCATACAGCCCCGAAAAATCGGGGAGAGACACCTTGGATATATAAAGTAATATATCTGCTGATATTATAACAGATATTCTGTCGATTGTCTATACATTTTATATGAAAACATAGGAAAAAATCTACGTAAAAAGCCAATATTTTATATGAAAAACACCCAACCTGAGCGGCGCACGGAAAAGTGCTGCAAAAGTTAGGTGTTTTGCTCTATTTATGATACTTATTTCCCTTGATTATGCTGAATGCGCGGTAGACCTGTTCGAGCAGCATTACCCTTGCGAGCATATGAGGAAAGGTCATCTCGGACATTGAAAGTTTAAGGCTTGCGCGACTCTTTACCGCCCCATCAAGACCCCACGAGCCGCCGATGACAAAGCATATACAACTCTTGCCCTGAACTGCGGCAAGATTGATTCGGTCGGCGAGCTTTTCGGAAGAAAACTGCTTGCCTTCAATGCAAAGAGTGATGACCTCCGCATTGTCGGGGATGGCGTCGAGTATGCGCTTTCCCTCATTTTTGAGGGTGATGGCGATGTCGGCGTCGCTGGGAGAGTCGGGGCACTTATGTTCTGCAACTTCGGTCACGCTGATATTGCAGAAGGCGCCCAATCGCTTGATATATTCGTTGCAGGCGTCGGTGAAATACTTCTCCTTAAGCTTGCCCACAACGATAAGTTGAATTTTCATCATGTTATATCACCAAGATCCGATTTCCCTCGGGTGCCGCCGCCTCGAGCAGATAGTCACGACCCGCTTCAAGACCGCAGAGGGTCAGTCGGGTCTGGGTACATTCGATGGCGGCATCGGGAGTGTTGTTGTCGCGGCTGATGTGGGCGAGTACGAAACGGCTGGTTCCCTCAGCAGCGAGCTTTGCGATAAGGTCGGCACATCGATGATTGGAAAGATGTCCCTTATCCGACAGTATGCGTCGCTTCAGCGACGGGGGATAGGGCCCGTTTCTCAGCATCGTGATATCGTGGTTTGACTCAACTATCGCAAGGTCGGCTCCCGTCAGGGCGCACTCAACCTCATCGGAAACATAGCCCAAGTCGGTGCAGACGGCCACCTTTTTCCCGTCGGGAGTAGTAACAAAGTAACCGCTGCTGCCTTCGCAGTCGTGGGAGGTGCAAAACCTGCGGACAGTAAATCCGCCGACCTCTATCTGAGTCTCAAAGGGAGTGATGATACCCGTCTGATCGAGTGAACCTGACGAAAGGATAGCATCAGCCGTTCTTTCAGAGCAATAAACGGGTAGATGATACTTTTTGCAAAAGACGCGCAGACCTTTGATGTGGTCGGAGTGCTCGTGGGTGACGAAAACACCGCAAAGGCCTGCAGGGTCGACATCAATGGCGGCAAGGGCATCGCTGAGCCTTTTTGCCGTAACGCCCGCGTCGATAAGTATGCCCGAGCCGTTGTACCCGATATATGTAGCGTTACCGCCGCTCGAGCTGAACAGCGGACATACGATAGCCATAAGGCTGCCTCCTAAAAAATTTAGGCTGTCCAAGTATGGATAGCCTAAATGAAATTATTGTGCGTTGTAGGTCGTAACAGGATTTGAGTAAACGACCTTGCGGATATCGGCTCCGAGAGATACCAGCTTTTCGGTGATATCCTCGTAACCGCGCTCAACGTGGTGGATGTCCTCGATCTCGGTGGTGCCATTGGCAACGAGAGCGGCGATAAGCATAGCGGCACCTGCACGAAGGTCGGTAGCACTCACGTGAGCGCCAGAAAGTTCTTCAACACCCTCAATAACCGCAATCTTTCCGTCAACCTGAATCTTTGCACCCATAAGGGTAAGCTGATCTACGTAACGGAAACGGTTGTCCCAAACGCCCTCGGTGACAATGCTTGTCCCTTCGGCACGGGAAAGAACGGCAACCGCCTGCGGCTGCATATCGGTTGGAAATCCCGGATGGGGCTGGGTGGTAAGGTTGCAACGCTTGATCTTTCCGGTTGCACGGATGCGCAGAGCATCGTCGAGGTCGTCGATGACGGCACCCATCTCCACCAGCTTCGCAGTAATGGACTCAAGGTGCTTGGGGATGACGTTGTTGATAAGCACGTCGCCGCCCGTAGCGGTAACGGCCGCCATATAGGTGCCCGCTTCGATCTGGTCGGGAATGATGCTGTAGGTGGTTGAATGAAGATGGCTGACACCGCGAACCTTGATAACGCTGGTACCTGCACCTCGGATATCGGCACCCATCGAGATCAGGAAGTTGGCAAGGTCAACGATGTGCGGCTCCTTAGCGGCATTCTCAATGATGGTCAGGCCGCGAGCCTTGACCGCCGCAAGCAGAATGTTGACCGTCGCACCGACCGAAACCTTGTCAAGATAGACCTGTCCTCCGATAAGGTGGGGAGCATCGCAATCGACCATACCGGTGGCATATTTCACCTCGGCACCAAGAGCCTCGAAGCCCTTGATATGCAGGTCGATGGGACGAACGCCGAAATCACATCCGCCCGGAGGTGCGACCCTCGCCTTTGAAAAACGTCCGAGCATAGCCCCGAGGAAATAACTGCTTGCGCGAAGCTTCTTGGTCATTTCGAGGGGGACGATGTGTGAGCGTATGTTGCGGGGATCGATCTCGTAGGTCGATTTGTTTATCATTTTTATATCTGCGCCGAGTTCGTACAGGATGTGTATCAGTTCGTTGACATCGCTGATGTTCGGCACGTTTTCGATACGGCAGACCTCGTCACAGAGAATGGTCGCAGGAATGATGGCAACAGCGGCATTTTTTGCACCGCTGATGGTAACAGTTCCGTTGAGCGACCTGCCGCCCTTTATAACATATTTTTCCAAGTTCTCAACTCCCGTGTGTTGATGATCTCAGGGTCAAAAATCTGTATTTAGTAGTTCACAGACTTATTATAACACCATATTTGCTAAAATGGAAGAAAAAATTATGGAATTATGATTATTGTTTTTTCGCCCACGAATCCTTGAGGGGAACGGTGCGGTTAAATACAGGATGCTCGGGAGTCGAATCGGGATCGATGCAGAAATATCCCTGACGCATAAACTGGAAGGTTTCGCCTGCCGCTCTGTTGGCAAGATCCTTCTCGATCTTGCAGTTGGAAACGATTTCCATCGAATTGGGGTTGAGATTTTCCGAAAAATCGCCGACGCCTTCTTCGTCGGAGGGGTTTTCAACGAGGAAGAGACGGTCGTAGAGACGAACCTCAGCATCAACGCAGTTGTCGGCGCTGACCCAATGGATAGTGCCCTTGACCTTGCGACCGTCGGGAGCGTTGCCGCCCTTGGTCTCGGGGTCATAACTGCAATGGACGCGGATGACCTCGCCCTTTTCATCCTTCTCGCAGGAGAGATAACGCACAAAGTATGCACCCTTCAAGCGAACCTCTTTGTCGGGGCAGAGGCGGAAGTAGCCCTTCGGCGGCTCTTCGCAGAAGTCGTCGCGCTCGATGAAAATGTGCTTGCTGAAGACAACGTCTCTTGTGCCAAGCTCAGGCTTGTTGGGATTTATGTCAACCGAAATGATCTCGGTCTGACCCTCGGGATAGTTGTCGATGACAACTTCGATGGGGCGAACTACCGCCATCGCGCGCTCGGCGTTAAGGTTGAGGTCATCGCGCACGCAGGACTCGAGCAGAGCGTAGTCGATAACGCTGTAAGCCTTGGAAACGCCGATCTTCTCGCAGAAATCGCGAATTGCGGCGGCAGGATAACCGCGTCTGCGCATACCGCAAAGGGTGGCCATACGCGGATCGTCCCAACCCGAAACAAGACCGTCGTTTACGAGCTTAAGGCACTTGCGCTTGCTGGTCAGGGTGTAGTTGACGTTCATACGCGCAAATTCGATCTGACGGGGCGGGGTGGGAATGTTAAGCTCCTCGAGGAACCAGTTGTAGAGAGGACGGTGGTTCTCAAATTCAAGCGAGCAAAGGGAATGGGTGACACCCTCGTAAGCATCGGAGAGAGGATGAGCCATATCGTACATCGGATAAACCACCCACTTATCACCTGCGCGGTGATGGGGCACCTTCATAATGCGGTAGATAACGGGGTCACGCATATTGAGGTTGGGAGAGGCCATATCGATCTTTGCACGAAGCACCTTTTCGCCGTTTTCGAATTCACCCTTGGTCATTCTCTCGAAAAGATCAAGGTTTTCCTCGATAGAGCGGTTGCGGTAGGGGCTTTCCTTACCAGGCTGGGTCAGGGTGCCGCGATATTCGCGCATCTGCTCTGCGGTAAGGTCGCAGACGAAGGCCTTGCCCATTTTAATGAGCCTGACGGCGCAATCGTATATGAAATCAAAGTAATCGCTGGCGTAGTAGACGTTGTCCCAATCGAAGCCGAGCCACTTGATATCCTCTTTGATGGCGTCAACATACTCGACGTCCTCTTTGGTGGGGTTGGTGTCATCAAGACGAAGGTTGCATTTGCCGCCGAACTTCTCGGCAATACCGAAATCGATGCAGATGGCCTTTGCGTGACCGATGTGCAGATATCCGTTGGGTTCGGGCGGAAAACGGGTCTGAACCTTGTTGTATACGCCTTTATCAAGATCCTTGATAACAAAATCCTCTATAAAATTACTCTCGACAATCTTGTTGAGTTCTTCCATTGATTACACCTCTTTGAAATGATGGATGGCAAGCTCGATGCGGGACATAACGGTATCATAGCCGAGCAGTTTCATAATCTCGCACAGATCGGGACTGTTCACGCGGCCTGTGATAGCAACACGAAGGATAGAAGCCGCGTCACCCGAATGGCCCTTGTAAGCCTCAGGATTTTTCTTGTATTCCTTTACCTCGGGGCAGAAATCTGCGGCAGGGCAGATGCTCTTGATCTTATCAAACCAAGCCGAGCGGTCGTCGGCAGGGTCGTAGACTCCGCGGTAGGCTTCAAGAATGAGCGCCGCATCCTTGGGGTCGATATGCTCGGGCAGAGCATAGCCGTTCTCAAATCCGTCATAGAAGTATGCAACGTATCCCTTGACGTCGCTCCATTTGGCAATATCCTTACGGGGCTTGGGAACGTCGCGGTCGATGGAAAGAATATTCTTGGCATATTCCTTGTCGGCCGATATGACCTCGCAAAACTCAGGGTCAAACTCCTTGGCCCAATCGAGCACATACTGCAAAACGGTGTCGGCCGACATCTTGGAAATGACGTTCTTGCTGATGTCGTTGAGCTTGGCAAGGTCAAACAGCGCACCCGAAACGCTCATCTTTTTCAGATTGAGTTTGAAGGCGGTGTTGGACTCGTTGGGGTTAGCGCGCCGCCAGTCCTCAAAATCGGAGTTGGCGACCGTCAGCATATATTCTGTGACCGACTCAACGGGATATCCCTGCTCTGCGTAAAAATGAACCGCAGCCTCGGGATCCTTGCGCTTGGAAAGCTTGCGCTTGGAGCCGTTTTCTTCCTTCATAATGGGGGAGACGTGGGCATACTTGGGCACCTTGAAGCCAAGCAGCTTGAAAAGCTGAATGTGCTTGGGCACCGACGAGATCCACTCGTCACCACGGATGACGTGGGTGGTGCGCATAAGGTGGTCATCCACCGCGTGAGCAAAGTGGTAGGTGGGAACGCCATCCGACTTGAGCAGGACGAAATCCTCGTCATTTTCGGGCATCTCGATCTTGCCCTTGATCATATCGTCAAAGGTAATGCGCCTGTCCTCGCTGCCGGGTGAGCAAAGTCTTACGACATAGGGCAGACCTGCGGCGATCTTTTCCTCGATCTGCTCATCGGTAAGAGAACGGCAGGTAGCATACTTGCCGTAATATCCGGTGCGCTCCTTGGCCTTGTCCTGCAACTCGCGGGTAGATGAAAGCATCTCCTCGGTGCAGAAGCAGGGATAGGCGAAGCCCTGTTCCATAAGCATCTTGGCATAGCAGTGGTAGATGTCGACGCGGTCGCTCTGCTTGTAGGGGCCGTATTCGCCTGCAGTAGCATCTGCACCGACAAAGCCCTCGTCGATCTTTATTCCGTAACGGACAAGTCCGTTGACAATATCTTCAATACCGCCCTCTATCTCGCGCTTGGCATCGGTATCTTCAATTCGCACAAAGAAAAGGCCATCCGACGCATCAGCGACACGTCGGTTTACAAGGCAGGTGAAGAGGGTGCCGAAATGCAGATAACCTGTCGGGCTGGGCGCCAGACGGGTGACGCGCTGACCTTCGGAAAGGTTGCGCGGGGGATAGAGTTCTTCATAATAATCGGGAGATTTAATATCTTTGCCAAAAATCAAGTCGGCAATTTTTTTACAATCTGTCATAAGGGTCCTCCGTTATCAAATTACCAATTATTATCTCATATTTTTGCCGAATATTCAACACTTAATTTAATCCGCCCTTAAATTCTTCAAACATTTTCTTGATTGCGTTGTGCAAGGGCAGATTTTCCTCGTTTGACAGGTCGGGATCAGCGTCCAAAATCTCTCTTGCGACCTGTTGTGTGAAGATGAGGGCATCGCGGTCGTTTATCATATCGGTAAGTCGAAGTGTCGGCAGTCCGTGCTGACGGTTGCCAAAGAAATCACCGGGGCCGCGACTCTTAAGGTCGGCTTCTGCAATTTCAAATCCGTCGTTGGTATCGCAAAGTACCTTCAATCTTTCAAGCGAGGTGTCGTTTTGCGCGTCGGAAACGAGGATACAGTACGAGCGGAAGCTTCCGCGTCCGACTCGGCCTCTAAGCTGATGCAATTGCGACAGACCGAATCGGTCGGCATTTTCAATCATCATAACGGTAGCGTTGGGTACGTCAACGCCGACCTCGACCACCGTCGTCGAGACCAAAAGTTGCACTTCGCCGCTTGAAAAGCCGCGCATTACGGCTTCCTTTTCCTTTGACTTCATACGTCCGTGAAGCAAGCCGAGCCGATAGTCCTTGAAGGTGTCTTTCTGCAGTTTTTCGAAATATTCCAAGACAGGTACAAGGTCGCTGTCGTTACCCTCGATAAGAGGACACACGACGTAGGCCTGACGGCCCTTGTCCAACTGCTTTTTGATAAAGTCGAAGGCGAGAGGTCGTTTTTCGGTGGTTATAAGTCTGGTATCGATGGGCTGGCGGCCCTTAGGAAGCTCGTCCAACACCGAAATGGCAAGATCGCCGTAGACAATGAGCGCAAGTGTGCGCGGAATGGGTGTCGCAGACATAACGAGAATGTGCGGCGCCTGCGACTTGCGCGCCAAGGCGGAGCGTTGCTTTACACCAAATCGGTGTTGCTCATCGGTGATGACTAACGCAAGGTCGGAAAATACCACCGAATCTTCAATTATCGCGTGGGTGCCGACAAGCAGGTCGATCTCACCCGATTCAAGCGCCGACAGTATCTGCTGACGCTTTTTCTGCGGAGTCGAGCCTGTCAGCAGGGCGATATTTATACCCGTGCCCTCAAAGAGAGCGCGCAAGGACTCAAGATGCTGTTCGGCAAGTATCTCGGTCGGCGCCATAAGGGCGGCCTGATGCCCGTTCTTGCATACCGTATAGCAAAGGGAGGCGGCAACGGCGGTCTTACCCGAGCCGACGTCACCTTGAAGCAGGCGGTTCATCTGCCGACCGCTCTGCATATCTGTAACCGCCTCTTTGACGGCACGATGCTGTGCATCGGTCATCGAAAAGGGTAGATGCTCCGAAAACTCTTTCGAAAAATCCTTTCTTATAACCACCGAGTCGGTGCTTTTGTTGCGACTTCCGATCGACTGAAGCCCGCATTGGAGCATCAGCATCTCTTGAAACATCAGCCTGCGCCTTGCGGTTCTCAGCATGGCAAGGCTCTCGGGAAAATGAATGTTCCTCAGCGCCGTTGCTATCGGCATAAGGTTGTACCGCCTGCGTATGTAGAGGGGGATAGGATCCTCGATCTCATCGGCAAACTCAAGCGCCTGCCTGACGGTGCTCTCGATCTGATAAGAGGGCAGGCCTGCAGTCGCAGGATAGATGGGGCGAATATAAGCCTTGTCAACCGTTAGAATGTCGGGGGAGGACATCTCCCGTGTCAAAAGCCCGCCCGTAATGGCTCCGTAGAAGATGTATTCCTGATTTTCCTTGATCTTTTTAGCAAGGTAAGGGTTGTTGAAAAGGGTAATTTTAAGGGTAATTCCGTCCTCGACCGCGTTAAATCGGTAGAGGGTCATACCTTTGCGGATCTTGGCCTCTTTAACAGGTGTTGCCACCGTTGCACGAACGGCACAAACCTCGCCAAACGGCGCATCTATCGGCGAGCAGGGTGCAGAAAGGTCGAGGTAATCACGTGGAAAAAAGTATAAAAGGGCGTCGACATCTGCAACGCCCAACTTTGAAAAAAGTTGGGCGCGCTTCTCGCCGATACCCTTTAGAGTTGTGATATTTCTGACTGTCAAAAAGATCACCCTATTTTCGTAACCGATTTTACTCTACCGAAATGATGAAATAGTAGATAGGCTGACCGCCGCGAATGGCAGTAATCTCAATGTCGGAGCCGAGCTTGTTTTCAAGCACGTTGCGCACACTCTCGGCTTGCTCCTCGGAAACCGATTCGCCGTAGTAGAGGGTGACGAAGGAGGTGTCCTTCTTGCACATCGAACGTGTAAGCTTAACGGTGGCACGCATAAAGTCCTGCTCGGTGAAGGAGAGCTTGCCGTTCTCCATAGCCAGAATGTCGCCCTTCTTGATCTTGAATCCGTCGAAGTCGGAATCGCGTGCAGCAAAGGTGACCTGTCCGGTCGCGACTTGCTCAGCGGCACTCTTCATATTGACCGCGTTGGTGTCGGCGTCGGCATCGGGGTCGAATGCGACCATCGCCGAAACGCCCATCGGCACCGTTTTGGTGGGCAGAACGATAACATTACGGGTGGAGAGGGGAACCGCCATCTCGGCCGCCATAATGATGTTTTTGTTGTTGGGGAGCACGAATACCGTCTCGGCAGGGGTCAACTCGATGGCGCGCAGGATGTCGTCGGTGCTGGGGTTCATAGTCTGACCGCCGCTGACGAGGTTGTCAACGCCGAGGTCATAGAAAAGCTGCTCAATGCCGTCGCCGACACATACGCTTACAAAGCCGTACTTATTCTCCTTCTTAACGGGGGAATAGGTGTTGCCCTTGGAGTCGGTGTTGACCTCTTTACGCTGGTTGTTATCGTGCTTTGCACGCTCGTGCTGATCGCGCATATTTTCGATCTTGAGGTTAACGAGGGAGCCGAAGGTAAGGCCCTTCTCGATAGCGTTACCGGGATGGTCGGTGTGAACGTGAACCTTAATGATGTTGTCGTCGTCAACTACAACGGCGCTGTCACCGATGGTCTCGAGGTAGGCGCGAAGGAGACGTGCATCCTTATCGCCGTCCTTGTTGACGATGAACTCGGTGCAGTAGGTGAAGGTTATCTCGGTCTCGTATTCAGCGGCGGCATTTCTGTACTCGGTCTTTTCGGCAACCTTTGCAGGCTGAAGGTCAGACTTGATAACAACACCGTCGGCAAATACCGAACGCATACCCTCGAGCACGGTCAAAAAGCCCTGTCCGCCTGCGTCAACTACTCCTGCCTTCTTCAATACGGGCAGAAGCTCGGGGGTAGAAGCAAGTGCTTCCTTAGCACCCTCAAAAGCAACGTCGAACGCGGTCATAAAGTCGTCACTGTCGGCCGCCTTAGCCTTCTCATAGGCGACACGCGCAACGGTGAGAATGGTACCCTCGGTCGGCTTCATGACCGCCTTGTAAGCGGCATCGACACCAAGACCGAGCGAGGTGACGAAATCCTTTCCGTCCATAGTTTCCTTGCCCTTGAGGCCCTT
>JAZQID010000047.1:0-6241 GCA_045540915.1 Acutalibacteraceae bacterium
CGGGCGATATCCTTGTAGACGATGGTCTCCACACGGTCTACGCAGTACATGCAAACCTTCTTGCGTGCCTTGCGGCGCATGGGACGATCCATTCTCTCGGTCTTTTCCATTATGAAAAACCTCCTTCTCGAAATGTTAGAAACGGGCGTTACACCCGATTAGGTCAATAATCAGAACGGCAGATCGTCGCCGTTGTCCTCGAATTCAGCGAATTCGTTGGAGCCGGCGTTGTTGATAGCCGGTGCCTGACCTTCGTTGCTCCTTGCGCCGCCGTCACGTCTGCCTTCGGCAAAGTAGGCACGGTCGCATACGATGTCCCAAGCGCGACGCTTGTTGCCGTCGCGGTCGGTGTAGGAGCGAACCTGAATGCTACCCTCGACGCATACCAGCTGACCTTTTGCAAAGTACTTGCTGATAAACTCGGCATTATTTCTCCAAGCGACGACATCAAGGAAATCGGTGACGCGCTCATCGCCTGAGTTGAAATTGCGCTCTACCGCGAGGGTAAAGGTGGTTACAGGGATGTTGCTGGCGGTGTGGCGCAGCTCAGGGTTGTCGGTTAAACGGCCCATAACAATTACGCGATTAAGCATGAGTTATTCCCCTTCCTTACTTTCTGATGATCATTGAGCGAAGAACACCGTCGGTGATGTTGAGAACACGATCCAATTCCATCGGGAACTCGGTCTCGCTCTTGAAGTTTACGAGAACATAGAAGCCCTCGGGCTCGTCGTTGATCGGGTAAGCCAGCTTGCGCTTGCCCCACTCGTCAACAGAAACCTCGGTAGCGTTGCTCTCGATCATGGTCTTGAACTTCTCAACAAGGGCGGCAGTAGCCTCTTCACCCTGCTGGACTGAGAACACCATGACAATTTCGTAAGAGTTGACAATAGACATTCTTTAGCACCTCCTTATGGACATTTGGCCCTCTTTTGCCGAGGGCAAGGGGCACCTGTTTAATACAGGCAACCCTTATATTAACACATATATTAGGACAAGTCAAGAACAGAAAGGGATAAATTTCACATTTATCCACTCTTTTTACGCAAAAACCGCACAGGTGACCCTGTGCGGTTAAATAGGCTGTGCTATTTTATCATTTTTCGCTTTGCGGCGAGGTTGACTCCAACTATGCCGCCGAGCGCGGAGAGAGATATGCAGAGCATAAGTCGCACAAAGGTGACAACGGTGAACTGGGTGCCGCTTACAAGCACCGACACGATTACCATAATCAAAAACATCGCGCCGCCCGTCATAGCGCCCGCCACCATACCCTGTGAGCCGCGAATACGCGCGGTAACGAAGCCTGCGACGGCGGCACCGATGGCAATGCAGGCGGTTCCCATTGACACAGCCGCCGACTCGGGCAGATCCTGCTTGGTCAGCACGAAGGCGCAGGCAAGAATACCCACCGCTATCGCCGCCGCACCCGACAGCAATCCCCACAACAACTCAAACAGCATCTCGTTCCTTCCCCGTGACACCGACCTCTTCATATAAAAAACCTCCCGAACACGCTTTGTAAAGCATATTCGGGAGATGTTCATTTTATTACGCCGATCAGTCGTGGATGGTCAGGTTCTGTGCAACAGCGGTACGGGTCACCTGCAGCTTGCTGCGGTCGCCCGACGACTCGATAACGATGCTGTCATCCTTCAGGGATACGACTCTGCCGTAAATTCCGCCGATGGTGATGATCTCGTCACCGATCTGCAGTTCGGAACGCATTTTAGCCTCCGCCTTCTGCTGCTTCTTCTGCGGACGGATCATAAAGAAGTACATAATGCCGATAAATACGACCAGCATTATGATGGAGATCCAACTGCTCGCAGGATTAGCCTCCGGAGCGGGTGCGGCATCAGCAAGGAAAATCAAAGAATTCATTGTTCTTATACCTCCAAATAATATTACATTTATTCTACAACACAGCAAGCTAAATTGCAAGTATTATTACCCTTTTTGAGCAGATTTTTAATCCCGTTATCTGTCCTTTGCCCGAAGCCGCTCGACCAATTCCTCGTCGGGAGTGACATAGACCGTCTCGTATCGGTCATAGATGACCATACCCGGCTTTGCGTGGGCGGGCTTTTTGACGTTCCGAACGAGGCAAAAGTCGACGGCGACCGAGCTTGACTGTCTTGCACGGGAGTGGTATGCGGCGAGGATAGCCGCCTGCATTACGGTAGAGGGCGGCACTTCTTTTCCCATCGCCGACACTATGGTGTGGGTGCCGTGGACGTCCTTGACGTGAAGCCACAGGTCAGTTTTCTCGGAAAGCCGCAGAGTAAGCTCGTCGTTTTGCTTGTTGTTGCGCCCAACGTATATGTCGAAGCCGTCATCTGATATAAAATGCAGGGGTGGCAAGGCACGCGGCGGCTTTTTCTTGCCCATTCGGGAAGCACGCAGGTAGCCTGCCTGCTCAAGCTCTGCTTTTATCTCGGCCAGTTCCCTGTCCGATTCGGCCCTCGTCAGCTCGTCGGCGACGCTTTCAAGATAAACTATCTCGGCCGCAGACTCCTCGATAAGCTGAGTCAGCTTTTCCTGCGCGGTGTTGGCCTTGCGGTATTCGGTGAAGTACCTTTGCGCGTTCTGCGAAGGGCTTAGCTCAGGCTTTAATGGTATGCGCACCTGTCTTCCCTCGGGGTCGTAATAGTTGACCACGTCGACGAAGGCGGCTCCCCTTTCGACTGCGTAAAGGTTGGCCTTGAGCAGTTCACCGAAGATGCGAAGTTGCTCCTTGTCGGCACATCGGGCAAGCTCGCCGCGCTGTTTTTCCACCTTTCGCGAGGTTCGCTCGATGAGGGTGTTTATAAATTTGCTTATCTCATAGGTGCGGCGGCGAACCGCGTCCTCGCGCTGACGCTCGCGGTAAAAGCAGTCGCAAAGCTGAGAAAAGTTCTCTTCCTCTCGGCAGGTGCATTTGCCGTCATATTGCTTTATCGGCAGGTAGGAAAAATCAGTCGGTCTGCCCTCGGTGTCGGACACCAAGGTGGGTATTCCCTTTTCGATGTATCCCTGCCATTCTTCCAACGCAGACACAAGCTCGGTCTGCTCGGCCAAAAAGGCAATCTCCCGCGCTACAAGGGGCGATACTCCCTCAACCGATAAGGATATGTTTTTGGCAAGGACGTCCCCTGCTTCGCCGGCCTGAGCCGCTATCTCGGCCGCGGTCGCTTGGCACGGATCCAACTTATCCTGAGAAGCAGGCGCCTCGTATCTCGCGCCCGGAAGTATCAGGCGGCCGCTTCTCTCAGGGTCGGAGCGGCGAAGTGCATCCAGCACCCTGCCTTCACTGAGAAGTATCACATTGGACTGCCTGCCCATAATTTCGACGACGATGCAAAGCTCGATCTCGTCACCCATTTCGTTGTAGGACGAGAAATCAAGGTAGAGCACGCGGTCAAGCCCCTGCTGACGCACATTCTCAAGCCGCGCGGACGAGAAATACTTCCGCATCAGCATACAGAACATCGGCGGTGTGGCAGGATTTTCGTATGTTTCCTGCGTGAAGTGGATGCGCGGGCCGACCGAGCTGACCGTTATGAGCAGTTTGCCCGAGAAGCCGCGCTTGCTCAGGGTCAGCAGTATATCGTCACGGGTCGGCTGATATATTTTGTCGATACGCGAGCCGATCGTCTGCTGCAGTTCGCGCGCTATATGTGACAAAAACACGCCGTCAAACGCCATAACGGCACCTCCTTACATTTTATAATTTAATATACTCGGCAGGGTCGCACTCGTCAAGCATAACGGTTTGAACCGAGCAAGAGGCGACGATGTCTGTCAAAATTTTCTTGATGGGCTGTTCGGTGCAGAAGTGTCCGCACTCGATCAGGGCAACATTTAACTGACGGGCAAGCAGTCGAAGATGGTGCTTGCTCTCCCCTGTGACAAGCGCCTGCGCGCCTGCATCCTTTGCGGCAAGAAGAAAATCTCCGCCGCTGCCTCCGCAGACCGCGACGCGCGATATCGCATCGGTGCAGGGGGTATATTTTACACCTGCGACACCGAGCCTCTCCCCTGCGTAACGGGCAAGGGATGCGGCCGACTCCATTTCCAGATCGCCCACCCTCGCCATTGGCAAGGGCTCACCCTCTATGCCGATGGGCTCGATATTTTTTATGTCCAAGAGGTCGGCAAGGACATCGTTGACCCCTCCGATTGCGGCGTCGAGGTTAGTGTGGGCGCTGATGATGCAAAGCCCCAACTTTTGCGCCAAAACGGCGGCTGAGTCCTGCGGCTGCTCCTCAAGCAGTCCGAAGTAAGCAGGGTGATGTGTGACCAGCAGGCCGCAACCTGCCGCCTTTGCCTGAGCAACAGTCTTATGGGTCACGTCAAGCGCAACGGCCACTCGGTCAACCTCAGTATCGGCCGAGCCAACAAGAAGTCCGACGCTATCCCCCTCTACACAGGTGGAAAAGGGAGCAAATCTGTCAAGTGCGTCCAAAACGGTCTTTACAAGGGTCATAAGGTTTCCTCCTTGCCAAAAGTTGCGTTAAGCTTATTTCTTATGATATAGGCAATTTTCAGCAGACCCTCGCGTGCCGAAAGGTCATCGGGGTCGGTCGATTTGAGCAGAGACTGCGCGTGCTTTTCGACGCGGTTAAGCTGACGGGTCAGGTACTCGGTGCCATAGGGCTGATCGACGGTAACGGTACCGACGTACCAATAGTCGTCGCCAAAGGTCATTACTTCGCCCGTCCAAGCCACCGACATAACGGTATAAAGCCTGCCTGCGTCGCGCACCAACATCTCCTTTTGCACGACGAAGCCCTCCCTCGCAAGATAACAGCGAAGGTCGTCAACGGCAGTCATCGGTTGAAGTATGTAGTGCTTTTTGACATCCTTTGTCCAAGGGGCATTTTCAAGGATGGAGGCTATCAGTTCTCCGCCCATACCGCAGATGGCGATATCCTCCGCCTCGTCGGGTGATATACCGCTGAGCCCGTCGCAAAGGCGCAGTTCTATCCTGTCACCAAGGCCGAACTCAGTGACGTGTCCACGCGCGTTTTCGAGGGGGCCGACACCTATATCGCAGGCGATGGCTGAGGGGCATTTGCCGCTTCTGACCAGCTCGACGGGCAGATATGCGTGGTCGGTGCCGACGTCGACAACACGAACGCCGTCACGCACAAGCGTGGCGGCGGCCGAAAGACGTAAACTAAGCTTCATTACTTGGTTGCAAGGAAGGCGTTGATCTTGTTGACCATTTCGTCAACGTCAACACCGTGAACCGCGCAGGCATCCTCGAGGGACTCGCTGCGGGCAGAGGGGCAACCAAGGCAGTGCATACCCATCTCGAAGAAGAAGGGTGCGGTCTCTACGTCAAGCTCCAGAATTTCTCCAATAAGCATATTTTTGTTGATCTGCATATCAATTTCTCCTTTTTGTTTTTTATTCAGCATCCGCTTTGTCCTGCGACTCGGCAGAGGGCTCTTTATCTTCCATCAAAGCGACAAACTGCGCGGCGTCCATCTTCTCATTCTCGAAGAGGTACTTTGCAACAGCGTGAAGCTTGTCGATGTGCTCGGTCAGTATCTTGGTTCCGTGCTCGTAGGCGCCGTCGATAAGGGCACGTATCTCGCGGTCGATCTTAGCGGCGATCTCCTGCGAGCAGTTGTTGACGTGACCGTAATCGCGGCCGAGGAAGACCTCGTCGTTCTGGTTGGCGTAAAGCACGGGGCCAAGCTCACTGCTCATTCCGTACTTGACCACCATATCGCGTGCAATACCGGTCGCACGCTCGATATCGTTGGAGGCGCCTGTTGTGATGTCACCAAAGATGATGGACTCGGCGATACGGCCGCCGAGCAGCATTACCAGTTCTTCCTTCATCTCGCTCATATACATTGAGTGCTTATCCTCGCTCGGCAAGGAGATGGTCATACCCAATGCCCTACCGCGAGGAATGATGGTGATCTGGTGAATGTCGTCCTGAGTCGGCAGGTAGTAGCCTGTAATGGCGTGGCCTGCCTCGTGGTAGGCGGTGTTAAGCTTTTCCTTATCTTTGATGACCCAGCTCTTTTTCTCCGAGCCTGCGATGACCTTGATGGTGGCCTCCTCGATGTTCTCCTCGACAATGGCCCTGCGACCCTGTCGGGTGGCGAGAAGGGCGGCTTCGTTGAGCAGGTTTTCGAGGTCGGCACCGGTAAAGCCCGAGGTGGAGCGAGCGATGGTCTTGAGGTCGACGTCGGGAGCAAGCGGCTTGCCGCGAGCGTGGACCTTGAGTATCTCTTCTCTG
>JAZQID010000048.1:0-9140 GCA_045540915.1 Acutalibacteraceae bacterium
CCTTGGCACACAGAACGACATGGCTACGATCCGACTCCTTGCTACCGGTATCGTTGATGAGATCTATCACCCCGGTTATGCCGCTAAGCGTATGGAGATCGGTGCAGTTGTTGCCGCCGCTCCTGCTGAAAACGTTCGCCGCGAAGTGCCTGCTCCGGGTGATGTCGTGATCCTTCTCGGCGGTTCCACCGGACGCGACGGAATCGGCGGCGCCACCGGTTCTTCTAAGGCTCATACCGCTCAGTCGGTAGAGACCTGCGGTGCCGAGGTTCAGAAGGGTAACGCTCCTGAGGAAAGAAAGCTTCAGCGCCTTTTCCGTAACGGTGAAGCCACCCGTATGATCAAGCGTTGCAACGACTTCGGTGCGGGCGGTGTTTCGGTCGCTATCGGCGAATTGGCCGACGGACTTGAGATCAACCTTAATGCTGTTCCCAAGAAGTACGAGGGACTTGACGGCACTGAGCTTGCTATCAGCGAGTCTCAGGAGCGTATGGCAGTTGTTGTTGAGGCAAAGGACGTTGACGCCTTCCTCGCCCTTGCCAATGAGGAAAACCTGCAGGCTTGCCCCGTTGCCGAGATCAAGGCTGAGCCCAGACTCGTTATGCTCTGGAACGGTGTAAAGATCGTTGATATCAGCCGCGAATTCCTTAACTCTAACGGTGCTGACAAGCACATTTCTATCGCACCTGCCAAGGCTCAGTCCATTGATAAGCAGGTCAGCGGTGGTTTCGCTGAAAACTATAAAAAGCTTGCGAGCGACCTCAACGTCTGCTCCAAGAGGGGACTTTCCGAGCGTTTTGACTCCACCATCGGCGCTGGTACCGTCCTGATGCCCTTTGGCGGAAAGAATCAGCTTACTCCCATTCAGGCTATGGTTCAGAAGATCTCGGTTGAGAAAAAGCACACCGACGACTGCTCGCTGATGGCTTGGGGTTACAATCCCTTTATTACCGAGCTGAGCCCCTATCACGGCGCATACCTTGCGGTAATTGAGTCGGTATGTAAGCTTATTGCCACCGGTGCGAAGTTCGAAGACGTTTACCTGACTTTCCAGGAGTATTTCGAGCATCCGCGCAAGGATGCTAAGAGATGGGGCAAGCCCTTGGCCGCCCTTCTCGGTGCATTCAAGGCTCAGATGGATCTTGAGATCGGCTCTATCGGCGGTAAGGACTCTATGAGCGGATCCTTCGAGGATCTCGATGTACCGCCCACGCTGGTTTCCTTTGCCGTCACCACCGAAAAGGTTAAGGATATCGTTTCTCCCGAGTTTAAGAAGGCAGGCAATAAGCTTATTGAGGTTAAGCCTGAATTTGACGAGAACGGACTGCCTAAGACCGACAGTCTTTTGAAGGTGTTCGATCAGGTTACCGAACTTCTGCGTAGCGGCAAGGCCGTTTCCTGCTACACCTGCGGTATCGGCGGTATTGCCGAGGCAGTTATGAAGATGTCCTTCGGTAACGGACTTGGATTCAGCTTTGATAAGAGCCTCACCGTTGAAGAATTGTTCGGTTACAGCTATGCTTCATTCTTGCTTGAGGTTGAGAATGATGTCGATCTTGGCAGAGTCATAGGTGTTGTTACCGATGATGGTGCTATCTCTTTGAGTGATGAGCAGGTCAAGCTTGACGATATACTCGGTACCTATGAGGATAAGCTTGAGAAGGTCTATTCCTGCAATATCCCCGATGATAATGCACCGATGAAGAACTTTGAGTACAAGGCTTCCTCCTATCCCAACATCAGCCTTAAGGTTGCCAAGCCGAAGGTTCTGATTCCTGCCTTCCCCGGTACCAACTGCGAGTTCGACAGTGCTAAGGTTGTGCGTGATGCAGGCGCCGAAGCCAAGATCATCGTAATCAACAACCTTACTTCCGACGGAATTCGCCGCAGTGTTGAGAAGTTTGCAGAGGAACTTAAATCTTCCCAGATGATTTTCGTTCCGGGTGGATTCTCGGGCGGTGACGAGCCCGACGGAAGCGGTAAGTTCATTACCGCCTTCTTCCGCAACAGCGAGATCAAGGAAGGCGTTACCGACCTGCTTGACAATCGTGACGGACTTATGTGCGGTATCTGCAACGGCTTCCAGGCTCTTATTAAGCTCGGACTTGTGCCCTACGGTAAGATCGTCGACGTTGATGAGAACTGCCCGACTCTGACCTTCAACAAGATCGCACGCCATCAGTCGCGCATCGTTCGCACTCGCATCGCATCCAATAAGTCTCCTTGGTTGTCCCTGATGAACGTCGGCGACATTGTTAATGTTCCGATCTCTCACGGAGAAGGTCGCTTTGTCGCCTCTGAGGAGCTGATTGCTCAGCTTGCCGCAAACGGACAGATAGCGACACAGTACGTTGACCTTGAGGGCAACGCTACGAGCGACGTTCACTTCAATCCCAACGGCTCTATGTACGCTATCGAGGGTATCACTTCGCCCGATGGCCGTGTCTTTGGTAAGATGGGCCACAGCGAGCGTATCGGTTCGGGACTTTATAAGAACGTTCCGGGCAACTACGACATCCGTATGTTTGAGGCCGCAGTAAAATATTTCAAAGGTTAAGGGGATGAGATAGGTATGGGTTACAAATCAGATATTGAAATCGCACAGGAATGTCAGATGCTGCCGATTACCGAAATCGCAGTCAGAGCACACGTAGATGACAAATATGTTGAACAGTATGGCAAGTATAAGGCGAAGATCGACCTTTCCTTGCTTAATGAGAGTGACCGTAAGGACGGAAAGCTCATTCTTGTAACCGCAATTACCCCTACTCCTGCAGGCGAGGGAAAGACCACTACCACAATCGGACTTGCCGATGGACTTAAACGCATCGGCAAGGACGTCACCGTTGCGCTTCGCGAGCCCTCTCTTGGCCCCGTTTTCGGCGTTAAGGGCGGTGCCGCAGGCGGCGGCTATGCTCAGGTCGTACCGATGGAGGATATCAACCTTCATTTTACGGGAGACTTCCACGCAATCGGTGCCGCAAACAATCTGCTTGCCGCGATGCTTGATAACCACATTCAGCAGGGCAACGCCCTTGGCATCGACGTTCGCAGAATTACCTGGAAGCGTTGTGTCGATATGAATGACCGCCAGCTTCGTTTTATCGTTGACGGTATGGGCGGAAAGGCCAACGGTGTTCCGCGTGAGGACGGATTTGATATCACCGTTGCGAGCGAGATAATGGCGGTCTTCTGCCTTGCAAATTCGATAACCGACCTGAAGGATCGCCTTTCGAAGATCATCGTAGGTTATACTTACGACGATAAGCCTGTAACTGCGGGTGACCTGAAGGCAGTCGGTGCGATGACTGCGCTCCTTAAGGATGCCTTTAAGCCTAATCTTGTTCAGACCCTTGAGGGTACCCCCGCTTTCGTTCACGGCGGTCCCTTTGCAAATATCGCCCACGGATGTAACTCTGTAATGGCCACCAAACTTGCACTCAAGATGGGTGACTACATAGTTACTGAGGCCGGATTCGGCGCTGATCTTGGCGCTGAGAAGTTCCTCGACATCAAGTGCCGCAAGGCAGGCCTTACCCCAGACGCAGTTGTCGTTGTTGCGACCGTTCGTGCTCTCAAGATGCACGGAGGCCTTGCAAAAACTCAGCTTGCCGATGAGGATCTGGTTGCACTTGAAAAAGGTATACCCAATCTTCTTCGCCACGTTTCCAACATCAAGAACGTCTATAAGCTTCCTTGTGTTGTCGCCGTCAACCGTTTCCCGACCGATACCGATAATGAGATCGACTTCATTATCAATAAGTGCCGTGAACTCGGCGTAAACACCGTGCTTTCAACCGTTTGGGCCGAAGGCGGTAAGGGCGGCGAGGACCTTGCCCGCGAGGTCGTACGCCTTTGTGAAGAGGAACAGGGCGATTTCACCTTCAGTTATGAGCTGGATTGCTCCATTGAGGAGAAGATCGAGGCAGTCGTTCGTAAGATCTACGGGGGAGACGGAATCGTCGTTCTGCCTGCCGCAAAGAAGCAGATCGAGCAGTTGACCAAACTTGGTTTCGATAACCTGCCCGTATGTATTGCCAAGACTCAGTACAGCTTCTCCGATGACCCCACAAAACTCGGCGCACCCGAAGGCTTTACCGTTACGGTTAAGAATGTTAAGGTGTCTGCCGGTGCAGGCTTTATCGTGGTTTTGACCGGTGATATCCTGACAATGCCGGGACTGCCTAAGAAGCCTGCCGCTGAAAACATCGACGTCGATGAAAACGGCAAGATTACCGGCCTTTTCTAAAGATCAACTTACAAAAAGCACCTGTTCGTTAAAGGACGGGTGCTTGCTTTTTAACTTGACAAAAAGTGTGTATGTGGTAAAATGTAGCATATGATTAAATTTTTACTGAGTAATGGAGTTGACCTATATGGCAAAGATGTGGGCAGGTAGAACCGACGGTGCTACCGATAAGATTGCTGACGATTTTAATTCCTCGATAAGATTTGACTCCCGTATGTACCGTCAGGATATTACTGGCAGTATGGCCCACGCCTCAATGCTGGGTGCTAAGGGTATAATCACTCTTTCCGAGGCTGAACAGCTTATTGACGGGCTTCAGGGCGTGCTTGATGACATTGAAAGCGGCGCACTTGATATCGATGAGACCTGCGAGGATATTCATATGTTCGTTGAGCAGGTGTTGACTGAGCGCATCGGCGACGTCGGTAAGAAACTGCATACCGCGCGTAGCAGAAACGATCAGGTTGCACTTGACCTGCGCCTTTACCTGCGCGATGAGGTTGAAGAAATTAGCGAAAAGGTAACCTCGTTGGTTAAAGCCATCACCGATAAGGCTGAGGAGTACAAGGCCGCTATTATGCCTGGCTACACCCATTTGCAAAGGGCTCAGCCCATCACCTTCGGACATCACCTGATGGCCTATGCGATGATGCTTCTGCGCGACCTTGACAGACTTAACGACTGCAAAAAGCGTATCAACGTTTCTCCTATTGGTTGCTGTGCGCTGGCAGGAACTACCTATGACACCGACAGAAAAATGGAAGCAGAGAAACTCGGTTTTGATTCGATCTGCCTTAATTCCCTTGACGGAGTCTCCGACCGTGACTTTGCTATTGAACTGACGGGTGTCATTTCGGTACTGATGATGCATTTGTCACGATTTTCGGAAGAAATAATCCTCTGGTCGAGCTGGGAGTTCAAGTTTATCGAACTGTCTGATGCTTTCACGACCGGTTCGTCTATTATGCCGCAGAAGAAAAATCCCGATATGGCCGAGCTTGTAAGAGGAAAGACGGGCCGCGTCTACGGAGACCTAATGGCCCTGCTTACTACCCTGAAAGGACTTCCGCTTGCATACAACAAGGATATGCAGGAGGATAAGGAGAGTGTTTTCGACGCCTGCGATACCGTAAAGATGTGCCTTGATGTCTTTGTTGGAATGATATCGACGATGAGCGTTTGCCTTGATAATATGAAAAAGGCGGCTCAGTCTGGCTTCATAAATGCCACCGACCTTGCTGATTATCTCGTCAGAAAGGGATTGCCGTTCCGTAGCGCCTATAAGGTTTCGGGTCAGATCGTTGCGAAGTGCATTTCTGACGGCGTTGTGCTTGAAAACCTGCCTTTGTCCGATTACAAGTCCTTCTGTGACGTTATAGACGAGGACGTGTATGAGGCGGTCGACCTTTCGGTATGCGTTGAGAAGCGTATCAGCGAGGGCGGCACCTGCGTTGCATCGGTTGAAAAACAGATCGAGGCAGTTCGTATACAACTTGCATAAATACAACAAATATACAGCATCGTTTAATCTCAACTGAGAGGAAACGATGCTGTTATACTTGTATATATTAGTTAAAATTGATAAAAAAGATTAGATATTCAGGCGGGTAATCGATATATTTAATATAAATTCCGGTTGCGGCAAATTATTTTAGATAATCGCTTGACAATATGCATGCAATTTGGTATAATCAGTGCATAATAATTCAAAGGAAGTGCTTAGAGATGAATAAGGAAAACATTAAGAAGGTTGTTCTGGCCTATTCGGGCGGATTGGACACCTCCATCATCATTCCTTGGCTTAAGGAAAACTATAATAACTGCGAGGTCATCGCTGTATCGGGTAATGTCGGTCAGGCTGATGAGCTTGACGGACTTGAGGAGAAGGCAATCAAGACAGGTGCTTCCAAGCTCTACGTTCTTGACCTTACCGATGAGTATGTTGACGATTACATCATCCCGACTATGAAGGCGGGTGCTGTATACGAGGATTACCTGCTCGGCACATCTCACGCCCGTCCTTGCATCGCAAAGGGACTTGTTGAGATCGCTATTAACGAGGGCGCTGACGCTATCTGCCACGGTTGCACCGGTAAGGGCAACGATCAGGTCCGTTTCGAGCTTGCAATCAAGCACTTCGCTCCCAATATGCCTATCATCGCTCCTTGGAGAGAGTGGGATATCAAATCTCGTGACGAAGAGATCGAGTATGCAGAGGCTCACAACATTCCGCTCAAGATAAACAGAGAGACCAACTACTCAAAGGATAAGAACCTCTGGCACCTTTCTCACGAGGGCCTTGACCTTGAGGACACCGGCAACGAGCCGATGTATGAGAAGAAGGGCTTCTTGGAGATGGGCGTATCTCCCATCGATGCTCCCGATGTTCCGACCTATATCACCCTCGATTTTGAGCAGGGTATTCCCGTTGCTCTTAATGAGCAGAAGATGAGCGCAAAGGATATCATTCTCAAGCTCAACGAGCTTGGCGGTGCTAACGGAATCGGCATCATCGACATCGTCGAGAACCGCTTGGTCGGCATGAAATGCCGCGGCGTATACGAAACTCCCGGCGGCACCATTCTTTACAAGGCTCACGAGGCACTTGAAAGCATCTGCCTTGACAAATACACTATGCACGAAAAGCAGAAGCTTTCTATAACCTTTGCTGAGCTTGTTTACAATGGCCAGTGGTTCACTCCTCTCAGAGAGGCTCTTTCGGCCTTCGTTGACAAGACTCAGGAGAAGGTCACCGGTAAGGTCAAACTCAAGCTCTATAAGGGCAACATTATCAAGGCTGGCGTATGGAGTGACTACTCACTTTACAGCGAGGAGATCGCTACCTTTGGTGAGAGTGACTATGACCAGAGAGATGCCGAGGGTTTTATCAATCTTTTCGGTTTGCCGATCAAGGTTCAGGCAATCGTCGACGGAAAGAAATAATATAACTAAGCAGGCCGCTTTGCCAATAAAAGAAGCAAGGCGGCTTGTTTCTTCTGAGGTAATATGATGACAAAAGTATTTATTGACGGCAGTGCAGGAACGACCGGTCTTAGGATATATGAGCGCCTTTCTGAAAGAGGGGATATTGAGCTTATCACTCTGAGCGACGAACTCAGGAAGGATATTTCCGCCCGTCGTGAAGCGCTCAACAGCGCGGATATAGCCTTTTTGTGTCTGCCCGATGCTGCGGCTATCGAAGCGGTCTCGCTCGTCAGCAACCCTGACACAGTTATAATCGACACTTCGACTGCTCACAGGACCGATGACGCTTGGTGCTACGGCTTTCCTGAACTTGACTCGATGAGGGAAAAGATTAAAAATTCAAAGCGTATCGCTAACCCCGGTTGTCACGCAAGCGGCTTTGTTTCTCTTGTTGAGCCGCTCGTTAAGAATGGTATTATCAAGCCTGACTTAAGGCTGAATTGCTTTTCGCTTACGGGATTCTCGGGCGGTGGTAAGAAGATGATCGCCGATTATAACGATACTCAGAATGCTGAATCTCTCTTGGCTCCGAGAATGTATGGGCTCTCTCAGCAGCACAAGCACCTGCCTGAAATGTCTAAAATTTGCGGACTCGAGAAGTTGCCGACATTTTCGCCTATAGTCTCATCATATTATTCAGGTATGGAAGTGGTCGTCCCCATCTTTGCCGAAGATATCAACGGAGACATCGATACAATAAATGCAGTTTATAAGGATTATTATAAGGACGATATCGTCCGTTATGTCGATGCAGCCGATGAGCAAGGCTTTTTGTCTGCAGGTGCATTGTCGGGTCGCGATGATATGGAGATTTCCGTTTTCGGAAACGATGACAGAATTTTGCTTGTTTCAAGATTTGATAATTTGGGCAAGGGAGCATCGGGCGCCGCTATTCAGAATATGAATCTTGTGCTCGGTGTGGATGAAACGACGGGTCTTAACATTGGAGGTCAAAAGTAATGAAGTTGATTGAGGGCGGTGTTTGCGCC
The DNA here is from genome assembly GCA_045540915.1 of Acutalibacteraceae bacterium. Taxonomy (GTDB): domain Bacteria; phylum Bacillota; class Clostridia; order Oscillospirales; family Acutalibacteraceae; genus RGIG2206. The sequence goes on from JAZQID010000048.1 coordinate 8,224, forward strand.
GCTAAAGGATTTGTTGCAAACGGAATACATTGCGGTATTCGCAAGAATAAAACAAAGAAGGACCTGTCCTTGATATTCAGTGAGGTCGAGGCAAGTGCGGCGGCTGTCTATACTACCAATCTTGTCAAGGGTGCACCGCTTACGGTTACAAAGCAGCATCTTCAGAACGGCAAGGCTCAGGCTATCATCTGCAACAGCGGTAACGCTAACACCTGCAACGCTGACGGCATTGAGATCGCCAAAAAAATGAGTGAACTGACTGCAAACGCTCTTAATATTTCTGCTAATGACATAGTCGTTGCATCGACGGGCGTCATCGGCCAGACTCTTGATATCGAGCCTATCGCTAACGGAATGAGTGCCCTTGCCGAAGGCCTTAATGCCAACGGAAGTAATGATGCGGCCGAGGGCATTATGACCACCGATACCGTTATGAAGGAGGTCGCTGTCGAGTTTACACTTGGCGGTAAGACCTGCCGTATCGGCGGTATCGCAAAGGGTAGCGGAATGATCCATCCCAATATGGCGACAATGCTTGTTTTCATCACTACCGATGTCTCTATTTCGCCCAATATGCTTCAAAAGGCGCTGTCGACCGATATTGCAAGCACCTTTAATATGGCCAGCGTTGACGGCGATACCTCTACCAATGATATGGTCGTAGTCCTTGCCAACGGAGTGGCAGAAAATGAGCAGATAACCGAGGAAAACGCTGATTTTGCCGAGTTTATGAAGGCGCTTAACACCGTCACAGTAAATCTTTGTAAAAAGATAGCAGGTGATGGAGAAGGTGCAACCAAACTGCTCGAATGCAAGGTTAGCGGAGCTGATGATGAGGCTACCGCTAAGACGGTTGCCAAAAGCGTAATCTGCTCAAGTCTGTTGAAGGCGGCTATGTTCGGTGCCGACGCCAACTG
>JAZQID010000049.1:0-4736 GCA_045540915.1 Acutalibacteraceae bacterium
AGACGGATATCGAGGAGACCAATCTGCTCCCCAACGTAGTGGCTTCCACCACCCGTATCAACGGTATGGACTACCGCTCGGTCGTTTCCAACCCTGCCGATACTGACAAGGAGCTCAAGGACGTGGCCGAGGGAAGTGCAATTCCTACCACCTCCATCACCACCAAGGAGAACCTTGTCACCCTGACCAAGCGCGGCCGTATGCTTGTCGCTTCCTATGAAGCACTGAAATTTCAGCGCCTTGACCTCTTCACCGTAATGCTCCGCCAGATCGGTGCCTACATCGCCAAGCAACAGTTTGCCGATGCTATGAACACCGTCCTGAACGGTGACGGCAACGACAACGCAGCAAAGGTGGTCACCACTGCCGCTTCTGGCACCCTTACCTATCAGGACCTGCTCAGCCTGTGGGATGCCCTTGACCCCTACGAGATGAACACCATCATCGCATCTCCCGATATGATGCTGAAGATGCTCTCCATCGAGGAGTTCAAGAATCCCCATACCGGAATCAACTTCCAGGGCACAGGCAAGCTCAACAACCCCCTCGGTGCCAATTTCATCAAGTCGGATGCCCTTGCCAACGGCACTATCATCGGTCTTGACAAGCGCTTCGCACTCGAGATGGTCATCGCCTCCGACGTTGCCGTTGAGTACGACAAGCTCATCGATCAGCAGCTTGAAAGAGCCGCCATCAGCTGTACCGCAGGCTTCTCAAAGATCTTTGACGAAGCATCGGTTGCCCTTAACCTGAAGGCTTAATTAAGTCGAAGCAAAACAGCAAAGGAGGGAAGGGACACCTTCCCTCCTCTTCGGAGGTGTAAATTATGATCGAGTTTGAAAGAGTGCTGGGTGCTTTTTCGCATCTGGCCGAGCTTGACGAGGAGGCCGCACGCGCCCAGTCGCCCTTGGTCACCCTTGCCATCGCAGAGGTGTCGGTTATGCTCAAAAAGGGCGCCTGCACGGCCGAAAACCACGAGCGCATATATCACGCCTGCGCCGCCTTTGCCTATTACAAGTATGCCATCGTATGCGCCACCCGATCGACAGGCTTTTCGGCAGGAGATATGCGCATTTCACTGCCCGATGCCAACACCGTGATGCTCGCAAAGCAGTTGCGCGACGATGCGCTCGGCGCGATAGCCGATCTGGTGGATGGCGGAGAGTTTGCCTTTGTGCAGGTGTAGCCTATGAAGATAGAAAAACGCATACGCAGCCTGTTTGATAAGCACGGCATCAAAGCCAACCTGATAGGCCCCTCGGGAGAGCACGAGATAAGATGCCTTATCCAGCCGATGAGATACAAGAATAAGATGTTCATCGACAGCCAGTTCACAAAGGTGGGCATCATCGACGAGTCCTGCTTTTTGTACCTCGGGCCGCCTGAGTATGACCTCGCTGAGCTTATCGGGACTCAGCTTTTCGATGAATTCGGCAGGTCGTTCAGTTGTGTCAAGACCGAAAAAATATATCTTGGCAACATACCCCTTTATAACTGGGCTATATTGCGGTTAGGAGAGTGATGAAATGGGCGAATTTTATCCCCAGATAACCCAAGAGGTCAACAGAGTCATCAACATTATAAAGCAGGGCCTCGGCAGCTCGTACGAGGTGTATGACGAATTCAAGGACCGCTTGCTTACCGACCAGTTGAGTGAGCCAACCGCAACGGTGGGAATTAAGAAGCTTGAATCTCAGGACCGCTGGTTTTATGACTACTTAGGCTCCTATGACGGCGAGTATTACTATGGCAAATACGTAACGGTAACCTATCAGGTCACCATACATTCGCCTGTTTTATATGGCGGACAGCTTTGCCGCACCTTTTTGTGCAAGCTTCGCGACGTCTTTTATAAAGACCGTCAGTTTATGGTGTCGCAGGTGACCTCGGGCGAGATAAAGTATGACCGCTCGCGCCGATGCCTTTATATGCCGGTCGAATTCGTGGTCAAATATATTATATAGGAGTGCAGGAAGATGATATTTCAATCCTATGAAACAAACGTATCGGTCTCGGTCAACCAGGAAACCCTGCCTGCAGTTACCGCGGTGGATATTGAGCTTGAGCGTTCCGTTGAGGGTAACACGGTCGACACCGAGAGCGGCAAATACCGAGTGACAGTCAAGCGATATCTGCCCGTGGGGGTGGAGGTCGGCAACCTGTTCAGTCTTGAAGATTTCAGCGTCACGGTGACGGACTGCTGGAATTCGTATACCTTTGCGGGATGCGAATGGGTCAAACTTGAGCGCAAGCTTGACAACAACGGAGTGTATGAAACAATGGTGGCGCAAGCCAAGCTGATACAGGTGATCTAACCTGAAAAAACCGTCCCCCTTGCAGATGCAGGGAAGGACGGTTTTGCTTTTATGGGGTTATTTAAGGGGACGCGGCTCGTCGGTCAAACCAACAAGATAGTCTGCCGACAGATTATAGAATTTACAGAGCGTGGCAAGATCGTCGATCTTTAATTCGGCTCTGCCCGATTCAATATGACTGTAACCCTGCTGTGATTTTTGAAGCAGACGGCCAACCTCCTTTTGAGACAGGTCTCTGTCCTCTCGGACATCGCGTATTCTCCTTCTGTAATCCATAATCTCACCCACAATATCTAATTTCGTATATATTTTACGAAACTCAGAATATGAGTATTTGCAATAACTCAAAGATTGAGTATAATATTGTGCAAAAAGGGGGTCGGCGACCCTAATCCCGACCCATCGTCAAAAGATTACAAGAGCCGCTGACCTAATGCGACAAAATACGGACATCGGACAGGCTATAATGGAAGGTGCACAAGAGGAAAGGACGGGACAAGCCTTATGAAAGAGCCATTTGCACAGGTGGAAAAGCGATTGCCGCAGGTCAATTACGGATTGATCTGGCAGGCTGTGACGGCGATATTTGGATTTCTTGCGGCAAGGACACCCTTGCTCGCCGACCACGCGCCCTTTGGGGTGGCGATGGTGGCAGGCGCCCCCTTGCAATATTCGCCTGCAGCGGCGGTCGGTGCCGCCTTCGGCTACTTTTTGCCTGTGACCGATACAAGCGGTTTCAGGTATCTTGCGGCGGTCGTCTTTCTGAGCATGATAAAATTTTTGATACCACGCAAATTCAAAGGGGGCAATTCGCCTGCCTTTTGCGCTGTGATGGCGCTCGTGACGGGGGTCATAACATCGGTTGTCGCCATTGCGGCAGGCCGCCCCGATTGGCAAACGGCGCTTTCCCTTGCGGTTGAATGCCTTGCGGCGACGGGCACGGCATACTTCATTGCGACCGCCTATTCGGTCGACTTTTCGAAGGGGATCCGCAGTCTTGCGCCGAGCGAAACGGTAAGCTACATCTTCCTTATCGGCGTTTTGCTGATGTCCCTTTCAAAAATAACCTTCGGGTTCACCTCTCTCTCGCAGATATTAGGTTGCCTTATCGTCATTGCGGCCGCTCGGTGCGGTGGCGAAAAGGTGGGTGCGCTTGCTGGGGCAAGCCTCGGCTTTTTCATATCCCTTACCGATGCGAGTCAGCTGTGGCTCGCAGGTGCCTATGCATTAGGCGGCCTGCTCGCAGGACTTGTGACTTCGCTCGGGGATGTAGGCTGTGCGGTGGTCTACAATTCGTCCATCGCCGTCTTCGTCCTGCTAAGCGGAAACACGGAGGGGCTTAATTCCCTCTACGCATCACTCAGCGCATCCCTGCTCTTTGTAGTGTTGCCGCGAAAGTGGAAACTGCCGATCGCGGCCCTGTTTGCGCCCCAACCTGAGATGCCCCGTCTCGACGGCTTGCGCAAGGCGGTGACGATGCGTCTGCAGTTCGCATCGGAGGCGCTCAGCGACGTGTCTGACATCGTCGAAACGGTGGCCCAACGGCTCAGCCAGATCAAGACTCCCGACTTTGAGCGGCTCTTGTCGCAGGTCGAAAATGAGGCCTGCTCGCGTTGCAACCTGAGGAAATATTGCTGGGAGGACAACGGCGAGACCCTGTCGGCAGAGCTTGCGCGAATGACAAAGGGGGATATGACCCCCGAGGGCGCGTCGGACGAGCTGAAAAAGGTCTGTAGTCACCTTGACAGGCTCTGCGAATCCCTTGACAGAAATTATGCACAACTCATTGCACACCGCGCCGCACAACGACGGGTCGACGAGGTCAGGGGAGTGCTGATCGACCAGTTTAGCGGAATATCCGATATGCTCTACGATATGGCCTGCGAGCTTGAAAGCGACCGACGATACGATTTCGAGGCGGCACGACGGGTCGAATCTGCACTTCGCGCCATCGATATCATTCCCACCGATATAGGTTGCTGTGTAGACCGCGCACAGCGTATGACGGTGGAGATTAGGGTTCAGGCGGCCGATCGCACGCGATTTAACCGAATGACCTTGATGAAGGAGATATCACTGGCCTGTGACCGCGATTTTGATGCTCCCTGCATACAGTTTTCCCACGCAGGCGCACTCATTACCCTGAGCGAACGGGCGGAGCTTGCGGTCGATATCGGTGTGTCCAGCCTTTCGATGAACGATGCCAAGCTCTGCGGCGATGCCACCGAGCAATTCTTCGACGGCAGGGGCAAGCAGGTGCTTCTGCTTTGCGACGGAATGGGAGCAGGGGGACGGGCGGCGGTCGACTCGGCTATGGCGGCAGGGCTTATGGAGCGTATGCTCAAGTCGGGCTTCGGCTACGATTGCGCACTTAAGGTCGCCAATTCTGCTATGCTCTTCAAGTCCACCGACGAGTCCCTC
>JAZQID010000050.1:0-6617 GCA_045540915.1 Acutalibacteraceae bacterium
ATCCGAAATTCTCGCCCAGATCATGACCGCTCAGCGTGACAGAGGGGTCAGAATATCCAACGTTGTCCTTATGGGAATGGGCGAGCCCTTTGATAATTTCGACAACGTAGTGCGCTTTCTCGAGCTTGTCGGCGACCCTGACGGCCTGAATATCGGCGCAAGGCATATTTCTCTTTCCACCTGCGGAAAGGTGGATGGCATATATCGGTTTATGGAACTGCGTTCACAGCTTACCCTGTCGGTCTCGCTTCACGCGCCGAGCGACGAGATCCGCTCGAGTATGATGCCCATCAACAACAAATGGGGCGTCGACGAGCTTCTCAAAGCCTGCCGCGACTATATTGCGGCCACCAACCGCAGAATTTCCTTTGAGTACGCGATGATTAAGGGTGTCAACGACACCGATGAATGTGCCGAGCTTTTGGCGAAAAAGCTTCACGGAATGCTCTGCCACGTCAACCTGATACCTGCAAACGAGGTGCGTGAAAACGACTACGAACGCAGTGAGGATGCCCGATTGCAGCGGTTTAAGCAGCTGCTTGAAAGGCGCGGCTTGACGGTGACCATCCGTCGCACTTTGGGTGCAGATATATCCGCTTCCTGCGGTCAATTACGTCAAGGATACAAATAATTACATTTTTGTAACTTTATCTTTTGGATTAAGTGTGTTATTATATTTCAATAATAGGAAAAGAAGGTGAAATATCGTGCGTATAGTAAGTAAGACGGATATCGGAATGGCTCGCCGCAGTAATCAGGACGCCTATGCAACGGGTGAATTCTCGGGCTCGGTGGCCTGGGCGGTGGTCTGTGACGGAATGGGTGGAGCCAACGGCGGCAACGTCGCCAGCGCAACCGCAGTCAAGATCATATCCGAGCATATCTCCTCGTCATACCGAGAGGGAATGAGCTCCAACTCGGTGCGCACGATGCTCGAGTCTGCCATCAACGCGGCCAACCTTATGGTCTACGATATGTCTCAGCAGTCGGATGACCTTGCCGGAATGGGAACCACCGTCGTTGCCTGTGTTGTCATTGACGGCGTGGCCCACATCTCCCACGTCGGCGACTCGCGTGCCTACCGAGTCAGCACCGACAGCATCGAGCAGCTGACCCGCGACCATTCATACGTTCAGCGTCTTATCGAGGACGGACGGCTGACCGAGGAGGAGGCAAAGACCTATCCCCACCGCAACGTCATCACCCGTGCGATCGGAGTGGAGGAGCGGATAATGGTCGACTATAACGAGGTCACCTTGGAGCAAAGCGACGCGCTTATGATATGCACCGACGGCCTTAGCGGAATGGTCGAATGCGATCAGATGCTTGAGGTGTTTCAGTGCAACAGCTTTTATGAATACCCCGACCGACTTGTTAAGTTGGCAAACGAACAGGGCGGCTCGGACAATATAACAGTTGTAATCTTATCATTGTAGAAAGGAGAATTCAAAAATGGATAAATTTATCGGCAAGCGACTGGACGCCAGATATGAGATCCGTGAAATAATCGGTGTTGGCGGCATGGCGGTGGTCTATAAGGCATATGACTGCATCGATGACCGTGTTGTCGCTATCAAGATACTTAAAGAGGAGTTTGTCCGTAACAGTGAATTCTTAAATCGGTTCAAAAACGAGTCAAAGGCGATCGCGGTGCTTTCGCATCCCAACATCGTAAAGGTTACCGATGTAAGCTTCGGCGATAACTTCCAGTACATCGTAATGGAATATATCGACGGAATCACCCTGAAGGAGTATATCGAGCGCACAGGTGCTCTCCCTTGGAAGAATGCCCTGTACTTTACCGTGCAGGCCCTCCACGCCCTTCAGCACGCTCACGACAAGGGCATCGTCCACCGCGACGTCAAGCCGCAGAACATTATGCTTCTGCGCGACGGCACCATCAAGGTGACCGACTTCGGTATCGCGCGCTTTGCACGCAGTGAGCAGAGGACCCTCACCGATAAGGCTATCGGATCGGTGCATTACATCAGCCCCGAGCAAGCCAGAGGTGACGCCATCGATGAAAAGGCTGACCTTTATTCCGTCGGCGTAATGCTTTACGAGATGCTGACAGGCACCCTGCCTTTCGACGGGGAGAGTGCCGTTTCGGTCGCCCTGATGCATATGCAGAACGAGGCAAAGCCGCCGCGTGAGATCAATCCGTCCATCCCCGTCGGGCTGGAGCAGATAGTTATGCGCGCAATGCAGAAGAATCCCAGCCGCCGCTATCATTCGGATGCTGAGATGCTGCGCGACCTCGAGGAGATCAAGCGTGACCCTGCGGCAAAGTTCTTCTATGATGAGACCTATTCGGTCGACCGCAGTCCGACCCGCTACGTTGGTGCTATCGGAAATCAGAACCGCCTTTCTGAAGAAGAGGCCGCCGAGAAGATCGATTCCCTCTACGGAAAGAATGAGAAAAAGGCCGCCAAGTATGAGGTCATCGGAAAGAGCAAGGAAAAGAAGGAGGAGCGCCGTTCGGCTCTGCTTCCCACCCTTGCCGCGATAGCCGTCGTTACCGTTCTCGTGCTTGTCGCATTCGGAGGCTGGTTCCTGACTCAATATTTTGACACCGGTACGACCGGCTCGGTCAAGTGCCCCAACCTTATCGGACAGAATTACCTTGAGGCACAGGAGAAGAATCAGTCTATCGACATTGTGGTTGAAAAATGGGAGTATTCCAAAGAGTACACCTACGGACAGATAATCGAGCAACGGCCTGCCGCCGACAAGGTGCTTAAAGAAGGCTCCAAGGTCACCGTTATTGTCAGCAGCGGTAAGGAAGCGGTGCTTATGCCCGACCTTCAGGGCTACACCTTAGAGGGAGCAAAGGCAAAGCTTTCCGAAAAGCAGTATGCCGACGTTTACTCCGAGGATAAGGTCACCGTAACCGAGGAATACCATAACTCTATTGCCGTCGGTGAGATCATCCGTACCGACCCGACTGGTAACGCCGAGCTCAACAAGGATACCAAGATAACCTTCGTTATCAGCAAGGGTCCCGAGCCGAATATGGTAAGTATGCCAAGCGTTGTCGGTAAGTCGCAGGATGCCGCTACCAAGAGGCTTGAGGGCGCAGGCCTTCGTGTCAAGGTGGTCGAGGCCGACAGCACCATCCGTAAGGGCATCGTCCTTTCCGCCCGTGCCAACGACGAGATCATAAACGAGAATGACAAGGTCGCCTACGGCACCACCATCGAGATCACCGTCAGCACAGGAAAGGCACCCGTTGAGGAAAAGACCTATTCGGTCACCATCAACGTCACCCGACCCGATGACTATCCCAATGACACCTATACCGTAAAGGCGGTATACGGCTCCCAGACCAAGACCAAGAGCGAGCTTAAGGATATCTACGAGTTCACCTTTGATGTCACGGCCACCTCCGGCACCATCAACGTTTATATCGACGACGACCTGTATCAGAAATGGGAATTCTCTGTCAAGAATGATAAGGTGTCGGTGTCCTGCATTTCGCAGAAGAACTTTTCTTAATGGATAAGATAAAGGGAAGAATTGTAAAAGCGCTGTCCGGCTTCTATTACGTAGAAGTCGGCAGCGAGGTCATAGAATGTAGAGCTCGCGGAGTCATGCGTAAAAACGGCGTGACTCCGCTTGTTGGCGATGAGGTGTTTATCACCGTCAGCGAGGGAATAGGAGCGGTCGATGGGATATCGGAGCGTAAGAACGCTTTGCTTCGTCCCCCTGTGGCAAACCTTGATCGCCTTTATATCCTCTCGTCATACTCAAATCCTGCCCCCAACACCCAAATTCTCGACAAGCAGATAAGCATCTGCGAGAGGGCAGGCATTCAGCCCGTCATCGTCTTTAACAAGTGCGACGAGGGCAACTTTGATGAGTTCATCCATATTTATAAAAGTGCGGGCTACGACACCTACGTCATCTCCTGCAAAACAGGGGAGGGCATCGAGGGGTTCAGGTCCTCCTTGCCCGAGGGCATATGCGCCTTTACGGGCAATTCAGGAGTAGGCAAATCCAGCCTGCTCAACACCCTTATGCCCGAGCTCGAGCTAAAAACCGGCGAAGTCAGCGACAAGCTGGGACGCGGACGGCACACCACCCGACACGTCGAGCTATTTGACCTTGGCAACAACTGCCGAGTAGCCGACACCCCCGGATTTTCCACCATTGAATGTGACCCTGTGCCCAAGGAGGAGGTCGCGGAGCTTTTCAAAGAGTTTCGCGAGCATCTCGGCGAGTGCAGATTTACTTCCTGCTCGCATACCACCGAGAAGGGCTGTGCTGTGCTTGAGGCTGTCCGTCAGGGCAAGATAGCACCCTCGCGGCACGAAAGCTATTGCGAGCAGTACCGTCAGGCAGCATCCCTGCCGAGTTGGGAGAGACGCAACAAATGAAAGTGATCTTAATGTCGGGCGGTCAGATAAGGGATGAAGGCTTTGTTAAGGAGCTTGCCCTGAGTGGAGATATGCTTATCTGCGCCGATTCGGGCGTTATGAACGCCTTGAGGTTGGGGCTTCACGCCGATATCTGCGTCGGCGACTTTGACTCGTCAACTCCGCCTGAGGATGCCGCAACCGAGTGGGTCACCCTGCCCACAGAAAAGGACGACACCGACACGATGAGCGCCGCGCGTATCGCGGTTGAAAAGGGAGCCGATGAGGTGCTTATCCTCGCAGGAACGGGTACTCGGCTCGACCACACCGTTGGCAATCTGTCGGTGCTTGAATTCCTGCGCCAAAGGGGTGTCAAGGCTCGCCTTATCGACGAGAATAACGAGGCTTTTCTGGCAGGAGAGGGGATATACTCTATCCCCAAGGCAGAGGGAGAATTTTTATCCCTGCTTCCTTTCTGCAGTCAGCCTGTAATTTCGGTAAGCGGAGTCAAATACCCCTTGGAACGCAAACTTCTGCCCACCGATCAACCTCTTGGAGTCAGTAACGTTATACTGGACAACGAAGCAACGCTCAAGGTGGAAAAGGGCGTAGTGGCTGTCTTTTTATCCAGAGATTAACACTTTTTCGCCTCGCCGCGTATACTGTACCATACTGATGCAGATAGGGCGGTGATGGCGTGAGGCGCGGAAAATGTGTTTCGCCGATAGCGGTTTTAACGGCATTTGGGCTCGGCCTGTTGCTGACCTATATTTTGCCGCCGACATGTCTTGTCATAATTCTGACCTGCTGTCTGTTTATGCTTTGTTGCATCAGAATTCGTCATTGATGGGAGCGTCATAAATGAAAGTGGTCGTAGTGCGCAGTCCAAAGTTTTTGTCGGGAATTTTAAGACTGATGTTCGGTATTAAAAAGGAAGACTGAATTATTGGCGCTTGAGAATGAGCGCAATACTTATTATTTTTATAAAGTGCCCCTGCTTCGAGTAGTAATCTGCTCAAGGCAGGGGTTCTTTTGTTGTCATTTTACCTAAAAACAGTTTGTTAAAAAAACATCAATTGTTGAAAATGAACAATATGATATGTTATAATACTTTATCATAAACAGATATTAGGATATGTGGAAAAAACTGTCTTTAGGAGTGATGTAGTTGAATATCATCGTGTGTGTCAAGCAGGTGCCCGGCACGACTCAGGTTGAGGTCGACCCCGTCACCGGCGTGCTTAAGCGAGACGGCGTTGACAGCAAGCTCAACCCCTACGATCTTTTTGCGCTTGAAGCGGCTTTTGCCCTTCGCGACAAGGTGGGCGGAAGTGTTCGCACCTTGTCAATGGGACCCAATCAGGCTATCCCGTCCCTGCTCGAAACCATCTATATGGGAGCCGACAGCTCGGTCCTGCTCAGCGACCGTAAATTTGCGGGAGCCGACGTGCACGCAACCAGCTACGTCATAAAAAGCGGTGTGGAGAAAATGGGCGACTTCGACCTCGTCATCTGCGGCAAGCAGACGACCGACGGCGACACCGCTCAGGTCGGACCCGAAATGGCCGAAATGCTCGGCATCGAGCACGTCACCAACGTCCTTTCTATCGATGCGGTGGACGAGGAGTCGGTCACCGTCACCTTTAACCTCGACGACAGCTTCCAGACCCAGAGGATGAAATTGCCCTGCTTGCTCACCATCGAAAAGGATGCATACACTCCGCGTCTGCCCTCTTTTAAGAGAAAGATGGAATGCAATAAAGACGAGGTCGTTACGGTATATTCAGCCGCCGACCTTATCGATATCGATGAGAATATGTGCGGCCTGAAGGGCTCTCCCACGCAGGTCGAGCGCATTTTCCCGCCTGAGAAGAACACCGACAAGCAGATTTTCCAAGGCACAGGAGAAGAACTTGGAAAAGAACTGGCCGCCTTGCTCAAGGCGAAGAAGTTTATTTGAGGTGGGGAATATGGGACTTGTTATTCATCACGAAAAAATCGATAGAGAGATAGCCGCAAAGCTTTGTGTGCTCTGCCCCTTCGGTGCCATCCGTTACGAGAACGAAAAGCTTGAGATAACCTCGGGCTGTAAGATGTGCAAGCTCTGCGCTAAAAAGGGTCCCGAGGGTGCTATCACATGGCAGGATGACACCTTTGCCGCCTGCGATAAATCGGAGTGGAGAGGTGTAACCGTTTTCGCTCAACAGCAGGAGGGAAGGATACATCCCGTATCCTTCGAACTTCTCGGCAAGGCCAAGGAAC
>JAZQID010000051.1:0-11529 GCA_045540915.1 Acutalibacteraceae bacterium
TTAATCTTCATTGATGTCTTAGCCACGATAGTCCCTCCTTACTTCGCAAACGGGGCACCCATCAGAGCCAAAAGCTCACGTGCCTCTTCGTCTGTGTTCGCAGTGGTAACAAAGCAGATGTCCATACCGCGAACCTTGTCGATCTTGTCATACTCAATTTCAGGGAAAATGAGCTGCTCTTTAACGCCCATAGAGTAGTTGCCGCGGCCGTCAAAGGAGTTGGGGTTGATACCCTTGAAGTCACGCACTCTCGGAAGAGCGGCGGTGAACAGACGGTCGACAAACTCATACATACGGTCGCCGCGAAGGGTGACCTTAACGCCGATGGGCATACCGGCACGAAGCTTAAAGTTCGCAACCGACTTCTTGGCGTTACATACAACCGGCTTCTGACCGGTAATAAGAGAAAGGTCGTTGATAACTGCATCGATGGCCTTGGAATTCTCGCGGGCCTCTCCGCAGCCTACGTTGATGATAACCTTGTCAAGCTTCGGAATCTGCATGACACTTTTGTAGTTAAACTTGTTCATCAGCGCAGGCGCGACTTCAGATCTGTAAGTTTCTTTCAATCTTGCCATTGTCATGTATCCTCCTTAACTTAAAAAGTCTTGCCGCATTTCTTGCAAACGCGGAGCTTCTTGCCGTCCTCAACGGTGCGACCTACGCGGGTAGGCTGACCGCACTTGGGACAAACAACCTGAACCTTGCAAGCGTAAATGGCACTCTCTGCCTTTACGATGCCGGAGGGATCGCCGGCCTTGCGGGGCTTAACGTGCTTGGTTACGAGATTGCGGCCCTCAACGATGACCTTGCCTTCCTTGGGGCTGACCTCGAGCACCTTACCCTTCTTGCCGCGGTCCTGATCGTCGCCGGTGAGAATGATGACGGTATCGCCAGTCTTAATGTTCATTTTACTCATCTCGACAACCTCCTTACAGAACTTCCGGAGCGAGCGAAAGGATCTTGGTGTATTCCTTTTCTCTAAGCTCACGGGCAACCGGTCCAAAGATACGGGTGCCTCTCGGGTTCTTATCTTCACGGATGATGACTGCAGCATTCTCATCGAAGCGAATGTACGAGCCATCGTTACGGCGAACGCCCTTGGCTGAACGTACGATTACAGCCTTAACGACATCGCCCTTCTTTACAGTGCCGCCGGGGGCAGCCTTCTTTACAGAAGCTACTACGACGTCACCAATATTAGCATACCTCCTGCCAGAACCGCCCAGAACGCGAATGCACATAAGCTCTTTCGCGCCGGTGTTGTCGGCAACTTTGAGGTAACTCTGCTGTTGGATCACAGTTACTCCTCCAATCTTTTTTACGAAGAAGAAAACTTACTTCGCCTTAGAAATGATTTCGACAACACGCCATCTCTTGTCTTTAGACAGCGGTCTGGTTTCCATGATAAGTACACGGTCGCCGATGTTGCAGATATTCTCTTCATCGTGGGCCTTGAACTTAACAGTCTTCTTTACGATCTTGTTGTAAAGGGGGTGCTTGACGTTATCCTCGATACCGACGACGACCGTCTTATCCATCTTGTTGCTGAGAACACGACCTACTCTGGTCTTTCTGAGGTTTCTTTCGCTCATGATGTTACCTCCCTCTTTTAAGCTTCAGTGCCGTCGGACTCTTTGAGCACGGTAAGTACGCGTGCGATGTCCTTCTTAACGGCCTTGATACGCATCGGATTTTCAAGCTGGTTAACGGCGCTCTGGAAACGAAGGTTAAAAAGTTCTTTCTTGAGCTCGATCAGCTTGGCGTTCAGCTCTTCGGCCGACATCTCTCTGAAATCCTTAGCCTTCATTATTCCTCACCACTTTCCTGCTTAGTTATGAATTTGCACTTGATCGGGAGCTTGTTAGCAGCCAGACGCATAGCCTCTCTTGCTACGCTTTCCTCGACGCCCTTGATCTCGAACATCACGCGGCCGGGCTTAACAACCGCTACCCAATATTCAGGCGAACCCTTACCGGAACCCATTCGGGTCTCAGCCGGCTTCTCAGTAATCGGCTTATCCGGGAAGATCTTGATCCAAACCTGTCCGCCACGCTTGATGTAACGGGTCATAGCGATACGGGCAGCTTCGATCTGGTTAGAAGTGATCCAGGCGGGCTCAAGAGCCTGCAAACCGAACTGGCCGTAGGTAACGGTGTTACCGCGCATAGCCTTACCGGTCAGGCGGCCTCTCTGGACTCTGCGGTATTTAACGCGCTTCGGAAGCAGCATTACTGAGCACTCCTTTCTCTACGGGGCCTGCGGACCTCGCGACGCTCACGAGTCTCGCGGGACTTGCGGGTGTCGTGGAGGATCTCGCCGGCATAGATCCACACCTTTACGCCGATACGGCCATAGGTGGTATCAGCCTCTGCAAAGCCGTACTCGATGTCGGCGCGCAGGGTCTGAAGCGGGATCGTGCCTTCGTGATAATGCTCGGTACGGGCAATTTCTGCACCGCCGAGACGGCCGGAAACCTGAGTCTTGATTCCCTTTGCGCCGGCACGCATTGCGCGGCCCATAACGAGCTTCATTGCGCGGCGGAAGGAAATACGCTTCTCAAGCTGAGCGGCAATATTCTCAGCAACAAGCTGAGCGTTGACGTCGGGATTCTTGATCTCGACAATGTTGATGTTGACCGTTTTACCACCGAGCTGCTTTTCGCACCATACCTTGAGCTTGTCGATCTCGGAGCCGTTGCGGCCGATGACCATGCCCGGTTTTGCACAATGGATATGCAGTCTAACCTTAGACGCATCGCGCTCGATCTCGATCTTGGAGATACCGGCGTCAAAAAGCTTCTTCTTCAGCGCTTTGCGGAGGTTGTAGTCCTCGACGAGAGTATCGCCGAAATCCTTCTCCTTAACAAACCAGCGCGAATCCCAATTCTTTATGACACCGACGCGAAGGCCGTGGGGATTAACCTTTTGTCCCATGTAGAAACCTCCTATCCTTACTCTGCTTCCCTGAGGACCAGGGTGACATGAGAAGTTCTCTTGTAGATGTGATAAGCACGGCCGTGTGCTCTCGGACGAATTCTCTTAAGAATCGGGCCGGGGCAGGCGCTGCACTCAGCGACATACAACTTAGATACATCCATGCTATGATTGTTCTCTGCGTTAGCGATAGCCGACTTCAACAGCTTCTCAAGATACTCGCAAGCAGCCTTGGGAGTATGCTTAAGGATAGCCATGGCTTTGTCAGCAGGCTGATTGCGGATAAGATCCAAAACAATCTGCATCTTGCGCGGAGAAATGCGGGCAAATTTAATAGTAGCCCTTGCTTCCATGTTCTATTCTCTCCTTTCGGCTCTCTTACTTCTTGGTCGTCTTTGAACCGGCATGTCCCTTGAAGGTTCTTGTCGGGGCAAATTCGCCTAACTTGTGGCCAACCATATCCTCGGTAACGTATACCGGAACGTGCTTGCGTCCGTCGTGAACGGCGAAGGTGTGGCCTACAAAATCCGGGAAAATCGTGGAGGAACGGCTCCAAGTCTTCAGGACGCGCTTTTCACCGGTTTCGTTCATTTGCAGAACTCTTTTCATCAGTACGGGTTGGACGTAAGGTCCTTTTTTAACGCTTCTTCCCATCGTTACTTAGCTCCTCTCCACTTATTTAGTACGGCGCTTAACAATGTACTTGTCAGACGCTTTATGCTTGTCACGGGTCTTATATCCGAGGGTAGGCTTGCCCCAAGGTGTAACAGGGCCGCTACGGCCGATCGGGGACTTACCTTCACCACCACCGTGCGGGTGGTCATTCGGGTTCATAACAGATCCGCGGACGGTCGGTCTCCAGCCCATATGACGCTTACGTCCGGCCTTGCCGTAGTTGACGTTCTCGTGCTCAGGGTTGCTGACCTGACCGATGGATGCCATGCAGTTGATCGGAACCTGTCTCATTTCGCCGGAGGGCAAACGAAGCAGGGCAATTCCGTTCTCCTTACCCATAAGCTGAGCCTGGTTACCTGCCGAACGGGCAAGCTGAGCGCCCTTACCGGGGTAAAGCTCTACGTTATGGATGAAGGTACCGGTGGGGATATTAGCAAGCGGAAGGGCGTTGCCCGGCTTGATATCCGCGGTGGTGCTGCTGATGACGGTGTCGCCGACCTTCAGGCCGACAGGAGCGGTAATGTAGCTCTTTACGCCGTCTTCATACTGGATGAGCGCGATGAATGCGCTGCGGTTAGGATCGTACTCCAGAGTCTTAACGACTGCAGGAATATCGAACTTGTTACGCTTGAAGTCGATTACACGGTACTTTCTGCGATTGCCGCCGCCACGATGTCTGACGGTGATACGGCCGTAGCTGTTGCGGCCTGCGTTCTTCTTGATAGGCTCAAGAAGGCTCTTCTCGGGGGCAACCTTTGAAAGTCCGGAGTAATCAATAGAAGTCATACCACGGTAACCCGGGGTAGTAGGCTTATAATGTTTCATTGCCATTTCGTATTCACTCCTTGTAATAGCTTAGCGGGTTTTAATCCCATACATCGCCTTTTACTTACATCATGCCTTCAAAGAACTCGATCTTCTTTGACTTGGCGCTCAGGGTAACGGTAGCCTTTTTCCACGAAGGAGTGGTTCCCTCGAAACGACCGTAACGGCGGCTCTTACCGCGAACATTGATGGTGTTGACCTTGATGACCTCGACGCTATAGATCTCTTCAATAGCGCGGGCGATGTCGATCTTGGTAGCGTCCTTTGCTACCTTGAAAGTGTACTTCTTAGCCTCGGCGCCCAGCATAGACTTCTCAGTGATGACGGGCTTAAGGATGATCTCCTGTGCGAGTTTCATTATGCGTACACCTCCTCGAGCTTGGATACGGCATCCTTAACGATGACAACAGAATCGGCATTCAGGATATCGTAGGTGTTGATGGTGTTGACCTGAGCGGTCTTGACTCCCTTGATGTTGGAAGCGCTGCGGATAGCCTTGGCATCGTTCTCAGCGAGAATGATGAGAGACTTCTTGGCGGCGCCGATGGCATTCAGGCAGTTGACGACAGTCTTGGTCTTGTAATCCTCAACGGTGAGAGCATCAAGAATGATAACTGCTCCGTCGATGACCTTGCTGGAGAAGGCAGACTTAATGGCAAGCTTCTTCTCCTTCTTGTTGAGCTCAAAGCCATAGTCGCGGGGCTTCGGTCCGAGTGCAACTCCGCCGTGATACCACTGCGGTGCGCGGATGGAGCCCTGTCTTGCATGACCGGTTCCCTTCTGACGCCAGGGCTTTCTGCCGCCTCCGGAGACTTCGGTACGGGTCAGGGTCGACTGTGTGCCTTGACGCTGGTTTGCCAGATAGCTGACAACAGCCATGTGCATAACGGCCGCGTTGGGCTCAATGCCGAATACGGCATCGCTCAGCGCGATCTCGGCAACGTTCTTGCCGTTCATATCTACAACATTCAATGTAGGCATTTAGTAACTCCCCTTTCCTTAAGCTTTGACGCTGTCGGCGATGAAGACATATCCGCCCTTGGGTCCGGGAATGGCACCCTTAATAGCGATGATGTTGTTCTCAGCATCGACCTTGACAACAGCGAGATTCTGAATGGTGGACTTTACAGCGCCCATATGACCGGCCATCTTGCGTCCCTTATAAACGCGCGAAGGAGTCGAGCAGGCGCCCAAAGAGCCGCCGTGACGGGCAACAGGACCGGTACCGTGAGACATCTTGAGTCTCGAGAAACCGTGGCGCTTGATCACGCCTGCGTAACCCTTACCCTTGCTGGTGCCGGTTACGTCGACGACCTCGCCCTCAGCGAAGACGTCTGCCTTAACTACGTCGCCGATGTTCATCGCGCTGATGTCGTCAAGACGGAATTCCTTAAGCACACGCTTGGGAGCAACGTCGTTCTTTGCGAAGTGTCCCTTCATGGGCTTGTTGACCTTGTCGGCCTTGATCTCGCCGTATCCGAGCTGGACAGCCTCATAGCCGTCATTCTCAAGAGTCTTCTTGAAGGTGACGAGGCAGGGACCTGCTTCAACGACGGTCACCGGCACAACATTGCCGTTCTGGTCAAAAAGCTGGGTCATACCGAGCTTCTTGCCGATGATACCTTTTTTCATTACTATGTTCCTCCTTGTTGGTTATTGGTTGGCGGTTTCGCCAACTTGACCTACCGTTTCGAATTAGAGCTTGATCTCAAATTCGACGCCGGCCGGAAGCTCAAGACTGGTCAGAGCCTCAACAGTTTTGTTGGAAGGTCTGAGAATGTCGATAAGCCTTTTGTGGGTTCTCATTTCAAACTGCTCACGGCTGTCCTTATACTTATGAACAGCGCGAAGGATGGTAACGACCTCCTTCTCGGTCGGGAGCGGCACGGGACCGGATACGCGAGCGTCGGTGCGCTTCGCAGTCTCAACGATCTTTTCCGCTGCCTGATCGACAAGAGCGTGGTCATAGCCTCTCAGTCTGATTCTGATCTTTTCCTTTGCCATTGTGAAGTTCGCCTCCTGTTAGATTTGGCGGGCTCACGAGAAAACTTTACACGTTGCCGGGTGTTTCACCCGTCTGCATTATAAAACCGGACTTGTAACTATGCTGTCAAGTACCTCTGGCCACGCCATAGCTTTTGACAAAACAAATCCGGGATGATGCATAAGCATCCTGTAAGGTTTTGGTCGCCCGGTTTATAAATCGGACATACTCCGCGGAAATTCCCCGACCATCAAGAGTCGGCCACCTCCCGCATCAACGCATATCTGCGCATTTCGCGCCCGATAATAATACCACAAAAGGACAAGTAAAATCAAGCCTTTATTTGCTAAGAATAGGCTGTATTTGTATTTTCTCTCTTTTGCACAACTAAATCGGCAATTTCGTCCCTTTGTTTTGAGCAGTTTACATAAATGAGCAGGCTTTGGCGGCATTCCCTTACATTATATATAATATATATGTCGAAACGGGACGAAAAAACACCCTTCGCTTGCATCAAGTGAAGGGTGTTCAGCATGTTCGGTTTAATAGGCCTTGCCCCAATAAAGCATATGCTTGGCAGGCTTGCCGCAGCAGACGCAGACATCCGACAGTTTCTCCTGCTTAAAGGGAATGCAACGGGAGCCAACGCCGGTCTTGGCCTTGACCTCGTCCTCGCAGGCCTCATCGCCGCACCACATAGTCTTGACAAAGCCGTCGCCGTTGGCCTCAAGGGCGGCGGTGATCTCATCCATAGTAGTGCAGGCATAGGTGCGTTCCTCGCGATTGGCGAGTGCCTTTTCGTAAAGGCCGTCGCGCACCTCCTGAAGCTTGGCGGCAACCGCCGACTCAAGCTCATCAAGGGATACCACCGTCTTTTCGCGGTTGTGACGGGTTACGAGCACGCACTGGTTGTTCTCGATATCGCGGGGGCCGATCTCAATTCGGACGGGAACACCCTTCATCTCGTACTCGCTGAACTTCCAGCCGGGAGAATTCTCGGAGTCGTCGACCTTGACGCGAACCGTCTTCTTCAGCCGCTCGGCAAGCTCGTTCGCCTTATCGAGCACGCCCTCTTTATGCTGGGCGATTGGGATAATGACCGCCTGAATGGGAGCAACTGCAGGGGGCAACACAAGTCCGTTGTCATCGCCGTGGGTCATAATGATAGCACCGATAAGACGTGTAGTAACGCCCCAGGAAGTCTGGAAGGGATAGACCTTCCTGTTCTCCTTGTCGGTGTACTGGATATCAAAGGCGCGGGCAAAACCGTCGCCGAAATAGTGAGAGGTTCCTGCCTGCAGGGCCTTGCCGTCGTGCATCAGCGCCTCGATGGCGTAGGTCGACTCGGCGCCGGCAAACTTATCCGACTCGGTCTTCTTTCCCTTTACGACCGGCATAGCGAGATACTGCTCGCAAAAGTCGGCGTAGACGTTAAGCATCTGCTCGGTCTCAGCGATAGCTTCCTCAGCAGTAGCGTGAATGGTATGACCCTCCTGCCACAGAAACTCGCGTGAACGCAGGAAAGGACGGGTGGTCTTCTCCCAACGGACAACGCTTACCCACTGGTTATACAGCTTGGGCAGGTCGCGGTAGGAATGGATTATATTGGAATAATGCTCGCAGAACAAAGTCTCAGAGGTAGGTCTGACGCAAAGGCGGTCCTCAAGCTTTTCGCTTCCGCCGTGGGTCACCCACGCAACCTCGGGTGCAAATCCCTCAACGTGATCCTTCTCCTTCTGAAGCAGGCTCTCGGGGATGAACATCGGCATACAGACGTTTTCGTGGCCGGTCTGCTTGAACATACCGTCAAGGATGCGCTGAATATTCTCCCAGATGGCATAGCCGTACGGGCGAATGACCATACAGCCCTTTACGCTGGTGTATTCAATAAGCTCAGCCTTTTTAACTATGTCGGTGTACCATTGGGCAAAGTCCACGTCCATAGAAGTGATGTCTTCGACCATCTTCTTTTCTGCCATTTTGATTTACTCCTTACTGAAAAATCTGCCTTAACGGAAAAACCGCTTTAAGTTGGTGCTTAAAGCGGTTTTGTAAAAGACCAAGATGCAATTACTGATGCTTCTCGATAAACTTTACAAGGTCGCCGACCGTCTTGACTTCGTCAACGGCGTCGTCGGGAACCTCCACTTCGAACTCATCCTCAATAGACATGATCAGGTCAACGATATCGAGGCTGTCGGCGTTAAGATCCTGCTGAATGTCGGTGTCGTTGGTGATAGAGTCCGCCTCAACGTCAAACTGAGCGGCCAAAATCTCCTGAATCTTCTCAAATACCATAAAAATTCAACTCCTAAAGGGATTTTTTTGCTTGTCGCGATGGACATTGATGAAATAATATGTTATTATATCGTTTATACATACAAATAATATGTTCCCCGCAAGGATTTGTCAATAGTTTTTTACAAAATTTTCAGGAGGTGCAGAGGGTGAATATCGAAAGATACGCTTTAACGGGACATCCGCTCGGGCATACTATGTCCCCTTTTATACATAGCCGCTTGTTCGAACTGTCGGATAAAAATGCCGAATATTCCGTCTGCGACCGTCCTGTTGAAAATTTCAAAGAGGCCTTTGACAAGGAACTGAGCAGGCTGAAGGGCTTTAACGTCACCATTCCTTATAAGCAGACCATTATCCCCCTGCTTGACAGGCTGGATAGCGAGGCCGAATTTTACGGTGCCGTCAACTGCGTTGCCTGCGGCGAGGAAAAGGTCGGCTACAACACCGACGCCTACGGCTTTTGCGCCGCCCTTGAGAGCGCAGGCATCTCCCTTGAGGGAAAGGTACTTATCCTCGGCAACGGCGGTGCCGCGCGCACAGTTGCCTTTGAGGCGGCAAGACGTGGCTGCAGTGTCACCATCGCCTCAAGAAGTGACAAGGGGCAGGCGCTCGCAAAAGAGCTTGAAAGGCGGCTCGGCTGTGAGATAGAGGTGTTACGATTTAGTCAGATCACAGGTGGATATGACCTTGTCGTCAACGCTACACCTGTGGGTATGTATCCGCACACAGATGAATGTGTGCTCAAAAAAGAACAACTGCGCTCAAGCAAGGCCCTGATGGACCTCATCTACAACCCTCAAAAGACCAAATTGGTAGAGTACGCTGAGGAGTTGGGGCTGAAGGTCGCGCAGGGTATGGAAATGCTGGTTTGGCAGGCTGCGCGTGCCCACGAAATTTGGTACGGTGCTACCTTTGAGCCCCATAGCATCAGCGAGGTCGTTGCCGACGCGAATGCCTATATGGAGCGGTATTTTGGCTCCAAAAAGGATGCTCCCGTCCTGCTTCTCGGCTTTATGGGTTGCGGAAAAAGCACGGTCGGAGCCGCTCTTGCCAAGGCTTCGGGATGGGACTTTGTCGACACCGACGAGCTCATCGAAAAGCAGGAAGGTATGAGCATCTCTCAGATCTTTGCCGAGCGTGGCGAAGAGGGCTTTCGCGAAGCAGAGCATAAGGCCTGCCTTATGGCCGCTAAGCTAAAGAAAACCGTAATCGCAACCGGCGGCGGTGCCCTTACGTTTGAAAGAAACGTCAAGGCCTTTGCCGATTGCACCAAAATACATCTGTCCATTCCCTTTTCTGTCGCGAATGACCGCGTGGGGAATGACCCGTCGCGTCCCCTTTTTAAGTCGGATGCAGAAAATCTATACAACAACAGGTTGCCCTTGTACAAAAAGGCGGCCGATCTGACCGTTGACGCGACCCAAAGCGTTGACGCAATTACAGAAAGGATCTTGAAATTACTATGATCATCGTATTAAATAAAGCAAGTCAGGATGAGATAAAGCAATTTATAAAGGAAATAGAGTCCCATTACGACGTGTCGGTCAACACCTGGTGCGGTAGTGAAAAGACGGTTATCGGTCTTATCGGTGACACCCTCTCGGTCGACGAGCGCAAATTGGGCGCTCACAAGCTGGTAGAGTCGGTCAAGCGCATCGCTGAGCCCTACAAGAAGGCCAACCGCAAGTTCCACACCGACGACAGCGTTTACGACATCTGCGGACAGCAGATAGGCGGAGGCACACTTCAGCTTATGGCGGGGCCCTGCTCGGTCGAATCGGAAGAGCAGATATGTACCCTTGCCGAGCAGATAAAAGCATCGGGCGCAGGCTTCCTGCGTGGCGGTGCATTCAAGCCGCGTACCTCTCCCTACTCCTTTCAAGGTCTGAGGGGCGAAGGACTAAAGTTACTGCTTAAGGCAAAGCAACAGACGGGGCTTCCCATCGTTACCGAGATAATGGCGATGGAGGACTTCGATCTCTTTGCTGAGGTTGACATAATTCAGGTGGGTGCGCGCAATATGCAGAACTTCGAGCTGCTCAAGGCTCTCGGCACTACCGATAAGCCCATACTGCTCAAGCGCGGACTTGCCAACACCATTGAGGAGACCCTTATGAGCGCGGAGTACATTATGTCGCGCGGCAACGAGAAGGTCATCTTCTGCGAGCGCGGTATCCGCACATTTGAAAATGCGACACGCAACACCCTCGATGTTTCGGCCATTCCTGTGCTCAAGGCGCAGTCACACCTGCCCGTTATCGTCGACCCCTCGCACGCATCGGGCTACGCATACCTCGTTGAGCCGCTGGCTATGGCGGCGGTTGCGGCAGGCGCCGACGGACTTATGATAGAGGTGCATAACGACCCTGCGCACGCCCTGTCGGACGGTCAGCAGTCGGTCACGCCCGCTGAATTCGACCGAATTGCAAAGGCTGTGTTCGGTTTACATAATTATCTAAGCGCCTCAAAGGAGAAATAAAGGCTATGATGAAACGAATCGAGCTTTCCGACGGCCACGAGATAGTAATCGGCCGCGGTCTTTTGTCCCGTTGCGGCGATATTATCGCGCGGTTCGAAAAGGGTACCAGATGCTGTGTCGTCAGCGACGATAACGTTGCTCCCATCTACTCCGAAAAGGTGCTTGACTCCCTCAACAGCGCAGGGTATCAGGCCTCCCTTTTCGTCTTTCCCCACGGGGAGAAAAACAAGCATATCGGCACCGTTACTCAGATGCTTAATTTCTTTGCAGAGCGCAGGCTGACCCGTCACGATTTTGTCGTCGCCCTCGGCGGCGGTGTCACGGGCGAC
>JAZQID010000052.1:0-2533 GCA_045540915.1 Acutalibacteraceae bacterium
GACGATAAGGACAGACTGATCGCCATCTCCGATGGCCACAGCACAATGACCCTGCACTACACGTCCAACAGGCTCACAACGGTGACCGACGGCGCCGACCGCGACTTCGGCTTCGCCTACAACGCTAACGGCTTCTTGACCTCGATCACAGCGCCCGACGGCACCGCAGTCAGCTACACCTACACGGGCAACACCCCCACCGGCATCACCTCCCCGAGCGGCAAGCAGGTCGAACTGCGCTACGACCCCGTAAACCCTGCGGCCATCGTCATCAAAGGCGCCTACGGCACGCCTGACCGCAATGTGATCTATACCTTCAGCAACGGCCGCGTTACGAACGTCACCGAACAGGGCGAGCAGGACGGCACCGTCGTAACGGGCGCCACCGCCGCCTACACCTACTCAGTCGGCTCCCGCAGAACGATCGTCACCGCGACCGACGGCTCGGGCGAGCCTGCCGTCCACACCGTCTACGCATTTGACACCGAGGGTGACGTCCTCAG
Organism: Acutalibacteraceae bacterium; assembly: GCA_045540915.1. Lineage (GTDB taxonomy): Bacteria > Bacillota > Clostridia > Oscillospirales > Acutalibacteraceae > RGIG2206. Next base: position 504 of record JAZQID010000052.1, read on the forward strand.
CAAGTACTCCTACACCGAGAAGGAGGGCAGCGCAGGCATCACAGGCGAATCGGCAGGCATCGACCCCTACACGGGCGAAGACGCAGGTGTCGCAAGCAACATCAACAACCTGCTTCGCAACCACGCCTTTGACGGCCTCACAGGCTGGACCGCCTTTGGCGGCGCCTCAGCAACCGTAGCGGAAAAGGAAATCACAGCCATCCACGGCAGAAAGCTCCTCAACCTGACCGCCCCCGAAAACGGCACAGGCGGCATCTATCAGCAGACGGTCACCCTGCCTGCATCCGACTACGTCTTCTCGGCCTACGTCTACCCCCTCAGTAACAGCAGCCTGCACTTGAGCGTCACCGACCTTGACGGCACCATCATCGCAAGCGGCGAAAGCATCACTGCCGGCGACTTCATCCGCCTCGACCTGCCCTTCACCCTGCACACAGCGAAGGCGGTCCGCGTCTGCTTCAACGTCACGGGCAAGGGCGCGTGGATCAACGCACCTCAGCTCGAGAACAACCCCGTAATGAACGAGTACAATATGCTCGTCAACGGCAACTTTGAGCTTGGCGGCGAAGGCTGGACCATCGACAACAACTTTGAAAGCATCACCGACGAGGCTTGCTTTAATATGGGTCACTCTCTGCGCTCGAACAGCAGTTTCGAAAATTATTGCTATGCCTTCCAGCGCGTCAAGCCCAAGTCGGCCATCGGCACACGCGAGACCTTCACCCTCTCGGGCTGGGCAAAGGGATACGGCCTTTCCTCGCAGCAGACCGTCGGCGATACTCCTGCTCCAAGTACTCCTACCTTCACACTCAAAGCCATCATCTACTACGTTCCCGATTCTGACGGAGTTCAGGAGAGCGAGTTCCACACCGCCGAATTTGCCCCCAACACAGAGGACTGGCAGTTCGCGTCCGTCCAGTTCAGCAAGGAAAAGTACAAGCAGATCGATTACATTATGATCTCCTGTGAATATCGCTACAACTTCGGTGTCGCCTACTTCGACGACATTCAGCTCGTCCGCAACTCCATTGAGACCGGCCTGACCGCCGACGACTTCAAAACTGCCGAGGACGACAACACCACCCCCGAGGACACCACCGAGCAGGAGGACACCTTCACCGAGGCGGAGGACGCCTACGGCAACACTATTACACAAACTCAGCGTTGGAAGCAGTCCGAGTCGGTCTCCTACGCCATCTATACCTCAAGCGAGTTTTCTCCATTCTCCGAAGGTGCCAACGCTGGCAATGACCTTGTGCGTCAGACCGACTCCCGCGGCTTCAACACCTACTACGATGTCGACGACGAGACCTCGCGCAATATGACCGTCACCGACCGCTGCGGCAACAAGACCTCCTACGAGTACGACGCATCGGGCCGCACTACCAAGGTCACCTCGCGCGACTCTAACGGCACCGCCCTCGCCCATATTGATTACGGCTACGACGTCAACGACAACCTCGTCGATATCACCCGCGGCGACGGTATGAGCTACGACCTTGCCTACAACAGCTTCAACCGCCTTGAATCCATCGGCGTCCACGGCATGCCTACACCCCTCGTTGCCTACAACTACAAAGAGGGAAGCGGAAGGCTGAAAGAGATCGCCTACGCCAACGGCGATGTAATGCACGTTTCCTACAACCGCTTCGGCCACCCCATCCTCGAGTACTGGACCGATGCTTGCAACTGCACCACTGCCTACTACCGCTATATCTATGATAACAGCGGCAACCTTGCAAGAAGCATTGACTTTATTAACCAAATCGAGTATACTTATAGTTATGAGAATGATCGTGTTGTAAGAGCGGTTGTTAATGATGTTGAAGTCAGTGCCTATGATGCCGTCTTGTCCCGCACCTTCAAGAACACTATCCTGTATTTCTACGACGAAGAGGGTCGTTTAAATCGCACGATGGTTGGGGACAGTGCCGGCGACTATGTGATATATACTCATTCTTATGACACTGATGGTATTGCTACGACCACAGCTTATTTGGATGGGGATAATAGCGCCACTACATCCTCGT
>JAZQID010000053.1:0-6144 GCA_045540915.1 Acutalibacteraceae bacterium
TGAACTGCCCGAAGGAAAGGTGACCGCTTTCTTCGTTCCCCAAGGAACGACCATTGAGGTTTATGCCACCACCCTGCATTTCTGCCCGATTGAGACCGATGCAAACGGTTTTGGCTGTGTTGTCGGCCTGCTCAAAGGCACCAACACCCCCTTGGATAAGGCATCGAGCGATCCGCTTCTGTTCCGTGTAAACAAGTGGATCTTTGCTCACGATGAAAACAAGGGCCTGATCGAGCGCGGTGTTGTCGCAGGAATCTACGGCGAGAATTACGAGCTTTAATTTGATCTGAATATAATAAAACCGGCTGGTTACCGCTTGGTAGTCAGCCGGTTATTCTATGTTTTTTGCCTGCTCCAGATCAAATGAAAGCTGTTCGATCAAAGCGTCAATGGAGTCAAATTTTCTCTCATCGCGCAGATGCTTGAGCAGTTGAACCTCGACCGATCTTGAATAAAGGTCGCCCTCAAACCCATCTATATAGGTCTCTGCCAGCGCAGCAGGGGAGAGGAAGGTTGGCCGAATTCCGACATTGGTGACCGCATTGTAGGTAACGGAGTCCACCGTCACCTTTGAAGCATATACGCCAAACCGCGGCAGTACAAAGTCATCGCTGAACATCTGATTGGCCGTCGGAAATCCCATTTCGCGACCCCTTGCGTCCCCGTGAACGACGGGGAAGTCGATGGAAAAGCTACGGCCAAGCATCTGTGCCGCTAACTCCATATCGCCCTCTTCAATGGCGGTGCGAATTCTCGTCGAGGATATCGCTTCACCCTCAAAGGTGACCGCATCGCAGACCTTGACACCGATGCCATTCTTCATTCCGTAATCGACCACGGTGTCGGCGTTGCCGCTTGCGCCCTTTCCAAAGCGGAAATTGAAGCCGAAAACGATGCTTTTAGCGCCAAGCTGACCCACAAGCATATCAAGATAGGCCTGCGGCTCCATATCCCTGATATCGTTGAAATCGAGCCGTATAACGCCGTCAACACCGAGGGACTCAAATATGTCGTCGGTGGTGTTTTCGGAGAAAATGCGGCGCTTTTTACCCGAAAAAAGCACGCCCTGCGGATTTTGCGCGGTGGTGACCACAATAACGGGTAGGCCGAACTGCTTTGCAGTTTCGATAACCCTGCGGTGACCGAGATGCACTCCGTCGAAGGTGCCGAGGGCAACGGTACAACCGTCGACAACTCGGTATATCTTATCGGTTATCCTCACCCATCTTCACCTCCAAGCAGAACGCACTGCACCTTTAATTGCGTGCTGTCGCTCTTTCCAAGTCCTATCATCACACCTGCGCGGTCATAGACCCGCGCATAACTGTCGGGCAACAGGTCGCCTTCAATCTCCAAACGGCTCAAAAACAGCTCGCCGCCGTGCAAAAAGCGGTTGCGTTGATTATCGGTCACCGTTACGCGCGGAAAATGCCCGACGCAGCCCTCTGCGCTTTTTAGATATTTCATCGGCTCCTCGGTCAGTTGCTCAAGGGTAACGCAGTCGGAAATATCAAATCCTGCCGCAAAGGTCCTCTGCAATCCGCCCAAGGTAGCACCGCAACCGAGCACATTGCCGATATCGTCGACAAGCGAGCGTATATAGGTGCCCTTTGAACAGAGCACGTCAAGCAGATAGTGACCCTCATTAGTCTTGCCGATTATTTCGAGGCTCTTGATCTCAATGTCGCGCGCCTCGCGTTCAACCTCGATACCCTGACGCGCAAGGTCGTAAAGCCGCTGCCCGTCCTTTTTTAGCGCCGAGTACATCGGCGGCATCTGCTTTATCTTACCGCGAAAACGGGCAAGCGCCGCTTCCATTTGAGCGTCGTCAACATTGTGCTCCTGCGTTGAAATGACCTTTCCCGTAATATCAAGGGTGTCGGTTCGGACACCGAGAATAACGGTCGCGGTGTACCGCTTGTCCGATTCAAGCATAAAGGAAGAAAGTCTGGTCGCCTTCCCAAGCAGAATTGGCAAAACGCCGGTCGCCATTGGGTCAAGAGTTCCCGTGTGACCGGCGCGTTTTTCACCATATAAACGGCGAACCTGCGCCACCGCCGCAAATGAAGTCATCGACTGCGGCTTGTTTAATAATATCAGTCCTTGCATTTGATACCCATTTCCTCTGCGACCGCATTTATAACAGCCGCCTTCGCTTCGTCAATAGGCAGAAACACCTCGCAGCCTGCGGCACGAACGTGACCGCCTCCGCCGAGTCTGCCGCAAATTGCAGAAGCATCGACCGATTCGGAGGTCCTGACCGACACCTTGTACCTGTCGGGTCCGCGGTGACGGAAGGTAAGACCCACCTCGACACCCTCGATCTGACGGGAAAGGGCTGTGATGCCCTCAAGGTCGTCGGGGGTGGTCATATTCTGCATCTCATCGGTCACCACTATCATCGCGCAACGGTTGTCAAATCGATACTCGATGGAGTCAAGCACCATACGCTCGACTTCAAGACGGGCGCGGGATTTGGTGTCGAACATTACGCGGTTGATGTGAGCGTAGGGCGCGCCTGCCTCGATAAGCCGCGCCGCAACGACGTGGGTCTCAGCCGAAGTGTTTGAATACTTAAAGCAGCCCGTATCGGTGGCGATACCTGTGTAAAGGCAGGCGGCGATGTCGGCATCGATGTCGCAACCCATCTCAAGAATAAGGCGGTACATCACCTCGCAGGCGGCCGATGCGTCGCCGTCAAGCAACAGCATCGGGCACTCCAATCTGTTTGAGACGTGATGATCGATGCAAAGCTCAATTTTGTCGGCATATAATTCCTGCAGGGAGCCGAGCAGTTTTGTGTCGGCAAGATCAACGGCGATGACGTGCTCGGGCTCAAATTCACGTGACGCAACACCTTCTACCATATAATCGTACCGCGCAGGAATGGGATCGTGGCAGATGCAACGCGCACTTTTGCCCATCTGCATCAACGCGCGGCACAAACCGTAGCCCGAGCCAACAGCATCACCGTCGGGTGACGCGTGCATCAGGATAAGATAGTTATCGTTTGCCTTTAACCATTTGGAAACTGTGCTGATATCAGTCCTTATTTTCCTCATTATCGGTCTTCATTCCTTCCAGCATACGTGCTATGTGAGCACTGTGCTCAATGGAGTTGTCGGGGATAAAGCGCAGATCGGGCACCTTGCGCATCTTGACGCGTGCGGCAAGCTCGCGACGAATGTAACCCGACGCGCTCTCGAGCCCCTTGACCGCCTTTTTGGCCGCCTCAACACCCTCCATAGCCCCGACGTAGATCTTGGCATAGGAGAGATCGTTGGTGATCTCCACACGGGCGATGGTCAGCATATATTGGGTCACACGGGGGTCCTTGAGCTCACGGAATATCTCTGACAACTCAAATTTAACATCGGATGAAAGTCGGTCTATTTTATAACCTGCCAATGATGTCAATCCTCTCTGTATTCCTCAATAATGAAGGATTCGAAAATGTCACCTTCCTTGATATCGTTGAACTTATCAAGTCCGATACCGCACTCGTAGCTCTGAGCGACCTCCTTGACGTCGTCTTTGAAACGGCGCAGGGAGTCGATCTTATCCTCGCAGATGACGATACCGTCACGAACGACGCGGATCTGGCTGGTGCGGGTAACCTTACCGTCGGTAACGTAGCAGCCTGCGATGGCACCGACGTTGGAGATGCGGTAGACCTGACGTACTTCGGCACGGCCAAGTTCGACTTCGCGGAACTTAGGCGCGAGCATACCCTTAATAGCAGACTCGATCTCCTCGATGCAGTCGTAGATAACGCGGTACATACGCATATCAACGCCCTCACGCTCTGCGCTTATTTTAGCGCTCTGCTCGGGACGGACGTTGAATCCGACAATGATAGCGTTGGAGGTGTTGGCGAGCATAACGTCGGACTCGTTGACGGCACCTACGCCGCCGTGAATGACGCGGACTCTGACCTCCTCGTTGGAGAGCTTTTCAAGCGACTGACGGACAGCCTCGACCGAGCCTTGAACGTCAGCCTTGACGATGATGGAGAGCTCCTTGAGGTCGTTGTCCTGCATCTGACTGAAGAGGTTGTCAAGAGTGACCTTCTGTGCAGCGCCCCAGACCTCTTCCTTAGCCTGATGTCTGCGCTGTTCGACCAGCTCGCGTGCAAGACGCTCGTCAGAAACGGCGTCAAAGGTATCGCCTGCGCTGGGAGCCTCGTCAAGACCTGTGATCTCAACGGGGATGGAGGGACCTGCCTCCTGAACGCGACGACCGTTTTCGTTGGTCATAGCGCGAACGCGACCTACTGAAGTGCCTGCAACGATGATGTCACCGACGTGCAGGGTGCCGCGCTGTACCAACAGGGTAGAAACAGGACCGCGGCCCTTGTCAAGACGCGCTTCGATAACGGTACCGCCTGCGCGACGGTTGGGGTTGGCCTTGAGCTCAAGAACGTCTGCAACGAGAATGACGTTCTCAAGCAGATCGTCGATGCCCATATGGGTCTTTGCAGAGATCGGAATGCACATAACGTCTCCGCCCCATACCTCAGGAACAAGACCGTGCTCGGTCAACTGCTGCATAATGCGGTCGGGATTGGCGCCCTGCTTATCCATCTTGTTGATGGCAACGATTATCTCGATCTTGGCCGCACGGGCGTGGTTGATAGCCTCGATGGTCTGCGGCATGATTCCGTCATCGGCCGCAACGACGAGGATGGCGATATCGGTGGCCATAGCACCACGCGCACGCATAGCGGTGAAGGCCTCGTGTCCGGGGGTGACAAGGGAGGTGATGTCGCGTCCGTTGATGTTTACGCGGTAAGCGCCGATGTGCTGGGTAATACCACCGGCTTCGGTGTCAACGACGTTCTTGTTACGGATGGCGTCAAGCAGGGAGGTCTTGCCGTGGTCGACGTGGCCCATAACAACGACAACGGGATCGCGGGGCAGGAGGTTCTCATCGGTATCCTGCGTATCGTCCATGATCCTCTCTTCAATGGTGACGACCACCTCGCGCTCGACCTGTGCACCCATTTCGGTTGCAACGATCTCAGCGGTGTCGAAGTCGATCTCCTGCGTGACAGCGGCCATTACACCCAGCTTCATAAGCTCCTTGATGACCTCTGCGGCGGTCTTCTTCATCTTGGCGGCAAGGTCGCCGACGGTGATGCTTTCGCCGACGGTGATCTTGATAGGTGTCTTCTTAATGCGCTCAAGCTGCAGACGACGCATCTTTTCTTCCTCGGTCATCTTGTGCTTGTTGCCCTTTTTATTGAAATTCTGCTGAGGACGCTTCTTGACCTGCTGACGTGAGTTGCTGGTAGCGGTGTTGATTCCGCGGTCGGAAGCGATAGACTCGTACTTCTCGTTGTAGCGGTCAAGCTCAACGTTGGAGGTGCGGGTGTCAACGTAATGGATCTCCTGCGGTCCGCGGTTAGGCTTCTCGGAGGGACCCTTTTTCTTTTCGACGGGGCGTCTTACCTCGGCAGCGGCAGGTGCCTTTGGAGCCTCAGCGGCAGGCTTTGCTTCGGCCTTAGCGGGCTTCTCTTCAGCCTTAGCAGGTGCCTGAGCCGCCTTAGCCGCTGCTAAAAACTCAGCGGCAATGCGCGCTTGCTCAGCGGCACGGTCGGCCTTCTCCTTTTCGGCCTGCTCCTTACGCGCCTTGCGAGCCTCTTCTCCTGCGGCAAAGTAGGCGTCGAAGCTTTCAACCTGACGCTCCATAGTCACCGCATCAAAAATAACGTTAAGCTCGTTTTCCTCAAGGGCGGTCTGGGACTTTTTCTCAACGCCGAAATGTTCCTTAAGTATGGTAACAATATTTTTGCTCGGGATATCGAAATCCTTAGCAACCTCATGTACCCTGTACTTGATCATCATAGCTTAATCATCCTTCCCAATACTGTTGATAAGAGAAGCAATACTGCGGGCGAATCCCTCGTCGCAAACAGCACATACACCGGCCTTAAAACCGATGGTGACGGAAAGCTCCTCAATAGTGATGTCCGACTCCGTAACGGGAGTGTTAAATTTATCACACAGAAAGCGGACTTCTTTAACCGTTTTATCGGACATATCGCGGCAAACGATCACCAAATTGGCTTTCGAGGACTTGATCGCGCTGCTGCAACGCGAAAAGCCCGGACAAAGCTTGCCTGCACGGGTAGCCATACCCAAC
>JAZQID010000054.1:0-34876 GCA_045540915.1 Acutalibacteraceae bacterium
GAGGGCGTTTTGGTATAACTTAGTCCTCGAAAACGAGGGTGGAGATGGAGTTCTCCATAACGTCGAAGTACCACCAGTTGCCCTTGTAGAAGTATTGGCATTGACGCTTCTCGGCGTTGGGGTTGATGACCTGCATTACAAGTGTTCCGTCGGAGTTTTCGGCCACGAGTGAGACGGTCTCAAACTTCAGACTACGGAAGTTTGAAATGCAGTAACCGTCGTTGTTGACGTGTGAGCGGTAGATCTTTGCACCGTTCTGAATGAAGTGGGAGAAGTGCTCAAAGGCGCGGAACTGGCCACTGTAGGACAGTTCTCTTGTCGTGCTGTTGAGGGTGACGAGACCTGCGCAGTAGCAATGGCCGACGTTGGGACGGCCTTCCTCGTCAAGTAAAAGGTTCCAGCCCGTGAAGGACTCGCAACCGTGGTTAAAGGCCTTTGCCATCATAGTGCCCCACTTGCACCAATCGGAGTCGTAGCAATCCTGAAGGCGCGGGCCGCCCTCGGTGAACTGGAACTTTATCTGCGGATGATCCTGCTTGATCTTGTCGATCATCTCAATGCAGCCTGTGTAGTAGTGGAAAGCGGCCGAGGAACAGCAGTCAAGCAGTTCGGGATATTCCTCGAGCATCCAGTTGACACGGCGCCAGCCGAGGAAGTTGTGGTCGTGGAACCAGATGTCAACATCCATACCCTTAGCCTTGAGCTTCTTGGAAAGGGTGAAGATGTACTCGGCCTCCTGATCTGGATTCCAGATGCAAGCAGGGAAGCGGCCCATCTGGTCAACGTCGGGCTCGTTCTGCGGAGTAATGGCGGAGATATGGATACCCTCGGCTTCATATGCCTCGAGGTACTTGATGATATAGTCTGCGTAAACATCGATGTATTTCGAACGCATATAGCCGCCGCAGATAAATCCGCCCGTCTTCATCCAACCGGGAGGGCTCCAAGGCGAAGCGTAGAAGCGCAGGTCGGGACGGATCTCGAGGATCTCCTTTATCATCGGGAGGATGTAGGCGCGGTCGCGCTCAATGGAGAAATGCTTGAGTTCGACGTCGTCCGGCAGGTCGTCGTATGTATATATCTCGGCAGAATAGTCGCAGGAACCGATGGGCAAGCGGGCGATGCTGAAGTTGAGTCCGTCCTTGCCGTAGATATGGGTCAGCAGTTTCTTCCTCTCGGCAGGGTCCATCAGCGAAAGCTCGTAGCAGGAAGAACCTGTCAGCGCGACACCGAAGCCCTTGCAGACGTTGGTCGGCTCAGCTTCAACCATAATGTGCAACGCGGCACCGCACTCGGTACCCGAAGGAAACACAGGCTCGCTTCGCAGAACGCCGTGGCCGTTTGTAGTATACTTTGTAACCTTCATATAACACACTCCTTTTATTAAATGATAAACAAACGGCGGTCTCTTTGCAATGTAAAATACAAAATTAGCGGTTGTATTTTTCAACAGGCATGTGTATAATAAATATAGGTGATAGAAGTGAAAATCGTTGAGATCAGGGATCTGCCGTTTGTAGATTTTAATGCGAGCGGCATCAATTCGGTCAATCAGAGCTGGGCCGACGGTGCCAAGTTCAGCTTCATCGATACGGCCCGTCCCGACCACGGATTCAACATCGTGATATCGGGCAAGATCGTATATACCGACCTGCTCGGCAGGGTCACCGAGGTGTCTAAGGGAAGCGTGGTCTATCTGCCGAAAGGGCAGAAGTACGAAGCGGAGTTTCTTGCGGGCAACCACGACAGGATGAAGTGCGTGCTTGTCAACTTCCTGCTGACCGATACCGATGGCAACGAAATATGCCTGAGCGACGGTATAAAAAGGCTTTGCGTCGACCGTGACGGCGGCTTGCTGAAGGAATTTCGTACCGTTTCGGGCACCTACAAGACTACTATGGACCGCCTGCGCACCAAGACTGCCTTTCTGTCGTTGTTGCAGAGACTGGTCGCCGCTTCGGAGGATGCCGACCTGTCGGGCGTGGAAAAATGCAGTGAGTACATCGACCGAAACTATGCTGAGAGGATCGCGATACCCGAGCTTGCGCAGATGTGCGGTATGAGCGAGACCACCTTCCGCAAACGGTTCAAGGAGCGGTACTCGATGAGCCCCACCGCTTATATCGCAGTCAGGAAGATGCAGGTGGCCTGTGAACTGCTCAAGAGCAGCGACATAACCATCGCCGGGATATCGGAGATGCTCGGGTTTTACGACACGTCCTATTTCTACAAGACGATGAAGCATTATATCGGTATGACCCCTGCCGAATACCGCTCTCAATTCAGGAAAAACAAGTGACGGTCTGTATGGACAAATTCACAGCCAATTCACAAAAGCCACATAATTTAATGCTACAATCAATATCAGCAAGATACAGGAGGAACCAACTATGGCAAAGAGAAATTACGCCGAACTGACGCCCGATATACTTGAACTTTCGTCCCTTTGCGAAAGCAGATGCGTCATCGAACCGTCACTATACGCCGAGCATAAGGTCAATCGCGGCCTGCGCGACCTTAACGGAAACGGCGTGCTGACCGGCCTTACCGAGATATCGGAGATATATGCAAAAAAGATGGTCGACGGGGAATCTGTTCCCTGCGACGGCAAGCTTTTTTATCGCGGCTATGACGTCGAGAAGCTGGTTGACGGCTTTATTCGTGACGAGCGGTTCGGCTTTGAGGAGACGGTCTACCTGCTCCTTTTCGGTGAACTGCCCACCGCCGATGAGCTTGAACGCTTTAAGCAGGTGCTCGCCAGCTACCGCTCGTTGCCCAATTCCTTCGTGCGCGATATTATTATGAAGGCCCCCAGCAACGATATGATGAACTCCCTTGCCAGAAGCGTGCTGACGATGTATTCCTACGACAACAACCCCGACGACACCTCTATCCCCAACGTGCTGCGTCAGTGCATCCAGCTTATCGCGATGTTCCCGATGCTCGCGGTCTACAGCTATCAGGCCTACGATTACTATCTGCGCGACTCCAACCGCTTCTTTATAAACGAGCCGGTCGACAGTCTTTCCACCGCCGAAAATCTGTTGCATATGCTTCGCGTCGACGGCAAGTATACCAAGCTGGAGGCAAGACTGCTTGACCTTTGTTTGATACTCCACGCAGAACACGGAGGCGGTAACAACTCGTCCTTTACCACCCACGTCGTCACCTCGTCGGGTACCGATACCTATTCTGCCATAGCCGCGGCTCTCGGCTCGCTGAAGGGCCCCAAGCACGGAGGCGCCAACATCAAGGTGCGCCGTATGTTCGACGACATCAAGGAGAATGTCAAGGACTGGGAGGATATCGACGAGCTTAACGCCTACCTTACCCGTATCGTGCAGAAGGAGGCCTTTGACCGTTCGGGCTTGGTCTATGGCATCGGACACGCCATTTACTCTCTCTCTGACCCGCGTGCAAGGGTGCTCAAGCAGTTCGTAGAGCAGCTCTCGCAGGAGAAGGGGCTTCACCGCGAGTACGAGCTTTATGCGCGTGTCGAGCAGCTTGCACCGCAGATCATCGCAGGCAAGCGCAAGATGTACAAGGGTGTCAGCGCCAACGTCGACTTCTACAGCGGCTTCGTTTATGATATGCTGGGACTCCCCGAGGAGCTTTATACTCCTGTTTTTGCCATCTCGCGTATCGCGGGCTGGAGTGCTCACCGTATGGAAGAGCTTATTAACGCCGGCAAGATAATCCGCCCTGCCTACAAGGCGGTCCTGCCCCGTCGGGACTATAAGCCGATGAAAGAAAGGTAACCGTGACCTTTTATCTCCACAGTTTGACAAAATTCGCTAAGCGTGATAAAATATCCGAAAAGTTCTTGTTGTTGATGTATACTTGGGCAAAGTCTACTAAAACTGTTTAGGAGGACAATTCAGATATGAAGCGGATATTGATCTTGCTTACCGCGCTGATGCTGCTGATATGTTTTGCAGGATGCGGTGAGGCCGATTCGGCCGAAGGCGATTCCCTGCATACCGATAGCGCCAACGATATTATGACCTCGGGCAACTTCAACACCATCGGGGATTCGTCCTCAAGGTCAGAGACCGCCCCTGAGGCGTCTGATCCCGTTTCCTCGACGCAGAGCAAGGATAACAGCATAAGCGTAGCCGATGCCTTCTTTGCATATCAGACGGCGCTGAACACCACCCTCGCCAAGCAAAGCTATGTCTATTCGGGCAAGCAGACCTATTCGGCTGTCATCGACTCTGCGACCGTCCTGCTTGAAAGCTGTGTTACCGACGCCAAGAGCGACGGAATGGATGCCGTCTGCACCGTTACGGTCACCGCCAAGGATAAGCATAACAAGGAGCAGTACTCCTCTGTGGACGGGCTATTTGCGGTCAAGGAGAAGAATGAAGCCTACGTATACAGCAAATACACCGACTTCGTCGACCCCGACAACAGTTCTAAACTGACCCAGACCGAGGATTATGCCAAACAGCCGCTGAGCAACTGGCTCGATACCTCTTTTGAGTTTTCAAAGAATGACGTGGCGAGCGCCAGTTTTAACGGGGAGGATCGCTACACCTTCACCCTCAAGACCGACAGGGCCGAAAGGATAGTTCAATCTCTTTTAGGCGGCATCGATCTTCAGGAGGAGTCGACCGAAGTGTCGGTCAGCTACTTCGTGGTATCGGTGCGCATCTCGAAGCAGGGCGTGACGGCATATAATTGCTCGGTGATATGCACCATCGGGGAGGATGGCAACACCTATAAACTGACGGGCGAATATGAAGTGGCGGAATTTGATGAATCAAAGGATTCCATTGAAACGCCCGACTGGTTGAAAAAGTAACATATTAAAATTTGCGGGCAGTGTTTTTAAGGCACTGCCCGTTATTGTTAGGAGATGTGGAATTGAAAGGCAAGAAGCGTCGCGGATTTCCGATATCGGTTCGGCTTATAATCGCAGGAGTCTGCGTTGTGGCCGAGCTTGCGCTTATTTTGGCGATGTTCTATTGGCTGAAGATAAGCGCCGCGCTTATATATACCATATTCCAGCTTGTCGGAGTGGTCTTTGTCATTTATATCGCAAATCAGCCCTCCAACGCGAGCTATAAAATGGCGTGGATACTATTTATCGTCGTGTTTCCGCTTGTGGGGTGCTTTTTCTATCTCATACGTGGCGGAAGCAGGGTGGTCCCACGTGTCAAACGGCGACTTCGCGCCCTCGACGAGAGCAGTTCCGCTTGTCTTCGAGATGACCGCGCGGTCTTGCAGGCGCTGGCAAAGCGACATCCGCAGGCGGCGAGGCAGTCGGCCTATCTGAAAAGGGGGTCGGGCTATCCCGTTTATGCCGATACCTCGGTGGAATACGTGCAGTTGGGGGAAAACATCTGGCACCGCTTGCTCGAGGAGCTCGAAAGTGCAGAGGTCAGCATCTATATGGAATTTTTTATTCTGTCGGAAGGTATAATGTGGGACGCCATACACAAAATACTAAAGTCCAAGGCTCAGCAGGGTCTCGACGTACGCATTATGTTCGACGACTTCGGCTCCATCAACCGACAGTACAAGGGCTTTTTTGGCCGAATGCGCGAGGACGGCATCAAGGTGTCGGTCTTTAACCCCATCAGGCCGTCGGTCGATATGTTTATGAACAACCGCAACCATCGCAAGATGGTCATCATCGACGGTCAGACGGCTATTACGGGCAGTTTCAACATCGGCGACGAGTACATCAACGTCTGGAAGCGCCACGGTCATTGGCTGGACAGCGCGGTGGTCATAAGGGGAAGCGCCGTCAATTCCTTCACGACAATGTTTTTGAGTATGTGGAGCTTCATCAACGGCACCGACTTTACACCGCCGCCCCTTCCCGAGCCTGTCGATGCCAAAGGGTACTGCCAGCCCTATTGCGACGGCCCCTTCAACCCCGAAAACCCTGCCGAAAACCTGTATATGCAGATACTCCGTTGCGCCGAAAAGTACGTCTACATCACCACGCCATACCTCATTCTCGACGACAATATGGAGATATCGCTAAGGCAGGCGGCACTTTCGGGTGTCGACGTTCGCATTATAACCCCAAAGGTGCGCGACAAGTGGTACGTCCATCCCGTCACCCGTTCCTACTATACGGGGTTGCTCAGGTCGGGTGTCAGGATATACGAGTACACCCCCGGCTTCATCCATTCCAAGCTGTTTGTTTCGGACGACGAGGTCGCTTGTGTCGGCTCGGTCAATCTTGACTACCGCAGCTTTTATTTCCACTTTGAATGCGGCGCGTGGTTGTGCGGTAACGAGGCGGTCGGGCAGGTGTCGGAGCATATTTCTCAGCTTTTTGAGCAAAGCGAGGAGATAACCCTTGACTCAATGAGTAAGAGACCCTTCACCGAGCGGGTCAAGGAGTCGGTCTTGCGCCTTTTGGCCCCTTTTATGTAGTTGACAAAACCGCAAATTTCGAGTATCATTAAATCAGGAAATAAACTAACGGAGGTTTTTAATATGAAAAAGAATTGTAACGTTTTTGCCGTTATCGGAATCGTTGTTGCTACTCTGGCCGCTCTTGCAGGTATTGCCTACGCCGTATACTACTTCGTCGAGCGTAAGCGTTGCCTTTGCGCCGGTGAGTGCTATGAGTTTGACTGCGAGGATTGTGACGAGGATTGCGACGAGTGCCCTATGTGCAGTGACGACTGTGCCGATGCTCAGGACGCTGAGTAATATTGACTAAAGGAAAACAGCCCGCAATTTTTGCGGGCTGTTTTTGCGTCTAATCTTGGTCGGGGATGGACAGAGCGAGGGCGGAGTTGCCGTAGGCAGAGTCGTCGGTGACCTCGCGAAGCACCTCTAAAAAGGGTGGCAGGGATATCTCCTGCTCCTCGCTGAGCAATTCTACCTCAAGGAATGCCTGCCTGTCCCAAAAATCAAACACGTCCAACTCAAAGTAGGTGTTGCGCCACACAAGGCAGTACCGCGTCTTTTCAATGCTTCGGCGCATCGGGTCGGCAAAGTTGAGCAGATCACGGTATTCCTCAGCGGTGAGCGGCTCTTCTATCTCGATTTGGGTGCGGTCGGTCAGCCTTTGCTTGACCGTCTTGACATAGCTGCAATCCTCACCATCACCGCGACGGCGCACTCGCGCGTTGGTCCCGTCGGGCAGCAGGATATAGGTCTGCGACAGCTTAACTGCACGACATTCGGGCAGGGAGGCAAGCATCTGCAGGTCGGGCATTTTTATCAGAAATTTCCTCTCTATCTCACGCGGCTCGGGTATGCCGAGCAGGGCGGTCACCTCGTCCAAGAGGGGCTCGCAGGACTCGCCTACGTCCACCACTCGCAAATGCGGATGTCCCACCCAATCGGTCACCGCCTTGCGCTCGTTTGCCTGCTCATTTTCAACAAGCACAAACACGCCTTCAAAGGCATCCCGCTCGGCCAAGCTTTCGGGCACCTTTTCATCCTCGCCAAAGGGGTAAACGGCGAGGGTCTTTTCATTTTCATCGGGGCTCGCGGCCGTTTCACAGGGCAAAATTATATTCCACCCAAACTCAGTGAGCCTGTCGCGAAGCAGGGTAAGTGCCGCATCTATTTTTGCGGCTGAGCCACCTGTCAGCACGATTTTGGTTGACATAACAACATCTCTCTTGCGATAAAATTGCTTTATAAGGGCATTTTAGCACACCTTGCGGCCTTTTTCAATCGTCAACGGTATAAATAACCTTTCCCTCGGGGAAGATAGACCCAAAGGAAAGGCGGTTTTTTGATGCTGGGTGAATATATAAAGGCGTTTTTGGTGGGCGGTGTTATCTGCCTTATAGGTCAGCAGTTGATAGATTGGACCAAGCTGACCCCTGCGCGCGTGCTTGTCGGATACGTGGTCGCAGGGGTTATCCTGAGCGCCATCGGACTATACGGCCCCCTCGTTGAATGGGCAGGCTGCGGCGCAAGCGTTCCGCTCACGGGATTTGGCCATCTGCTCGCGCAGGGGGTTAAGGAAGCGGTCAAGGACAAGGGCCTGCTCGGCGCAATAACGGGCGGTCTGACCGCCTCGGCAGGCGGCGTAACGGCGGCGATAGTGTTCGCATATATCGCATCCCTTTTCGCAAAGCCGAAGGATAGAAGTTAATATGAAAAAACCGCAAGGACAATTCGTCCTTGCGGTTTTGCATTTGGAAATCTTAATAGGCAACGCCCTGAGCGAGCATAGCGTTTGCAACCTTTTCAAAGCCGGCGATGTTAGCACCTGCAACGAGGTTGCCCTCCATACCGTATCTCTTAGCGGCATCGAAGGAGTTGTGGAAGATGTTGACCATAATGCCGTGGAGCTTCTGGTCGACCTCCTCGAAGGTCCAGCTGTAACGCATGGAGTTCTGGCTCATCTCGAGAGCGGAGGTAGCAACGCCGCCTGCGTTGGCAGCCTTTGCGGGTCCGAAGAGAACGCCGCTATTCTGGAACACAGCGACCGCCTCGGGAGTAGAGGGCATATTTGCACCCTCGGCAACGGCCATTACGCCGTTTTTAACGAGGGCCTTTGCGCCATCCTCATCAAGCTCGTTCTGGGTAGCGCAGGGGAGAGCGATGTCGCAGGGGATCGTCCAGATGCCCTTGCAACCCTCGGTGTAAACGGCACCCGAAACGCGCTCGGCGTACTCTTTAATACGGCCTCTCTCGACCTCCTTGATCTGCTTGACAACGGCAAGGTCAATGCCGTTGGGATCGTAGATATAGCCGTTGGAGTCGGACATAGCGACAACCTTACCGCCAAGCTCGGTGGCCTTCTGGTTAGCGTAGATAGCAACGTTGCCCGAGCCGGAGATAACGACAGTCTTGCCCTTGAAGGAGTCGTTCTTCATCTGATTGAGCATTTCCTCGGTGAAGTAGCACAGGCCGTAGCCGGTAGCCTGAGTACGAGCAAGGGAGCCGCCGTAGGTCAGACCCTTACCGGTCAGAACGCCGGTGAATTCGTTGCGCAGTCTCTTGTACTGGCCGTACATAAAGCCGATCTCGCGAGCGCCTACGCCGATGTCACCTGCGGGTACGTCGGTATCAGCACCGATGTGCTTGGCAAGCTCGGTCATGAAGCTCTGGCAGAAGCGCATGATCTCGTTGTCCGACTTGCCCTTGGGATCGAAGTCGGAGCCACCCTTACCGCCGCCGATGGGCAGACCGGTCAGGCTGTTCTTAAAGGTCTGTTCAAAGCCGAGGAACTTGATGACCGAGGCGTGGACAGAGGGGTGCAGACGAATACCGCCCTTGTAGGGTCCGATAGCCGAGTTGAACTGTACACGGAAGCCGCGGTTGACGTGGACCTCGCCCTTATCGTCGACCCACGAAACGCGGAAAACGATCTGGCGCTCAGGCTCGACCATACGGTCGATGATGCCGGCCTTCTCAAACTGAGGATTCTGCTCGATAACGGGCTGGAGGGATTCAAGAACCTCGTACACAGCCTGCTGGAATTCCGGTTCGTTGGGGTTGCGCTTGACAACGTCCTCATAAACCGACTGCAAATAAGCGTTTTTCATAAGAAATTCTCCTTTCATACGGTAAAACATATATCAAAAATATGCTACGAATTATACTATAATTACGGCACTTTGTCAAGATAAATCGCTAAATTCCACCTTCACTTTTTCAAAAAATGCGGCGCACCGCATTTGGCGCACCGCATAGGTTGCAAGAATTATTTAGAAATGATTGCGAGGGTGTCGCGAGCGATCATAAGCTCCTCTTCGGTCGGGATGACGTAGACCTTGACCTTGGAGTCAGCGGTGGAAAGCTCAGTCTCGGTGCCGTGGACAGTCTTGTCAAGCTCGTAGTCGATGTCGACGCCGAGGTAGGTCAGGCTCTTGCAGACGTCGCTGCGGGTCTCGCTGCTGTTTTCGCCGATACCGCCGGTGAAAACGATGGCGTCAACGCCGTCCATAGCGGCGGCATAGGAGCCGATGAGCTTGATGATGTGGTAGTTCTGCATATCGCGGGAAAGAGCGGCACGCTCGTTGCCCGACTCAGCGGCGGCACAGATGTCGCGGTTGTCGTTGGATACGCCCGAAATGGCGAGGGCACCCGACTTCTTGTTGAGGATATCGGACATCTGAGAGGGGGTGTAGCCCTTCTTATCCATAATGTAGAGGACGGCCGACGGGTCAACGGCACCTGAACGGGTACCCATCATCATACCGTCAAGGGGAGTCAGACCCATACTGGTGTCGACGCACTTGCCGTTCTTGACAGCGGTGATGGAGCAGCCGTTGCCGAGATGGCAGGTGATGACCTTGATATCCTTCTTGCCCATAATTTCGGCACAGCGGCCGCTGACATAGCGGTGGGAGGTGCCGTGAGCGCCGTACTTGCGGACCTTGTCCTCTTCATAGAACTCATAGGGCATAGCGAACATATAGGCCTTTGCAGGCATAGTTGCGTGGAAGGAGGTGTCGAAAACGACGACCTGAGGAACCTCCTTGCCAAGACAGTTTACGCAGGCGCGGATGCCGAGCACGTGAGCAGGGTTGTGAAGGGGAGCAAGCTCGCCGAGGGCCTCGATATCGTCGATGACCTTGTCGTTTACGAGGCAGGACTCCTTGAAGATGGCGCCGCCCTGAACGATGCGGTGGCCGACGGCAGTGATCTCGTCGAGGGAGCGGATAACACCGTACTCCTCGCCGGTCATAGCGGCCATAAATGCGTCAAAGGCTTCCGCGTGGGTGGGCATAGGAATGTCGGCCTCGTACTTGCGGCCGTCGGCGGTGGTGTGCTTAATGTGGCCTCCGGGACCGATGCGGTCGCACAGACCCTTTGCGAGCACCTTTTCGCCGTTCATATCGATCAACTGGTACTTCAGGGAAGAACTACCTGCGTTGACAACCAAGATCTTAGTTTCCATTTCTTCTACACTGTCCTCTCATAAAAATCATACAAATTAGGTTGTTGCGCTACCGGTTCATTTGGGGTATAATGGTAACGGCATTCCATATAAAGATATAATATAACAGAATGCATAAATTTTCAAGTAATATTTCGCGAGGTGAGAGAATTTGAAGGTCGGCGGCATTGTTGCGGAGTACAACCCCTTCCACCACGGGCACGCATATCTTGTTGAGCAGATGCGCTCGGCAGGGGTGACCCACGTTGTTGCGGTTATGAGCGGCAACTTCGTCCAGCGCGGCGATGCCGCAATATGCGACAAGAAGGCGCGTTGCGAGAAGGCCCTTGAGGGCGGCGTTGACCTTGTTCTCGAACTGCCTTTGCCATACGCGGTTGCTACCGCACAGCGCTTCGCGTTGGGTGCGGTGGGCACACTTGCGGCATTGGGTGGGGTGGACGAGCTGTATTTCGGCTCGGAAAGCGGCGATGCGAAGATTTTGAGCGAGGTCGCATCGGTGCTCGAGAGTGAGGCGGTCACTTCCCGTATGCGCGAATTGCTCGATTCGGGCGAGCCCTTTGCCGCGGCACGACAGGCGGCCGTGGCCGCCGTCGGCGCAAGGTCAGAGGTGCTGCGCGACCCCAACGACACCCTCGCGGTCGAATATATCCGCGCCATTACTCAATTGGGTGCCGACATAATCCCGCGAGCCATCTGCCGCAAAGGCGCCGCTCATGACGGACAAGCGGTTGACGGAATTGCGAGTGCCTCTGCCATACGGCAGGCGATAATCAGCGGCGACATTTCAAAGGTAAAAGAGTGGATGCCGAGTGCTGCCTTCGACATATTGCAAAGTGAGATTGAACAGGGCCGATGCCCTGCCGATTTGAGCCGCCTCGACGCCGCTCTGCTGGTCGCCTTGCGCAAGGCTTCGGTAAAGGCGCTTGCCGACCTGCCCGATATAAGCGAGGGGCTCGAAAACCGCCTTTTCCGCGCGTCTCGGGAGTTTGGCTCGGTCGAGCAGATTCTCTCGGCGGTCAAATCGAAACGCTACACCCATGCGCGACTCAGGCGCATACTGCTGTACGCCCTGCTTGGCCTTACCCGAGAGGTGTATGATACGCCGCCCCAATATATACGATTGCTCGGAATGAACTCACGCGGTCGCGAACTGCTTTCAAGCTGTAAGCCGACCCTGCCGATACTGGCGAGAGCAAAGGACAGCCAACAGCTTAACGAGAGGGGAGCGGCTATTTTCGCCCTCGAGTGTGCCGCCGACGACCTCTACGGCCTGACTCTGCCCAAAGCTCAAGCCTGCGGCACCACCCTTACCAACGGGATAATAGTCAAGTAATGTTGAGAGGAGAAGCAATAATGGTAAAGTATTATGAGGTAAAAGAGTATGAGAATTTCGGCCGTTGCCTTGCCGTGACCAACGGGGTCATCGAGGCCTACGTTTCCATTGACGTCGGCCCGAGAATATTGCGCTTCGGCTTTGTCGGCGGACAGAATATGATGCAAAACGAGGTCGACCGCGCGACTCAATGGAAGGGTGCGGAGTATGATGCCTACTACGGAGAGGGCACCGTGGCTTATCTTTACGGCGGCCACCGCATCTGGATAACTCCCGAGCGCGCTCCCGAGACCTACTACCCCGACAACGAGCCCGTCGAGGTGACCTATACCGAGAACGGCGTTTGCTTCACCCCTGACGTTCAGCGCAGGAACGACATTCAGCTTTCGCTGGAGATTGTTATGCATCCCGAAAAGGCCGAAATGCAGGTCTTTAACCGCGTCAAAAATATGCGCGACGAGGCAAGGGAGTTTGCCGTGTGGACGGTGTCGGCGATGAATTTGGGCGGCCTTGAAATAATACCCCATTCCACCCTCAACAGCGGCTACCTGCCCAATCGGGTGCTGTCGCTGTGGTCATATTCCAAGGCTAACGACCCTCGCTTCTATAACGGCGAGCGGTATATGAGCTTCAGGCAGGACCCCGCCGCAATCTGCTCCGCCTTCAAGCTCGGCACCAACAACGTCGGCGGAAAGGTCGTTTACGCACTCGGCGAGGAGGTCTTCCGCAAGGAATATGCCCCCCACGACCCGAGCAAGAGATACGAGGATGGCGGAGTCTCCTTCGAGACCTATATCAGCGCAGGTATACTTGAAATGGAGGCCCTCGGCCCTGTTGAAAGGGTTGGGGCAGGAGAGACTGCTGAGCTTTCGGAAAAATGGTCGCTGGTCAAGTGTGACCAAACCCCTGATGCAAGGGATGACGATTCCCTCGACCGCTTCTGGAACGCTGTCTGGCAGGCTTAAAGACTAAATAAAACACCGTGGATTCATCGGAATCCACGGTGTTTTTGCTATATCGGGTTTTATTTCTTTGCTACGGTCTCAACGATGCCCGAGGTAAGACCTGCGATGCCCTGAATCTCGGACGGGATGATGATCTTGGTCGCCTGTCCGTCGGCAGCGGCGGCAAAGGCTTCAAGCGACTTGAGCTTGAGCACCTCGCTCGTGGGAGCAGACTCGTTTATCATCTTGATACCGTCGGCGGTAGCCTGCTGGATCTTCAGGATGGCTTCGGCCTCACCTTCAGCCTCTCGGATCTTAGCTTCCTTGACGGCCTCGGCGCGAAGTATAGCCGACTCCTTTTCAGCTTCGGCACGCAGAATGGCCGAAGCCTTCTCACCCTCGGCAACGAGGATGGCCGACTTCTTCTCACCTTCGGCCTGAAGGATCTTCTCACGGCGCTCGCGCTCAGCCTTCATCTGCTTCTCCATTGAGTCCTGAATTTCCTTCGGAGGCATAATGTTCTTCAACTCAACGCGGTTGATCTTGATACCCCAGGCGTCAGTTGCCTCGTCGAGCACGTTGGTGATCTTGGAGTTGATGACGTCACGGGAGGTAAGGGTTGCGTCGAGTTCGAGGTCACCGATGATATTACGCAGGGTGGTGGCGGTCAGGTTCTCGATGGCCATCATCGGACGCTCAACGCCGTAGGTGTACAGTTTGGGGTCGACGATGCGGTAGAAAACGACCGTGTCGATGGACATAGTAACGTTATCTTTGGTGATATCCGGCTGGGGCGGGAAATCGACCACCATTTCCTTGAGGGAAACGCGGCGCGCGATACGGTCGATGATGGGTGCTTTGAAGTGCACGCCTGTACCCCAGGTCTGATGATAGGCGCCGAGGCGCTCAACGACACAGGCGGTAGCCTGCGGAATGATCTTGATGCAGTTGATGAGGGTGATGGCGATGATCACGCCGACAACCGACAGAATCGTGATAGCAATAGGTCCCATAGAACACAGCTCCTTTTTAGGTATGGTTTATTTTTTTGACACGACGAGGGTCGTGCCGTTTACCGACTTGATCTCAACAAACGCGCCCGATTCGATGACCGAGTCATCTTCATTAACGGCGCGCCAGTATATGTCCCCCACAAGCACCTTTCCTCCCTCGGAAGAAATGGGCTCGGTGGCGGTGGCTGAGCGTCCGATCAGACGCTGATCCGCGTTGACGGAGTCGCTCCTTTTCTTAAGCTTGCCTCGGTAGAACTTGTTGAACAGCACAAGCGACACCACCGACAAAACCAAGAATATGACTATCTGCGCGGGGATGTTATCCCACACCAGAGCTACCAGCGCGGTCACAAGTGAGGCAGGTATGAACCAGACCGAAACAAGTGTCGTCGTCAACAGCTCAATGATGAGGAAAAACAAAGCCAATATCAGCCAAAACAACGGCATTGACATAATGGGCTCACCTCCTATTATGGTCAGTATAACATTCTTTAAGCAGATTTTCAATATGGGTTGCCGATTTGTAATAATTTGTAATAATTTGTAATCGTTCTGTAATATTTGTATATTGCGAAATAATTCTTGAAATGACCTGCGCCCCCATTATATAATATATGTATAGATCAAGGCTTAGATTTCACCTTATATATCCAAAGGAGAACAGATATGAAAAAATTAGGCTTCGGACTTATGCGACTGCCCCTTGTCGACCCCAATAACGACAAGTCGATCGATATTGAATTGACAAAAAAGATGGTAGATATTTTTATTGAGCGCGGATTTACATATTTCGATACCGCGTGGATGTATTGCGGCTTCGAGAGTGAGAATGCCGTTAAGGAGGTGCTGGTCGACCGCTATCCGCGCGAAAGCTTCTCCCTTGCGACCAAGCTTCATTCCGCCTTTGTCAAGACTGCCGATGACTGCGACAGGATATTCAACGAACAGCTCAGGAAGACAGGGGTCGACTACTTCGACTACTACCTTTTGCACGACCTCGGCACCGATCACTACAAGGTCTACACCGAGTTTGACTGCTTCGGCTGGCTGGCCGAGAAAAAGGCGCAGGGCCTTGTTAAAAAGATGGGCTTTTCCTTCCACGACAACGCCGAGCTGCTCGACCGCGTCCTGACCGAGCATCCCGAGGTCGATTTCGTCCAGCTGCAGATAAACTATCTCGACTGGGAGAGCGAGGCCATTCAGTCCCGTCTCTGTTATGAGACGGCCTGCCGCCACAACAAGCCGGTCATCGTAATGGAGCCGGTCAAGGGCGGCACGCTTGCAAAGGTGCCCTACAGCGTTGAGCAGATGTTCCTCGACCGCCACCCTGATTGGTCGGTGCCCTCCTGGGCGGTCAGGTTTGCGGCAAGCCTTGACAACGTTATGCTGGTGCTTTCGGGAATGAGCAATATGGAGCAAATGGAGGACAATACCGCCTATATGGCCGACTTTGAGCCTCTCAGCGAGGATGAAACGGCCCTTGTAAAGCGTGCCGCAGACATTATTAACTCTGACATTGCCATCGCCTGCACGGGCTGCTCCTACTGCACCGACGGATGCCCGATGAACATCGCTATTCCGAAATATTTCTCCCTCTACAACGCCGAAAAGCAGGACAAGAGCGAGAGCTGGACTCCTCACGAGGAATATTATTCCCGCCTGACCGCCCAATTCGGCAAGGCGAGCGAATGTATCGCCTGCGGTCAGTGCGAGTCGGCCTGCCCTCAGCATCTGCCGATAATCGAGCATCTTAAATCGGTCGCCGACCTGTTTGAATAAGAAGATACAACAAAAGCCTCTCACTTGGTGAGAGGCTTTATCAATTCATCGGCAGAGACGCCGTAAAGCTGTGTCAATTTATATAATGTTTTCAGGGGCGGCTCGCTCTTGCCCGTTTCGTAAAAAGTGTAGGCGGAACGCTCTAAGTTGAGGTGATTGGCGACTTCCAACTGCGTAAGGCCGAGCTTTTTTCTGCACTCGCGCAGGCGTGCTCCCAATATTTTACTCATTTTGACCCTCCCAAAAACAAAAAATGCGCGACCGAAGCCGCGCACGAAAAACGCAAGCTTCCGATTTGTCGCCAAACAAATTTCAAGAGGTGATAGAGCTTCTACACAACAACTTGACGGAACTTGCGTTTTTACCAAATTCGTATAGTTGTTGTGCTCGCAAAAGGGCATAAATATCCCTTTGTGAGAATAACTATCTCTCTTGATATGAAATTTGTTTGGCCCGATTATTATATCACATTTACCTATAAAATAAAAGCATTTTCGCAAAATGTGAAATATATATCCATTATTAAAGGTTAGTAAGTCCCCAACCTATATGTATATGTCGCCAAATTTTTGATATAACCAACAAAAAACTTAAAAAGTTATTGCATTTATTTGTATAATGCGCTATAATATTTTCACAAGAAGATGGGTGTTATGGGCAAAACCGCGAAATAGGTCAAATTCGCTCGCCATCACACCGTCCATTGATAGAATACGCCGACTCATCTCGGCAGAAACGGAGACATACATTATGAAGAACTATTCCCCCGACAAAATTCTGAATTTTGCGTTGCTGGGCCATTCCAGCGCAGGTAAGACTACCTTTGCCGAAGCAGCTGCTTACCTGTGCTCAGAGGTCGAAAGAATGGGAAAGGCTGCTGACGGCTCCCTCTTGATGTACGGCGATGCCGAGGAGAAAAAGCGTTGTGTTTCCATTTCCACTTCGGTGCTCGCACTCGAAAGAGGCGGATATAAACTTAATATTATCGACGCCCCCGGCCTGTTTGACTTTGCGGCCGGTGTGCGTGAGGCGGTTCGTGCCGCCGACTCCGCGCTGATCGTCCTTTCAGGCAAATCGGGCCTGAACGTCGGCGCAGAGCAGGCCTATGACTACTGCGTGGCAAAGGGCAAGCCGAGAGCCTTCTTCATCGGCAAGCTTGACTCATCCCACGCCGCTTACAACAAGGTCCTCAATATGCTGACGGGTAAATACGGCGCCGCCGTCTGCCCCGTTGTTGCCCCCTTCTATAACGGCGAAACGCTCGGCGGCTACGTCGACCTGATAGCAGGCAAGGCGTATACATATGATAACGGCAAGGCGACCGAGATCGCTGTGCCCGACGACGCCAACATCGCCAACCTGACCGAGCTTATGCTTGAAGCGGTCGCTTCGCAGGACGAGGCTCTTATGGAAAAATATTTCGAAGGCGAAAAGCTGACCGCTGACGAGATCGTGTCGGGACTTAAAACGGGAATTATCGCGGGCGACATCGTGCCCGTATTTGCAGGCGCGCAGCAGATCGCCGCAGGCGTCGACCTCGCGCTCGATATAATGGCCAAGATCATGCCTACCGCCGATACCGTTAAGGACAGCGGTGTGGCCTGTGACCCCAACGGAGCGGCCGCCGCCATCGTCTTCAAGACGGTTGCCGACCCCTTCGTTGGCAAGATCTCGCTTTTCAAGGTGGTCTCAGGAACGGTCACGTCCTCTGCCAACCTTATAAACGCTCGCACGGGCGAGGAACAGCGCATCGGTAAGCTGCTCACCCCCAAGGGCGGAAAGCAGATCGATACCGCCTCTGTCGGCGCGGGAGATATCGGCGCCGTTACCAAGCTTAGCGACGTTATGACGGGTGACACCCTCTGCGACCCTGCTAAGAAGGTGACGCTCGAGGGCGTTGAGTATCCCAATCCGACCTTGTCGATGGCCGTCTACGCCGTCAAGAAGGGCGAGGAAGAAAAGATCGCGTCAGGACTTCTCAGGCTTATCGAGGAGGATCCGACCATCAAGTTTGCACTTGACGCCGAAACGGGCGAGCAGATCCTTTCGGGTCTGGGCGAGTCACATCTCGACGTCATCGCCTCCAAGCTCAAGAGCAAGTTTGCCGCCGATATGAAGCTCGAAGTTCCCAAGATCGCCTATCGCGAGGCCATTCGCAAGAAGGTCAAGGTTCAGGGCAGACATAAGAAGCAGTCGGGCGGCCACGGCCAGTTCGGCGACGTGTGGATCGAGTTTGAGCCGCACAGCGAGGGCACCGAGATGATATTCGAGGAGAAGATCTTCGGCGGAAGCGTGCCCAAGAACTTCTTCCCCGCGGTTGAAAAGGGTCTGCGCGACTCCTGCGCTCGCGGAGTTCTGGCAGGCTACCCTGTGGTCGGACTCAAGGCCACCCTTGTCGACGGCTCCTATCACCCCGTTGACTCATCCGAAATGGCCTTCAAGACGGCCGCGTCCATCGCTTATAAGACCGGTCTTGCGCAGGCCAATCCCGTCCTGCTTGAGCCCGTCGGTACCCTGACCGTGTTGGTGCCCGACGACTTTATGGGCGAGGTCATCGGCGATATCAATAAGCGCCGTGGCCGCGTTCTCGGTATGAATCCCGCGCAGAATAAGCTCAGCGAGATCGTCGCTGAGGTGCCGATCGGCGAGATGCACGACTTCTCCACCGCTATGCGCTCGGTGACTCAGGGCAGAGCGAGCTTCACCCTCGAGTTTGCGAGGTATGAGGATATGCCCGAGTCGATGGCAAAGAAGATCATCGAGCAGGCCAAGGTCGAGGAATAAAAAGTTCAAGCGCCACTGCTGTTTTGGCAGTGGCGCTTTCGCCTCGTGCAATATGCGGTTTTTGTTGTGTTTTGTCGACAAACGCGGTATAATTTCCCAGAGAGGTGAACCTATATGCAAAAAGAAATACTTACAATGGAAAAGATCAAGCAAGATCACAAGACCCAAAATAAAGCAAATGTTAAGAACGCGTGGATAGTGACCGCCATAATAGCACCAATCGCTGTTTTGCTTTCGGTAATGTGGGTCTACGAGCTTTCGACAGGAGCATTTTACGCAGATGTTTTTATAAGGAATTTATTGCACACCGTCGTTGTCGGCATCTTGATTTATGTGCTTATTGCGGCCTTCTGCAAGGCTTATCTCGACAACAGGGACATTTCCGGCGGACGATTCAAAATAGTTACCGACAAAGTGGTTTCGAGAAAAGAGATAACCTCTGATTTTGGCTGGTTTCCACATACTTATTACTATTTGGAATTCGCTTCGCATGGTGAATATTCAATCAGGTTGGCGAATAATACCTTTTCGGATGAGTATATTATGAGCGATATGGGTGTCTATCACTCCGCTCGCAAGGGTGAAACCTTCTATCTCGTACTCGGCAGGAAAGGGAAGATACTCCTCGCCTACAACACGAAGTTCTTCGAACTGCAAGATTAAAACAAAAAGCCTGCTCAGCCGAGCAGGCTTTTTTGTATATGAAAGGTTGTGCGTTGGTGGAAAACCACACTCTGTATTGCCTGTCCGCGTTTTAGAATAAAACAAAGGCTCCCTCTGACGAGGGAGCTGGCGAAACCGCAGGTTTTGACTGAGGGAGAGAAGGAAAAATCGCACTACCCCTCCGTCTTTGCCTGCGGCAAATCCACCTCCCCTGACAAGTGGAGGCAAGAGTGGGTTGCAAGCTGCAACAACTTACATATCTATCACTTCTCCGCCTCACACAACTGCTTTGCATACAGCAGGTCGGCAAGGTTGGTGAACGGACGGTAGAAGAACATAAATCCGAAGAAGGATGACCATCCAAAATCGAAGAGTAAACCGTGTATGCCTAAAGCTTTGAATATCGCCGCGTCAACGGCAACAATCGCGAAACTCAGCAAATCCCACAGGATAAAGGAGAGCCCGTAGAGATAGTATTTAAGGAATCTGCCCTTCATCGTGCCGAAGGATGCCTTCAGGGTTTCTTTTACCGAGCCTTCGTTCTTAGCAAAATGGTAGTTGCAGATGAAAAATTTATATCCGACAAAGGTTCGTGCCGCTAAAATCGAGAACGAAATTAGGTAAAATACTATCGCGCTGTCAAACGAATCTTCATAGGTTCTGAACACTGTGCCGATAAGGTTAAGCAGGGTCGGCACCAAGCTGATAGCCACGATTTTGAATATGTTATCGCGGCTGAGGAAGGACTTGATATCGGATAGGGATGCCTTTCTTCCCTCGGTAACGCAGATGCCTACCCTGAAGAAAACTGCAACCAAAACGGGCAGCACGACAAGCTGAATTGCCAACCACAAAACGCCTGACAAAATCATAGTGTCCAGCGGTGCCCAGTCCCATAAAACGCGCCCGAGGACTATATATGCCGTCGCCGCGAGCAGTTCGTATAAAGCGACGGGGAGCAGAAACTGCCCGTAGTTTTTGATCAGGCTTTGCCTTGCCTGCTTTTTTATGGCTTTGAACATAACAACACCGCCTTTATCATAAGTGTAACACATATTCACACGTTTGGCAAGAAATACAGCCGAAGATTTTGCTCTTCTGTAATTCTCGACAGAGAAGAGTAGCTGTAGTTGGTAGTCGAGCCCAACGGACCCGACAGGCAGGTAACGTTGCCGAGGGTGTCAAAAGGGCGACTAACACAAGGTTAGCCGTCCTTCCATTTTCCGAGGAGTATTATTCGTTATTCGAACAATGAACTAATGCGTCCGCCAATTGCATTATCTTTAATTTTAGTAATTATCCATTTCCCCTCCTTTTTTTCTATCCACCAGCGTGCCATTACATTTTTTTCTCCATATACCGTTTTTCCATCTGAATCAAAAGCTTCACATTCGATTTTTGCTAATATCCAGCCTTCCGAACCGTTATGGACAACAAGGTACCGCCTAATTTTCAAATCGACGGTGTCGATGTTTCTTTCATTGCGAGGATTGTGGATGTAATAAGACTCCAACGGAGTGCCCAAGACCTCAGAAGCGTCTTTTTCTCCATAGTATGTCGATTTAACGTCCCTAAGGACAGAATTGGTATCTATCAATAGTGCTATATGTATACTAAGCAATATCAATACGATCAGTGTAATGATAAACAGCAGCTTGTGGTTGGAAATAAACTTTAGCATTTTTTCACCTCAAAATGTTAAAAATAATCTTTAATACAAACGATAAATACCGTCTAACCGTTGTTCTCTAAGAACTCGGCACACCACTTTATAATACTCTCTTTGGAATGGTCGCTGTTAACGGCAAGCTCCTCATCCGTAAAGGATCCCGAGGCCCAATCGGAGATAACATCAACGATGTCGTTTTCGTGATCGAGGATCAATATCGGAGCAAACTGCTTGATATAATCAAAATCCTTAGTGCTGCAGAGAGCTTGAATAGCCAAAAATTTGCTTCCCAGCGAGTCCGTTTCCAGATTGATTAAAAAATCCTGTAACCCATAATCGACTGAAAAGCCTTCGAGCTCACCGCCGTTGATTACGATAAAATGACTGTACAATTTATACACGGAGGTATCTTCAGAACAGACAATCCCTTCAAAGTCACTCTCGATGTCGGAGGGCAACTCTGTGACACCCGGCTCATATATTATTTCAAATGAATCTGAATCGTCTACCCTGATTTCAGATTTTAAAAAGGTGTCGTGCAAAGTATTACTTATATACGAATAAATGGTTATTGTGTCACCGAAGTCGGTTTTGAAGGTCTTGCTCACCGAGTTGTCCTTGCATCCGCCAAAAACCGCGCATATTAAGGTCAAGCACAAAAAACACACAAGAATTTTTTTCATACTATCCACCTTTGTCAGATATAGAAGCCGGTTCTCGTATCGTTTTCCTTTGTTAAAAAGGACAGGTCGCTTTTTTGGTTGTGTATGCAGGCATCCGCAACGGCCTTGATAACCTTCGGGTCTTTTGCATAAAAATCCGCGTAGCAGTCCGCACATAACAAGGCTATCTCAAACGGGCTCTTGAGGAACGCTTCGTAATCATCAATATTTTTCGGAAGGGAAGGGTCATGCGCTGGGGCGGCGAACATTCTCGCGTGTATTGCGTGATAATCACAGCATTTAATTTCGTCCGAAAACTCCTCGCCCGAGTATATGTTCGGGGGCAACAGGAAAGCCTTTTGATAAGGATTGCTCAGGCAGTGTATCTCACTGTTGGTGACGTGCCATACATATTTTTTAACATCGATCTTGCCGAATATGATATCAAAATGTTTTTCATATCCGTCAAAGCCAAATCGCAGTCCTATCACATCTGTGTTATTCAAGAGTTTCACCTCGTTTTGTTATCTGTTGGTTTATTAAGTAACCTGCTATGAAAGAGGAGGTGCGATGGATTTTTTAATAATTGTAATGCCGAAAGCTTCGTATAATTCCTGCTCGCTAAGTGGTCCGCTATAGTTAAAACTTGATATACAAATTTCACCCGGTGGGTAAAGGTAGTTGGTACCATCATCAAGCCCCATAAAATATTCGCAATCTCCAAGTTCGAAAAATACTGCGGAGTCGCCATACACTTCGTTATAGCCTTCAAATAATTCTATGGATACTATGCGTTGGTAACTTTCAATGTCAGCTTCAGCGTTCTTATAGTAAACATCCCAAAGGTAGTGTTTTCCGACTCCTTCGTTATATCCTATACCTAAGTATTCAATTACCAGTGTATTTTCAATGGTGTTAATTTCTCCGTTCTGTTCGTAAACCAATTTGAAAGGAAATTCACCGTAATCCTGTTCGGGCTTAGGAGGATTAGGCTCTAAAAACTGACCTAAAGACAAAATCGCCCAAGGTAACGCAAGAATTGAAAATCCAATCACCACTATGGAAACGAATGTAGAAACAAGCGTAATTAAAATAATTTTTACTGGTTTCTTAATTTTCATAGTATACCTCCTCTAAAAGCAAGGCTTTAGACGGTCTAAAGCACCCACTAAAGTCGTGGCAAGCGGGGTGCCAAAAGTTCATTCAAACGAATTTTCAATCGGCTCGGAAAGTTTCCAACCTACCAATTCAATCTTATAGTATTCTTTCAATTCATTTGATAAAGATGATGACGAATACCCGCCTGAATCGAGATGTTCAACAATAATCAACGTCGGCTCGTTCGTTTCTATCGACCATTCATCTGAGTCGTCCATATAATACTCGGGTTTGCCGATGTTGCAAATAATTTCTTTGTTTCCGTCCTCAATTAAGACGATATTCTCGTTTTGATTGCTTTTAAGATAACCTTTCCATTCCCTGTAATCCCCTATATTCCAATTCCAATACGAACCAACGTATTCGCATACATATATGTCGCTGACCGTTTTAGTTTCCCCATCGAGTTTATAGGTAATCTCGAAAGGAAATTCACAATAGGTGACTTCGGGAGCAGGAGCATCGGTTTTGCGGGTTGTTAAATTATGCATAATTGTGGGAAGATTCAGGATCAGAATGATTTGCAACAGCAAAACAACGGCGGCGCCAACACCGATAAGTATAAAAAGTTTTTTCTTAGACATATAAATCTCCAAAAATTATTCGGTGTCCGTTATCTTCCCAACCGCCTTCTTTTTGCGCAAGGCGGTGATAAGGTAAACGGAGAGAGGGATGACGACCGCGCAGACGGTGACCGCGGCAATCAGGAGGGTCGATCTCTTTGATCTTGTGAATAACGATTTCATAAATTTCACCTCATAACTTTATTCGCTCAATTAGGGATAAACAAAATGAGATCAGTGGTGACTAAAAATACAAATAGCGGGCGTGCTGCCAGTAGGGCCATACTAAATGATCTGCGGTCCCGTGTTCAGACCATGTGACGTTCTCACTGAAACTCCATGTTTCATCGTAGCCACGTAAATAACGTGCCGTTCCTCCTAGGCGAACTTTCTCAATCCTATCGCCAATTTTCATCTCGCCAACATCGACAAAGTAGATCTCAATCTTATCCTCGGAATAGGAGGTGATCCTTATAAATTCGTAGTCGGGCACATGATCTTCTTCACGAACGGTTATGCTGCTCAGTTCATCGATGTGGTTGACGGTCAGGGCGTAATCCTTGACCATACGGCCTCCCCAAGCCACCAAAAAAGCGGCCGAGACGGCAGTTATTAGAGGCAACGCGATCCACTTTACGACCCTGCCCGTTTTTTCAAGGCCGCCTGCTGTGCGCGTTTGGGTGTGTTTTACGATCAGCTTGGTTATCAACGAGCTGACAAGGGAGATGTTCGCCATTATTATCCACATTATTAAAATTAGGGGATTGAACAGTGCAAGTGGAAGAATAGCGGATGCAAGCGCGACCGACGCGGTGACTTCGCGGGTCTTAAGGTATATTACAGCGCCGCGGGCTATCAAATATATCAGGTATAATGCCGAAAAGGCAATCGCTACGGTCAGTCCAATGTCGTACATACCGGATGAAAACATAAACACCCATAACGCTACTACAAGGCACAGGATGCTGGTTGCGACATCGGTCGCGACCAACCTGTAGTAAAATTCGGTTTTCTGAATTTTCAGCTTTTGGGTGTAGTCATCGGTAAGAGCGGCGGCTCGCTTCTTTGCCGACAGCCTGACAGAGAACACTACGGCCGCAATCATACACGCAGCTATCAAAATGGGGCCCACAACGCCCAGACAGAAGAAGAGGAAAACTCCACAAGCAACGGCTATTACAGATAACATAGTCCAGGTAATAATCTTTTCCACTTTAGTTTTCATAGTTCATATCTCCTTTCGAGCCTTTGATGAACTTGCATATCTTCACGCCTGCCCAAGTAAGTCTGGACACAAGGTACACAACGGACGAACATATCAAAATTATTCTTGCGATCATATCATACGGGGTTAAGGCGAAAAGCAACAGCGCGGCTAAAACGCCCAACAACCCTGCTGAGCAAATAGCGTTGAGCAAGGTCTTCTAAGCCTCGCTTTTCTTTGCCTGAAGAATAAAGTATTCGGTACAGTATGCGAGGTCTGCTTCACAAATCAGCACAACCGCGCAAATAAATACCTCTAACGCACTCATAACTCTACCTCCGTTTCGCTCGGTTGGTTGAGACTGGGGAGGTTACACCTTCCGTTTATGATCAGCTTTGCGATCAGTGCGCAGAGCACCTCAACTATAACGGAAAGCACTGCGGCTACGGCGGATGAAATGCCGATGGCTATTGGGAAAATATATGTGTCGTCCGATAGATCTATCGGCACAGCACCTTCATATATCGCTACAAAGGCAGTTTGCGCAATTGCCAACATCGCTGCTGCCGCTATGCACGACAGAACAAACACTATACTCGGCTTAAGCACGCGGTTTGTAGCAATATAGGACTTAACGCCGTAGATGACGGCAATTATCGGGAAAACTAGGGAACACAGGGAAGGCTCAAGCGCGTAATTGAGCATAACTGAGATGGCAAATATAACGAAATGGGCGCACGACCCAATCAGCACTATGTTTAACAGCTTTCGGTATACGGTTATCATTTCTTTTTTATTTGACATAATAAAACCTCTCTTCTTAGCGGGGTGTTCAACTTGCTTTTGCTCAGATGAGATGATCTACAAGCATAAAGGACAAAACCGTCCGCAGCCAGTAGGCTAAATATGCAATGGAAAGGACGGCGGCAATTGCTAATAACGACAGCAGGACGATCAATGCAATTCGTGTGCTTTTTTTCATAACTCTACCTCCGTTGAGGGAAACTGGGGACGGCATACCGCCCTTAATACCTTTATAGCACACCCCCTGTGCAGAAGTAAAGTTACAAAGTTTTAACCTTAGGTTACAATTTTGTAATAAAATACCAAAAAATCCCCCTGCCCGTAGCACAACGGACAGGGGGATAAAACCTATTTTCTTACTTATAAAGCGGATATTTGGCGCAGATTTCGGCAACGCCTGCACGGATGGCATCGGCGCTGTTGTCGAAGTCAAATACTGCCTTCGCAATAAATTCGCCGACGCGAGTCATATCCTCGGTGGTCAGGCCGCGGGTGGTGGCGGCAGGAGTGCCGACACGGATACCGCTTGTGATGAAGGGGGACTCGGGGTCGTTGGGAATGGCATTCTTGTTGGCGGTAATGTTGACGGCGTCAAGGCGGTGCTCAAGCTCCTTACCGGAAACGCCGGTGCCGCGCAGGTCAACCAGCATCAAGTGGTTGTCGGTACCGCCCGAGATCAAGGGCAGTCCGTTGGCGATAAGGCTCTTTGCAAGTGCCTGTGCGTTGTCGATAACGCGCTGCTGATATGCCTTGAACTCATCGGTCAGAGCCTCGCCGAAGCAGACGGCCTTGGCGGCGATGACGTGCATCAGCGGGCCACCCTGAGAGCCGGGGAAGATACCCTTGTCGATGGCCTTGGCGAACTCCTCTTTGCAGAGGATGGCGCCACCGCGGGGACCGCGCAGGGTCTTGTGGGTGGTGGTGGTAACGATGTCGGCGTACTCGACCGGATTGGGATGCAGACCTGCGGCAACCAGACCGGCGATGTGGGCCATATCGACCATAAATATCGCGCCTACCTCCTTGGCAACGGCGGCGATCTTGTCAAACTCGATGACGCGCGGATAGGCCGAAGCACCGGCGACGATCATCTTCGGCTTGCACTCAAGAGCGATGGCACGAACGGCGTCGTAATCGATGAAGCCGTCGTCGTTGACACCGTAGGGAACGAAGTTGAACAGCTTACCCGAAACGTTAACGGGAGAGCCGTGGGTAAGGTGGCCGCCGTGGGCGAGGTTCATACCCATAACGGTGTCACCTGCGTTGAGCAGAGAGAAGTAAACGGCGGTGTTGGCCTGCGCGCCCGAGTGGGGCTGAACGTTGGCGTGCTCGGCGCCGAAGAGCTTCTTCATACGCTCGCGAGCGATATCCTCAACGATGTCGACATACTGGCATCCGCCATAGTAACGCTTTGCAGGGTAGCCCTCAGCGTACTTGTTGGTCAGAATAGAGCCCATTGCGGCCATAACTGCGGGAGAAACAAAATTTTCGCTGGCGATAAGCTCGATGTTAGCCTGCTGGCGACCCAGTTCCAAGGCCATAGCGTCGGCGACTTCTCGGTCAACGTTGCCGACAAAACCGATCGAATCAATTAAATCTGCGTACATAACAACTTCTCCGTTTCTTTTAACATATTTCTTTTATTGTAACATACTTCTTTGTAAAAGAAAAGCAAAAAAGCACCGATTTTTCAAATTTCGGTGCTTTTACACATTAAATTGATGAAAAATCTCGCCGTCGACCTCTATTTTGTCCAAATTTGGCGTCCTCGCGCAGTATGCCTTCTCGCCTCGAAGGGTCACTCGCAGGGTGCATAGCCCTCGTCTGCGGTCGAAGGGGCCCTCGGTGACGGTGATTGAGTCGACGCTGCCCCTTTTGAAGCGGGAGTCGGTCAGGGTGAGCCCCCTGAAGCCGAAAATGCGCACTCCGCACCCTAACTCAGCACCGCCCCGTTTGGTGTGGCTGATGCGAAGGTAGAGCCAGTATGTGTTGATTACTCCGACGAATATGCCGAAGATGAGCAGTATCTGCCGTATGCTCGGAATAAGCAGCAACCCGCCGACCGTCACAGCCGTAATTACCGCGAGCCACACGCACGGGGTAAAGAGGGCGCGCGACATAGCGCGGCGCGGCACCCTCAGGGTCAGTCGGTCGCCTTTGCACAGGTCGACCCCGAGGACGTGCATCGACTTCTCGGCCTCGCTTGCCCTTTCGACAGGGAAAAGAATGGAGCGCTCGCCGTTTTGAGTTCCGTAGCCCGATGCGAAGATACATAGCGACGAGCGGTGAAAAAGATGCAACAGCGGCGGCATTGAAATGACCCCCGCACCGATGGCATCGCGGCGGATAAAGGATTGCTTTTGCCTTAGAAAGCCCTGCTCGATAAGGACGCCCCTATTGTTGCACCGAACGACGAAGGAGATGTGCTTTGCAAGGGTGATGAGAAAGGAGATGCAAAACCCCACCACCAGCAAGGCGGCAATTGTGGTTGCGGCAGGGGGAATGATGCGGCTGAGCGGCTCGGTGACGGCACCCAATGTCTCTACCAGCCTATCTTCAAGGGTGTCGCCGAGCAACCTGCCGCCCGTCTTGATGATGCCTGCCGCCACCAGCAGACCCGACAGGGCGGATGCGCTCGACAGCGACATCAGGGCTATCTGCCGCAGGTTGCAAAGGTAGATGCGGTTGCGCGGTGTAACCGCCCTGAGCATACCGCAGAACTCCGACACCCTTTTTCTGCCCAGATAAAACTCAAAATCGGTGCGCTTGAACTTGCCTGCGTTGGTGTCAACGGCAACCTTGACGGCGCCGAAAAGGGTCAGAAGAGGGTCTCTTTCGACATAGACGCAAGTGACACTTGAGATTGGCACCTGTGCCGTGCGCCTGAAGAAAAGCCCCGAGCGTATGCTGAGCATTTTTTCGTCCACCGTGACCTGCGCCCTTGCCCAACGCAACACCCCGTATGCGAGAAGTATCACCGCGAGGGCGGATTCCAAGGTCACAAGGGTGGACAGGGTGTCGCTCAGCCCGTAGTTGAGTGCGCTTCGAAGCAGAGGAAGCAGGAGTATAAAGAGCAGTTTGCGGATGAATTTGAGGATGTTGAGGGGGTGCAACCTGAATTGTACAGACCTATTCATCGGCATCACCCTTAGAGATGCAGGCGAGCATCAATTCTGCATCCTCGCCGCTCAAGCCCCCGACCCTGAGGGTGCGGCGTACAAGGTGGATGTTGACCGCCCTGAGCCCGAAAAGAGATAAGATCGGGGCTCGTACCACGTCGCAGTAAAGGGTGCGAGGTGAGGGGAGGATATACTTTCTGCGGAAGAAAACACCCCTGCACACCGCTATCGCCTCGTCCGACAGGATGATGCTGTACGACCCGTAATAGCGGGGCAGGTACCACACCCACCCAAAAAGAAAAAGACCTCCAACGACCGCCGCAGAAATCACCGCCGCCATCCAAACGAATGTCGACAGCACACCGCAGACAAAGCTCGGCAGAAGGGCAAACAGGCAAAGGCGAAGCCTTAACACCTGTAAAAATTTCCCGTTCGGCCGAATGGTCATTGAGGTCCCTCTTTCTCAAGAATAAGTTAGTTTTGTCCTTTTATCTTATCCCAGTAGGTCTTGAAGGCCTGCTCATTTTTATTCTCGCCGTAGCTGTAATATTCCCTGCCCACAAGCTCGTCGGGCAGATACTGTTGTTTTACGTATCGGTTGGGGAAGGAATGGGGGTACTGATATCCGATGGCCTTGCCCAGCTTTTGCGCACCCGAGTAGTGTCCGTCCTTGAGGCTGTCGGGTATGTCACCCGTTTTGCCTGCTCGCAGGTCGGCAAGTGCCGCCTCGATAGCGGCGTCGCCCGTGTTGGATTTTGGGGAGAGGGCGACCAGTATCACGGCATCGGCAAGGGGTATCTTTGCCTCGGGCAGTCCCACCTGCAAAGCGGCATCGACACAGCTTTTTACGATGGGGATTATCTGCGGATAGGCAAGCCCCACGTCCTCGCAGGCGCATACCATCAGTCTTCGGCAGGCGCTGGGCAGGTCTCCTGCCTCAAGCAGTCGCGCAAGGTAATGTACCGCCGCGTCGGGATCACTGCCGCGCATCGACTTTTGGAAGGCGGACAGAATGTCGTAGTGGGCATCGCCGTCGCGGTCGTAACGCATAGAACTGCGCTGAGAAAGCTCGGCGGCTGTCTCGCCGCTTACGGTAACACTGCCGTCATCGGCGACCTCTCCCGACATAACGCAAAGCTCCACTGCGTTGAGCGACTTTCTTACGTCGCCGCCGCAACCCAACGCGATGGTCTTTACCGCTTGGTCGGTGAGGGTGATACTGCGCTGCTGCTCTGCCGAAAGGAAGTCGCCTGCGCGTCTGACGGCGCGCTCGATGTCCTCGGCGTCGACCGGCTTGAATTCAAAGACGGTCGAGCGGGAGAGAATGGCGTTGTAGATATAGAAATAGGGGTTCTCGGTGGTGGATGCGATGAGGGTGATGCTTCCGTTTTCGATGTATTCAAGCAGGGTCTGCTGCTGGCGCTTGTTGAAATACTGTATTTCGTCGAGATAGAGAAGTATCCCGTCCATAGCGGCAAAGGAGCCTAACTCATCGATGACCCTCTTTATGTCGGCGGTGCTGGCGGTGGTGCCGTTCAGCTTATGCAGGCGCATATTGGTGCGGCTCGCGATAATAGAGGCAACGGTGGTCTTGCCGATGCCTGACGGGCCGTAGAATATCATATTGGGAATTTTGCCCCCGTCGATGATGCGCCGCAGGGGTTTGTTTTCGCCGAGCAGGTGGCGCTGACCAACGACGTCGTCGAGGGTGAGCGGCCGCATACGGTCGGCAAGCGGAGCTGACATATCGAGTTCCCCCTTATCAGTATTATCGGTATTATTTTACAACAAATACATCGGTTTGTAAACCTTGTTTTAACCTGAGGAATTCTCACATAAAAATATAATGACGGAGGAATGCTTATGGTAACACTTGTAGAGTTTGACAACAGGGAGATAAAGGGTAGGATAAGGCGGTTTTTCGCCCGCAATTTCGGCAAGAAGGTCACATTGTCGGGCGAGAGGGTAGGGGGTGCGCCCTACTGTCTTGTGAGGGTGCGTTGCGAGGGGTCTGTCCCTTGGGACGAGGTCAAAGAGGCGGTCGGCAGGGGCGGCCGCACAGTTTTTGAGCGAAGAATGACCCTGCCCGTAGGGCTTGATATCGACAGGGTGGACGGCGAGGCGTTGCGCCGAAAAATACTGCTTAACGGTGCCGTCTGGACTATTGAGCAGGCCGCCGCACAGAATGATGTCGGCGACGTGGCCCTTTTGGACCGATTCGGGCGATTTTCAGAGGTGGTGCCTCGCTTGATGCAGGCCTGCCGCACGCTGACGGTGGTCACCTCCGACCTGAAGGGGTATCAGGACCTCGCAGACAGACTTTCGTCGATGATGGGAGCCGCCCCAATGATAACCGAGAGAGTCTTGGGAGTGTCGGGTTGCCCCACCGTAATTGCACCCGACGGGCTGAGCGGCTTCGGCGCGATTGAAAGGCCTCGCCTGCTTTTTACCGCCGACAGCCGAGGGGGTTGCACCCTCGACGACGGATGCGTGCGTTCACCATTTGATGACCAAACGGTCGAAAAATACGGCCTGTTTGAACTGCTTACCGCCTTTCGTTGGGAGGGCGTTTTCCGCGACGTTGGGTCCATACTGCCTCATAGCGTGGTCTTGGAGGGCAAAAGGGTGCCCTTACAGCAGTTGTGTCGATGTTTTGGTACTTGACAGTAGCTGAGCAAGTTATTATAATAATAGTATTATTGCCCTGCTGTGAAAGATGCAGGGTGCCGCCTTTTCGGGCGGAGAAACGGAGTGTATCGAAATGGCTGTTAAACAGTTTAAGTTTACCGTGGATGGCCTTAAGCGTTTGGAAGAGGAGCTTGACCGTCTCAAAACCGTGACCCGTGCCGAAGTGTCGGAGAAGATCAAAGTTGCGCGTTCCTTCGGTGACCTCTCGGAGAACAGCGAATATGACGAGGCAAAGAACGAGCAGGCCCGCGTTGAAGCGCGCATCGCCGAGCTCGAGATGATGGTCAAGAACGCCGTCATCGTTGAAGAGGACGCCTCGGGTGCAAATAAGATCGGCTTTGGCTCAAAGGTCAAGCTGCGCGACATCGAAATGGACGAGGAGTTGGATATCGTTCTGGTCGGCTCTGCTGAGGCCGACCCGATGAACGGTGCAATTTCGGACGAATCTCCCATCGGTGCGGCCTTGATCGGTAAAAAGGTCGGAGCTACCGTCGTGGCGGAGACCCCCTCGGGAGAGCTTAAGTTCAAGGTCCTCGAGATTTCCAAGTAATCTAAACGGCGGGATCACACAGTCGGATCCCGCCTTTCTTTTAAGGAAGTGTGAGAAATGGAGCAAAAGGTATCACAGGCACCGCAGCAGGACGTCAACGAGCTTATTAAGGTTCGTCACGAGAAGCTTGCGGAGCTTCAGCAGGCGGGCAAGGACCCGTTCAAGATCACAAAGTTTGACGTCACCCATCACAGCACCGAGGTCAAGGATAACTTCGATGCGCTTGAGGGTAAAACGGTCACCGTTGCGGGACGAATGATGTCCAAGCGTGTTATGGGAAAGGCTTCTTTCTGTAACGTTCAGGACCTCAAGGGCAACATTCAGGCCTACGTCGCGCGCGACAGCATCGGCGAGGACGAGTATAAGGATTTCAAGCGCCTTGACGTCGGCGATATCGTCGGAATCACTGGCGAGGTCTTCCGCACCAAGACGGGCGAGATCAGTGTCCACGCCGCAAGCGTGACCCTGCTTTCCAAGAGTTTGCAGATCCTGCCGGAGAAGTTCCACGGCCTGACCAATACCGATATGCGTTACCGTCAGCGCTACGTTGACCTTATTATGAATCAGGACGTCAAGGACACCTTTGTCAAGCGTTCGCAGATCATCAGCAATATCCGCCGCTTCCTTGACGAGCGCGGCTTCCTCGAGGTCGAGACTCCTATGCTGGTCTCCAACGCAGGCGGTGCCGCCGCCCGTCCTTTCGAGACCCATTTCAATGCGCTCGACGAGGATGTTAAACTGCGTATATCTCTTGAGCTTTACCTCAAGCGTTTGATCGTCGGCGGACTTGAAAAGGTCTTTGAGATCGGCCGCGTTTTCCGTAACGAAGGTGTCGATACCCGTCATAACCCCGAGTTCACCCTGATGGAGCTTTATCAGGCCTATACTGATTACTTCGGTATGATGGACTTGACCGAGGATATGTTCCGCTATCTCGCGCAGGAGGTCTGCGGTTCGCTGACCTTCCCCTACGGCGAGCATCAGATCGATTTCTCTAAGCCGTTTGAGCGGCTGACTATGATCGACGCGGTCAAGAAGTATGCTAAGGTCGACTTCTCCGAGGTCAAGACCGATGAAGAGGCAAAGAAGCTTGCCGATGAGCATCACGTCGAGTACGAGGCGCGTCATAAGAAGGGCGATATCCTTAACCTGTTCTTCGAGGAGTTCGTCGAGGAGCATTTGATCCAGCCCACCTTTATTATGGATCACCCCGTCGAGATATCTCCCCTTACCAAGCGCAAGCCCGAGGATCCCGATTACGTTGAGCGCTTCGAGCTGTTTATCAACGGCTGGGAGATGTGCAACGCTTACTCCGAGCTGAATGACCCCATCGACCAGCGTCAGCGCTTCGAGGAGCAGGAGAAACTGCTTGCCGCAGGCGACGAGGAGGCCAACCATACCGATGAAGACTTCCTCAACGCTCTCAATCACGGTATGCCCCCCACAGGCGGTATCGGTTACGGCATCGACCGACTGGTTATGCTGTTGACCAATTCGCCCGCTATCCGTGACGTTTTGCTCTTCCCCACGATGAAAAGTCTGGATTAAAAGGTGACAACGACCCAAGATATCTTGCGATGTCTTGGGTCGTTTTCGACTTGAAACTAACGGAGGATTTTTATGAAAACCGAAAGGAACATTTTGATTGCCTTCATTCTTAATCTCACCTTCTCGGTGTTTGAGTTTGTCGGCGGTCTCTTTACGGGCAGCGTGGCCATCGTTTCCGATGCGGTACACGATGTCGGCGATGCGGCGAGCATTGGTATATCCTTCTTCCTCGAAAAGAGGAGCAAGAGACAGCCTGACGACAAATTCACCTACGGGTATGCCAGATATTCGGTAATCGGCAGCGTGATAACCACCCTGATACTCCTCTTCGGCTCGGTCGCGGTGGTATATAATGCGGTCGGCAGAATTATTGAGCCGACAGAAATCAATTACAACGGTATGATAATATTTGCCGTTGTCGGTGTATTGGTCAATTTTGCGGCGGCATTGTTCACACGCGAGGGCGACTCCTTAAATCAAAAGGCGGTCAACCTGCATATGCTTGAGGACGTGCTCGGTTGGGCGGTCGTGTTGGTCGGAGCCATCGTGATGCGGTTTACCGACCTTGCCGTGCTCGACCCGATAATGTCGATTGGCGTGGCGGTGTTCATCTTCATAAATGCTATCCGAAACCTGAAGGCCGCGCTCGACCTGTTCCTTGAGAGGACACCGCGCGGAATTGACGTAGGGGAGTTAAGAGGACATCTCGTGGAGATTGACGGAGTGCTTGACGTTCACCACGTCCATATCTGGAGTATGGACGGGCAGAGCAATTATGCTACGATGCACGTCGTCGCAAAGGGCGAGCCGCACGTTATTAAGGATAAGGTGCGCCAGGAATTGCTTGAGCACGGCATAGCCCACGCCACCCTTGAACTTGAAGCGGAGGGTGAACATTGTCACGACGAGCACTGTCACGTGGAGTTCAGCGCACCGTCAGGACATCACCACCATCATCATCACTAACAACAAACCCAAATTCGGTTGAAAAACAAAGCACAATGTGTTATATTAATTTCAGCCATAGAAAAGGGGCGTTAGAGAAATGAAAAAAGAAACAAGCAAAGAGATATTTTTGTCAGAAGGCGAAAATATTATATGGAGCGGAAAGCCAAAGAAATTCGCATTCATTGCAACAAAATCCCTGATAATGATGCCGATTGCTATCGCTTGGCTTGCTCTCGATTCATCATTAATCGGTGCATCCATTGCAGAAGGGGAACTGTTGTGGTTTCTTATTCCGTTTTTCACCCTTCATATGATGCCGGTTTGGATATGGCTTGCAAACGTGATCACTGCCAATAGGCGTTGGAAGAATACAAATTATTTCATTACTAACAGACGCATTATCATACAGGGCGGATTTTTCGCTGTAAATG
This sequence comes from Acutalibacteraceae bacterium, assembly GCA_045540915.1. Taxonomy (GTDB): domain Bacteria; phylum Bacillota; class Clostridia; order Oscillospirales; family Acutalibacteraceae; genus RGIG2206. The sequence continues at coordinate 34,698 of JAZQID010000054.1, forward strand.
AGGCTTCATTGTTCTACAAGGATCTGCGTAATGCGCAGATGAAGATCGGCCTTTTGGATAAGTTGTTCCATACCGGCGACATCTTGTTTGACAGCAATCAAAAGGAAGCAGGCTTTGCATTTGAGGACCTAACAAATTATGATGAGGTTTATTCCTTAGTTCAAAAGATAATCATAGAC
>JAZQID010000055.1:0-9055 GCA_045540915.1 Acutalibacteraceae bacterium
GCTAGTAAGACCCCCGGAAGACTACCGGGTTGATAGGCTGCATGTGTAAGCGTGGTGACACGTTCAGCTTGGCAGTACTAATTGGTCGAGGGCTTGACCTTCTTTACGGAGCATCACCAGTGCTCCTCTCGATTCACCTTCGCATTGTTCGGTTTTCAAGGCTCGTTCCTTATTTGTTATGGTTTGACGAGCCTTTGCAGTTTGCAAAGGCTTTTTTCTTCATCTTTGCTTATTTTTAATGAAACACAGGAGGTAATTATGAACATCTGGCACGATATTCGCCCTGAGCGTATCAATCCGCGTGATTTTGTTTCGGTTATCGAAATACCCAAGGGCTGTACCGTTAAATATGAAATGGACAAGGAGACCGGACTGCTCCGCGTCGACCGCGTCCTGCACACTTCCACCCACTATCCCGCCAATTACGGCTTCATTCCGCGCACCTATGGGGATGACAACGACCCGCTCGACGTCCTCGTCCTCGGAAGCGCCACCGCTTACCCGATGTCACTCATTCGTTGCTACCCCATCGGCGCAATCCTGATGACCGACAACGATGAGCACGATGAGAAGATCATCGCCATTCCCTTCGGTGACCCCAACTACAATATGTATCGGGACATTACCGAACTGCCCAAGCACATTTTCGACGAAATGGCCCATTTTTTCAGCGTCTACAAGGAGCTCGAGCATATGCATACCGCCGTTCAGGAGGTAGTCAGAGCCGACGAGGCGGTCAAGATCATCGAAATCGCGCTTGAAAACTATCGCCTGAAATTTCCTGAAAAGTAAGACAAAATTCTCTTGAATAGCACCGCATTTGTGTTAAAATAAAAGTGAGGAGGGATAGGCTTGAAGGAGAATCTGCATACCGTTGCCAACAACAAAAAAGCCTATCACGACTACTTTGTCGAGGAGAGCTTCGAGGCAGGCATTGAGTTGTTTGGCACCGAGGTCAAATCGATACGTCAGGGCAATATCAACCTGAAGGACTCGTGGTGCAACATCGACGGGGGCGAAATGTTCGTCAACGGAATGCACATTTCCCCCTACGATAAGGGCAACATTTTTAACCGTGACCCATACCGCGTGCGCCGCCTTCTGCTGCACAAAAGGGAGATAATGCGCCTGTTCGGCACCCTCAAGCAGCAGCAGGGGCTGACCCTGATACCCCTTTCGGTCTATTTCAAGGGCTCGCGGGTCAAGGTCCAGCTCGGCTTGTGCCGAGGAAAAAAACTGTATGATAAGCGCGCCGACCTCGCCGCAAAGGCGACCAAACGGGATACCGAGCGGTATTTGAAGGAGCGCAATCAATAGAAATGGGGGCGTAAAGGTTTCGACGGGGATTTTGAATCACGATAAGCGAGTAGCGGTGCGGAACCGCTATAAAATCCGTAACTTCTAAAAATAAACGACAACAATACTGTTGCTCTCGCTGCCTAATTAACGGCGGCGCGTCCGACCCGCACTACCGTCGAGCGGTACAGGGCGTCATTTAGACGGTGAACGTGAATCGGCGAGCGTCCGGTAGCCGATCATGACCTACGGACTACTCAAGGTGTGAGTGTGTCAATTCACGCGCATCGAGGGGAATGTAAATAATTGACTGCACTCGGAGAAAGTTGTGAGAATAGATTTTCGGACGCGGGTTCAATTCCCGCCGCCTTCACCAGAAAAAACTCCTTGAGATTTCTCAAGGAGTTTTTTCAATGAAATTCGCCTTTCGGCGAGTGAAATATGCTATCACATATGAAATAGCTTCGCTATGAAATATTTGCTTCGCAAATGTTAAGGGCGAATTTTATTTCACATTTTGCCAAAGGCAAAATATTTTATGATCCGCAAGGATTATTTCATATGGCGCAAGCAATATTTCATTTAACCTTGCGCCCCTACTGATAATGTGATATAATACATCCAAGGCGGTGATGATGTGAGCAATAGAGATTCGCTTCTTAAACGCTATTGGATATATGCGTGTGTAACATTGATTTGCGTCGTTTTACTGTTTGTGAATATTTTTGTAACAAATAGTTGGACAGGAGAAAAGACGTTTTCTGAATTTGTGCAAAGAGATTGGGTTTTGTACGCCGTCTTTTTGATCGAAGAAGTTATTATTGTGTTTCTTATGTTTTTGTTTGGTATGTTAGCTGGAAAAAACCTAAAAAAATACAATTTGGAAATTGAAACAATAGCTGCATCATCTATGCCATCTTGGGATGATATTGTTGAAATAATGTATGACAAGCAGTTGGATTCATTTTGTGATGAAATAATTAATGTTTTTTATTCCAAAGATAAGTCAATGCGTTATGTAATTTTGAAAGATGAAAAAGGTATTTTTAAATATCATTTGGAAGTAATTTATCAATTTGATGCGCATGAGTGGAAATATATTTGTTCAGATGATGACGTACTTCCTGCTACGTGGGGACTTTATTTAGAAAAAAGTAGCAGCTCGTTGTTTGCAAGTGAAGATGATTTGATGAAGGAATTGGAATTTGAATCTGAATACAGGCAATATTTTGTATAGAAAAACCGTAAGCCTTTGATTTCACCTAGCGAGAGTGTGATTATGCAACTCCTTGCACCGCAGATCGAAATGATATATACAAAACCTAGGAGGAGATATTATGAAAAAGAATCAAGACCGTAAATATCCTGTGAGCCTATTTGTAATGGGATTCATTTTGAATTTGACAAGAAATGTCTTATTGCTTTTCTTCGGTTTCATTTTCCTATTTATAGGAATTTGGGTTAAATGGTGTCTGCTTCTTGGAATTTCTTTGTTGTTATCTAATGTAGCAATTTCCTTAATACAACAAATTCAAATTCGAAATACTACGCTTAACAGTGATGACCCGAATTTTAGGGAATGGCAAGATTCGATCTTATCGTCCGATTGGAAGGACAACGTTATGAATATGGTAGAATCTAAAATAAACGATTCTGATGACGATGAGGATGAGGAATTCGAAGATTAATCTATAGGTATCGGATTTGGTTACATCAACTGATTAAATGTCTAAAAAGGCGGTGGTGTGACGGTGAAGTTGTTTTTTCAGGCGGTAGCCAAGTTTTTGCTTGGGGTCGGCTTGGTGGGAGTGCTGATATTCCTGCCGGCAGGCACCCTTGGCTTTGCAAACGGCTGGTTGCTGATGGGGATATTGTTTGTTCCGATGTTCCTTGCGGGGCTCGTGATGCTTTTTGCAAACCCCGACCTGCTGAAATCCCGCCTCAACGCTAAGGAAAAGCAAAAGGAGCAAGACCTCGTCGTTAAACTCAGTGGGGTCATGTTCCTCGCAGGCTTTGTCGTTGCTGGGCTTGGGTACCGATTTGGCTGGTACACCCTGCCGAAATGGGCGGTGATATGCGCAGCCGTCCTTTTTGTTGCGGCCTATATGCTCTATGCCGAGGTGCTCAGGGAGAACATCTACCTCAGCCGCACCATCGAGGTGCGAGAGGGTCAGAGGGTGGTCGACACCGGCCTCTACGGCATCGTCAGGCACCCGATGTACAGCGCTACCCTCTTGCTCTTTTTGTCGATGCCGCTTGTGCTCGGCTCGGTGTACGCGTTTGCGATCTTCCTCGCCTACCCCTTCATAATCGCCAAGAGGATAAAGCACGAGGAGGCCTTTCTCGAAAGGGAACTCGACGGCTACCGCGAGTATAAGCAAAAGGTGAAATACAGACTGATACCGTTTATTTGGTAAAGAGAAGGCAGAAGGAAACTTCTGCCTTTTTTATCGTTTACGCAGGTTTACATAAAACCGAGCAGTCCTTTTTGCTTTGTGTTTGTGTCCGCAGGACACAACATCGTTTTGCAACTTTAGTTGCAAACATCATTTGACCGTTAGGTAAACATCATTGTCCGCTTGCGGACACAAAACGATGTTGCCTTACGGCAAACGGACTTGCACCCCCACCGCCGACATAGTTATTTTTGTATCTGAGGGATGTTTGTTCTGTCAAGCAGATAGTCGATGCTCACTCCGTAATAGTCCGATAGCTTGATCAGAATCTCCGCGGTCAACGAAATAACGCCTGTTTCATACTGAGAATATGTGTTTTGAGATACATTCAAATACTTTGCGATGTCTTTTTGCTTCAGGTCTTTGTCTTCTCTGATACCTCTTAAATTTTTGAACTGCACAATAATCACCTCAGGATTATTATGCAATATCTGTAATAAAGATATTGACAAATATCTGTAATACAGATATAATGAGATTGTCGATTTGTGACGAAATTATGTATAGGGAGTGTATCTAAATGTTTTGTGAAAAATGCGGAAAAGAACTGCCGGAAAATGTGGCGGTTTGCATGGGGTGCGGTTGTGAAGTCAAAAAGGCTGGCGATTCAACGCCGGTGGGAACTCCGGAAGTTATAAAACTGAAGTCAAAAATCAACAAGCTCTGGATAACAATGGGTGATGTTGTAAAACAGAAGTCAAAAATTAATAAGCTCTGGATTATTTTAGGTGCTGTTGTCTTGGCGCTTGGAATTGTTGCTGCGGTTCTTTTTGTACCGCGCAATTTGAAAATGGATGATTTCAAAAAGACTAATGTCGTGACCGCTATTATAAAATACGGACTTCCCGAAAGTATTGATACCGATGAGGAGTGGGGCGTATTTTTAAGATATGAAGATAAGATTGACTTCTATGGAATAACACCAAGTGGTTGTATTGTATATCCTGAAGAGAATGAAGTGACGTTTTTCTTTTATGAGGATGATGCCTATGATGCACACGATATAATTCAACATTACTGTGATTTAGAAGAAAATCTATTAGGCAGATATTACCACTATAGTTATGATGACATGGAGATTACTGTGGGTGAAGATGGCGGCTATGTTAATATTGAGATATATGAATAAGAAGATTTCAAATTAAAGAAAGGAATAATATAATATGAAATATTGTACGCATTGTGGAAAAGAAATATTAGATGAAGCGGTGATATGTGTAGGATGCGGTTGTGCGGTGGAGAGCAAGGCGGCTCAGACAACAGCCCCTGCGCCCGATACGGCAACCCTGCTCAACACACTCTCGCAAAGAATCAATACCAACGCTATAATCTGGATTGCAATCGGCGCACTTCAACTTTTGGGCGGCATTTTCGTAAATTGGGTTTTGTTGGTAGTGGGTGTCTTGAATATCATATCTTCTATTCAGGACATGAATTACCGCAAGACATTGTTACAAAAGCCCACCGGCGTTGTTGCAAAATATGAGCCTATCGTGGGACCGGTGATCACCTTGGTCTACAACCTTGTTTTTGGCGGTATAATCGGTGTGGTAGGCTCGATATATTATTTTGTTGCAATAAGAAACTTTGTTATGGAGAACAAACTGCATTTTGCAAGCTTAGATGCAGAAAACAACTAAGACGCTATATTTCACACAAAAAAATGGCACGAACGTTCGCGTTCGTGCCATTTTTTGCGTTATACGCAGCTTTTGCTTTGTTGTTGCACAATTTATAAATATATGTTAGAATTAAAACAACATAAATTAAGGCGGTGAATGGAATGCGACCGACCCTTTTGATAGACCTTGACGACACCCTGCTCGACTTTCACAAGGGGGAGTACAACGCCGTCAAAAAGTCCCTCGCGCAGATGGGTTTGCCTTCTACCGACCAACTTGCCCGCCGTTACAGCGAGATCAACGACGCGCAGTGGAAGCGGCTCGAAAAGGGGGAGATAACCCGTCAGGAAGTGCTGGTCGGCCGTTTCAGGCTGCTTTTTGATGAGATGGGGGTCGACGCTTCGGCAGAGAAGATGAAGGTGGTCTATGAGGGGCTGATATCCCAAGAGGGCAACCTTTTCTATGGCGCAAGAGAGTTGCTCGAAGCCCTGCAGGCCGACTACGACCTGTGCATCATCTCCAACGGCACAGCCGTCGTTCAGGACGCACGCATCGCCAAAACGGGACTCGCTCCCTACTTTAAGCATATCTTCATCTCCCAGCGTGTCGGGGTCAACAAGCCCAGCCCGATATTCTTCGAGCGTTGCCTTGAAGCGATGCCCGAGGTGCGCCGAGAGGACTGCCTTATCATCGGCGACAGCCTTTCTTCTGACATACAGGGCGGTATGCTCTCGGGTATTAAGACCTGCTGGCTCAACCGCACGGGCAATACGGCCGATGGCGACATCAAGCCTGATTACGAGGTGGCCTCGTTGGACGAAATACTGCCGCTGGTAAGAAAAATTTTCGGTAATTAAAGCTGTGTAATGCACAGCATAATAAAAACAGAAATAACGAAGGGATGATTTATAATGAGCAGACCGATAGTTGCGCGTAGCGAGGTTGAGGAGAAGTACACCTGGAACCTCAAGGACATTTTTGAAAGCGAGGACAAGTGGGTCGAGGAGTACGAGGCTCTCAAGGGCGCGCCCGACACTGTTTCCGCCTTTAAGGGCAAGCTGGCAAGCAGTGCAAAGAGCCTGCTTGAGTATTTCAAGCTCTATGACGAGTTTACTCTGCGCATCGGCAGTCTTGTCGGCTTCGCAAGCTGCAAGAGCGACGAAGACACCGGTAACAGCTACTATCAGGGACTTCGCAGTAAGGCGATAAGCGTCGTCGTCGCCATCAACAGCGCGGCCGCCTTTGCGGCGCCTGAGATCATGGCGATTCCCGAGGAGACCCTCGACGAGTTTTATAAGCAAGAGCCCGAGCTGGAGACCTATCGCCGCAGTATTTACAGCATCCGCCGCCGTGCCGCGCATATTCTTTCAGATGAGTGTGAGCGGCTGCTCGCCTCTGCAGGCGAGGTGGCAGAGGGCCCCGATAATATCGGCAGTATCTTCAGGAACGCCGAGCTTACCTTCCCCGACGTCACCGACAGCGAGGGTAATGTTCATCCCCTGACCGACGGCACCCTCGTGCCCCTGCTCGAAAGCCCCGACGTAGAACTTCGCAGAAGAGTGTTCCAGATCTACTACAAGCGTATGGGCGAGTATAAGAACACCATCGCCGCCACCTTGGACGCCCAGTTCAAGCAGTTGCGCTTCTTTGCCGACGCGCGCAAGTACAAGGACACCCAGGAGGCTTCCCTCGACGTTACCGAGGTGCCTGTCGAGGTCTACGACAATCTCATCGACACCGTCCGCGCCAACATCGACAAGATGTACCGCTACGTCTCCCTGCGCAAGAAGATGCTCGGAGTCGACGAGCTTCATATGTACGACGTATACACCCCCATCGTTTCGGACGTCGCGCAGACCATTTCCTACGAGGAGGCCAAGGACACCGTCCTCGATGCCCTGCAGGTGCTGGGCGAGGACTATGTCGAACTGCTCAAAAAGGGCTTCAGCGAGCGCTGGATCGACGTATATGAGAATATCGGCAAGCGCGGCGGAGCATATTCATCGGGGGTTGCACGTCCTCATCCTTACGTCCTGCTCAACCACAAGGATAACCTTGACAGTATGTTCACCCTTGCGCACGAGATGGGACACGCTCTGCACAGCTACCACAGCTGTAAGTATCAGCCTGTGTCCACATCCGACTACGTCATCTTCGTCGCCGAGGTCGCCTCGACCTGCAACGAGATACTGCTGATGCGCTACCTGCTCGCAAAGACCGAGGACAAAAAGGAAAGAGCATATCTTATCAACCATTTCCTCGATCAGTTCAAGGGCACCGTCTATCGTCAGACGATGTTTGCCGAGTTCGAGCGTGAAATGGGACGCATTTCGGAGAGCGGAGAGGCCTTGACTGCCGACCTTCTGTGCGAGAAGTACCACGAGCTGAACAAGTTCTACTTCGGACCTGAGATGGTATCCGACGATGAGATAGCACTTGAGTGGGCGCGCATCCCGCACTTCTTCTACAACTACTACGTCTTCCAGTATGCGACCGGCTTCTCTGCCGCCGTTGCTATCGCTAATCGCATTATGAAGGAGGGCGCGCCGGCCGTTGCCGACTACAAGAAGTTCCTTTCGGGCGGAAGCAGCGCCGACCCGATCTCCTTGCTCAAGCTGGCAGGTGTGGATATGAGCTCGCCTGCACCCATCAACGAGGCACTCAGCCTTTTCGGTGACCTCATCACCGAGATGGAGGCTCTTATCGAGGAGTAAGACTGAGAAAACAGCAAAGGCGGCAAGGATTACTTGCCGCCTTGACTTTTGCTGTGTTGTGGGGTATAATCAATTAAAATAACAAACTGCCACCGGGTAGAGAAATGCATCAGCATTCGTGCGCACATCGTTAGGTCTTAGAAGATGTGCGTCGGATGCTTGTTTTTTGGAGGTTGAAATGGCTCGCCTTAAGGGAATGTTAAACTACTTTTCAAAGAGGGAAAAGGTGATATGGATAGTCTCGGTGCTGTTGATAGCGGTGCCATTCATCATTCTCGACAGGGAGAATTTCCACACCCTCATCGCCTCAATAATCGGCGTTACCGCCATCATATTCATCGCCAAGGGCAATCCGATCGGGCAGGTGCTGATGATAGTTTTCAGCACCATTTACGGCGTTATCTCCTTCGCTTATGCCTACTATGGCGAGGTTATTACATACCTCGGTATGACCTTGCCGATGGCTTCGGTCAGCCTCGTTTCGTGGCTGCGGCACCCATTCAAAAACAATCGCGCCGAGGTCGAGATAAACAAATTGAAGCCCAAGGAGCCCTATCTGCTTGCTCTGTGGACGGTGGCGGTCACCGTTATCGGCTACTTTGTGCTCAAACGGTTCGGCACCGCTAACCTCATTCCAAGCACGATTTCGGTGGCGACAAGCTGGACGGCGGCCTTCCTTACCTTCCGCAGAAGCCCCTATTTTGCCCTCGCCTATGCAATCAACGACGTCGTGCTTATCCTGTTATGGACCCTCGCCGCTTTTACTGATGTGTCATACATCTCGGTTGTAATGTGCTTTTGCGCCTTTTTGATAAACGACCTGTACAGCTTTTTCAACTGGCGTAAGATGCAAAAACGGCAAGGCGAAATTGCCGACAAATAAGAAACACCCTCAACCTTCTTTGAAAAAGGTTGAGGGTGTTTTGATATAACTTAGTCCTCGAAAACGAGGGTTGATATGGAATTC
>JAZQID010000056.1:0-8924 GCA_045540915.1 Acutalibacteraceae bacterium
CCACCTTGACGAAGGGGGCCAGATAGGTATCGAAGGAGGAGAAGGCCTGTGCGCCCGCCCACTCGTTCTGCATAATGCCGAGGAAGTTGACGATCTGGTTGCAAAGGCTTGCAAGGTGGCTGGCGGGCGAAGAGGTGATCTTGCCCGGAACACCGCCCAATCCCTCCTGAATCAACTGCTTGAGGGACCAACCTGCGCAGTAGCCGGTAAGCATTGAGAGGTCGTGGATGTGGATGTCGGCGTTGCGGTGTGCGTTGCCGATCTCGTCATCGTATATCTCGGAGAGCCAGTAGTGAGCGGTGACCGCTCCCGAGTTGGAAAGGATGAGTCCGCCGACAGAATAGGTAACGGTGGAGTTCTCCTTTACGCGCCAGTCGTTGATGTTGAGGTAGTTGTCGATGATGGCCTTGTAGTCGACCATAGTAGCGTTGAGGTTACGGATCTTCTCACGCTGACGGCGGTAGATAATGTAGGCCTTGGAAACGTCGTCGTAGCCTGCCTTGATAAGCACAGACTCAACGCTGTCCTGAATATGCTCAACCGAGATCTTGCCATCCTCGATCTTAGGCTCGAAATCTGCGGTTACCTTAAGCGCCAAAAAGTCCACAATATCTTGATTGTACTGCTTTTGGCAGGCATCAAAGGCCTGACTGATAGCGTTGCTGATCCTGCTGAGGTCGAAGGAAACTAATTTCCCGTCGCGTTTTACGACATTATACATTCTTTCTCACCTTTTTTCTCATATTTTATTGCAGTCTTATTCCCTGCTCTGAAGTGTCGCTGAGGTTAATTATAATGCACATATTGTAGTTTGTCAATCGTTATTTCACAATATATTGTGTTAAATGCCCCTAATCGCCGTTTTTACCACAAAAGGCTCCACTTTTTGTTGCATATTGTACAAATCCGAGGGGTCAACGGCACTCAAATTGCCGCAAATGAGGTCACCTGAGTCCACAAAGTTCTGCAAAAAGTACCTTTCGGCACCCTGTATCCACTCACCGAGAGACACAATATCTTGTGTTGTGTGATACTCCTTCACAACGGTAGTCCTGAACTCGTAGTCCACCCTGCCCTCCAAGAGAAAGGCGACACTCCTCTCAATCGGCACAAGGTCAAAATCGGCGATGCCCACCGTTTCGGCATACCGTTTCTTGCAGTTCTTGACATCCATCGCGACGTAGTCGACCAGCCCTTGCTCAACGAGGGAAATGAGCATTTCGGGCAAACTTCCGTTGGTGTCGAGTTTGACGCTGTATCCGAGAGCCTTTACCTTGCGGATAAAATCCTCGATATCGGGCTGAAGCAGGGGCTCACCCCCTGTTATGCAGACTCCGTCGAGCAGTCCCTGCCGTTTCTTAAGGTAATCGAGCACCTCGTCCTCGCTGTAACCGACATCGGCGTCGATGTGGGTGACGAGGGAGGCATTATGGCAAAATCCGCAACGGAAATTGCAGCCTGCCGTAAAGAGAGTGCAGGCCACCTTCCCCGGAAAGTCAAGGAGTGTCATTTTTTGAAAGCCGCTTATCTTCATTGATGAAAATCCCCCATCTTGTAGTCCAATTTCTCGGTTATAATAATATTATACCACATATTGATTTGGTTGGCAATCGGAATTTGCAATTTTTACAGCAAAAACCGCCCTGCCTTCAAATTGCGAAAGGCAGGGCGGTTTTGACAGGTCGTTACTGCAATATGCCTTTAAGGAATATCTCTATTCCGATTATTATAAGAATAACACCGCCGAACATCGTCGCCTTATCCGACAAAACGGTGCCGAATTTTTTACCGACCGCAATTCCGACGTAGCAGACAGCAAAGGTTATCGCCGCGATAAGCAGGCAGGCGGTTGCCGCCATTGAGATACCGTAGTCGGCGATGGTGAAGCCGACCGAAAGGGCATCAATGGAGGTTGCCACACCCTGTATCATCAGTCCGATGAAGCCGACCGCCGCCTTTTTATCCTCTCCGCCTTGAGTTCCGTCGACGAGCATCTTTATGCCTATATATAATAGTAAGGCGAGGGCGATAAAAGGAATGAACCTTTCAAATGCGGTGAAATACTGCAGGAATGTATGCACGCAGGCCCAGCCTATCAGCGGCATCAGCCCCTGAAATCCGCCGAACATTCCTGCGACGAGGCACATTTTTCCCCTTTTCATTGTAGGCTCGTTCATTCCGTTGGCAAGGGAGACCGAAAGGGCATCCATAGCAAGCCCTATTCCAAGCAGAGCGCTGTTGAACAAAAACAATACGGTTTCCGACATTTTTCCTCCTGTGCGCCGCTTTACTTACTAAGCTTGTTTCCCGAGCCGAAGACGTCGGTGACCTCGCTGATGGTTATAAAGGCCTTGGGGTCGCAGTCGTGGACGATCTCCCTCATCTTCGCGATCTGGAAGCGGTTGACGACGAAGTAGATGACCTTTTTCTCGGTAGCGGAGTAATAGCCCTCGGCGTGCATAACGGTGATGCCGTTGCCGAACTCCTCGCTCAACGCATCGCACACCAAGACAGGCTCGGTGGTGACGATGATGGCCGATTTTGCGCGGTCAAAACCTTCAACGATGAAGTCGATGGTCTTGAGTGCGGCGCCGTATGCGACCACTGAGTACAAGGGCAACACCCAGCTCTTTGTAACGAAGCCTGATATGACGTAGAGCGCAACGTTATATATCATCACGAAGGTACCAACGGTGATGCCGAGCCGTTTTGCAAATATGACCGACAGCAGCTCAACTCCGTCAAGCGCACCGTCGTAACGGATAACGATACCGCTGCCGATGCCCGATATGACACCTCCGAAAAGGGCGCACAAGAGCAGGTCGTCACCTGCAAGGGGCGAAGCAAAGCTAACGTCGATGGGCAGAATGTCGGTTATCAGCCATGCGCTGACCGAATATACGACCACCGCGTATATCGAGTAGACGGTAAAGACTATCCCCTGCTTTTTCAGTCCGTATAGGAATATGGGCAGGTTGAGTATAACGAGGAAGACTGACAGGGTGAACTGCTCGGGGGTTATCTGGGATAGGAGCATAGAGGTTCCCGAAATGCCGCTGTCGTAGAGCTTTACAGGTGCAAGAAAAACGGTAACACCGAAGGCGTTTACTATTCCTGCTATTGTAAGGAAAATAAAGTTCAAAAGCTTAAAGCGTTTGGGCTTATTTTTCAATTAAGGTTCCTCCTGTGTGATTTGATATTGCATCAGACTTTGAGAAACTCAATGAAACCAATAGTGTTGGTCGCAAAATTGGCAAACATATGGATAAGCCATGACAGGTAGATGTTACCTTGCCACTCGGCAAATCTATTGAAGATAAGGCCACTGACAAACAGCCCTATCATACAAAGCACCACGACTGCGCCGTTGAACCAACCTATCATCATCGCAATGTGATAGAGTGCGAACGTGCCTGCGCTGATGATGTAGGCCCATTTTTTATTGACGGCCTGTTTCAAGTGCAAAAAGGAAAAGCCTCTAAAAAAGAATTCTTCAAGAAATGAGTTTGCAAAGGAGATGTAAATAGCGACAAAGAGGAAGTTTTCCCTGTTCACCCCTGTTGACGAGGTGATAGAATTAGTCATCGACGAAAAGTCAAAGAAGTTCCTGAAAATAAGATATGCACCCACCACCACAACATAAACTGCAAGTCCGACGCCAACCGCGATAAGCAGTCCGTTCTTCCTCGGCTTCAGCATTTCTTTAAGGCTAAAGCGCCTGTCATAAAGCGAATAAGCAAGGGGCAAAAGCAGGAAGGCCGACATCTTTATCAAGGATTTTATAACATATCCGGGCTGGATAACGGCATCGACCACCGCCATACATCCGCAGGCAGCCGCCAGAAAAGCAAAAAACACGGCAAGCCGCAGTGTATCCTTATTCATTTCGCGCACCCCCCTTTTTATCGATTATGCATTACAGAACAATTATATCACAGTTTAATTGTCATCGCAACCAAAAAGGCATCTCTTCGTCTTGCGAACTTACATTATATATGGTAAAATCAAACTATCAAAGGAGGCTTTGATATGGAATATATAGTTTCCCTGCCCTCATTGGAAGGCGGCAGGATATTCGATACCCACGCGCATTATGACGATTCGGCCTTCGACGGTGACCGAGATGAATTGCTTAACGAAATGCACCGCTACGGCGTCGGTAGCATCATCACCTGCGGCTGTGACGAAGCATCGTCAAAAGCCGCACTCGAGTTGGCGCATAAGCACCCCTTTATATATGCGGCTGTGGGAGTCCATCCCGAATGCACAAAGAACGGGTATGACGAGGGTTGGATAAGGCGGCTTGCGGCCGATGAAAAATGCGTTGCCATCGGGGAGATCGGGCTCGACTATCATTGGTCCGAGCCCAACGAGCGCGACAAATCGATATTTGAGAGTCAGCTTGCCTTGGCAAAGGAATTGGACAAGCCTGTCATTCTGCACGACCGAGAGGCCCACGGCGACACCTTTGACATACTCAAAAAGCATTGCCCGCGCGGTGTGATGCACTGCTATTCAGGCAGTGCCGAGATGGCGCTTCAACTTGTTGATATGGGGCTTTACATCGGCCTCGGCGGCGTGCTGACCTTCAAGAACGCTCGCAAGACGGTCGAAGTCGCAGAGCAAATTCCCCTCGAGCGCATTTTGCTTGAGACCGACGCGCCATATATGGCACCCGTTCCCCTCAGGAGCCGCAGGTGTCATTCGGCGATGATAGTTTACGTCGCCGAGCGGCTCGCACAGATAAAGGGAGTAACCTTAAAAGAGGTGCTCGACGTCACCTACCGCAACGCTCAGGAGCTTTTCGGTATTTCAGAAGACTAACAAAACCTCTGGCACAGCAATTGTGTCAGAGGTTTTTCTCTACCCAATTTAGCAGGGCGTCACGTTCATTAGAAAGATTTCCGTCAATGACCTGCAGCAGCAGTTTTTCGAGCGTTTCGCCTACCGCCTTGCCCTTTGGCACTCCGATTTGGGTCAGGTCATCTCCATTTACCGCCAACTGTCGAAGGGTGACGGCAGCATCTTCTTCCCTTGCTTGCAATATCCCGTCGCGCGCTTCTGCGTTTTCCTGCAAAAGCGAAACATCGGTTGCGGTGTCGAAGCCGACGCGGTATATCAGCCGATGGACATCGGCTCGCGTTGCAAGGTGTGCCGCCTGCTCGGCCGCAACGGCGCAGACGCGGCGCTTAGTCGCATTGTCGGTCTTTAGCCGCGCCAATGCCCTCTCGGCATCCTGCACTCCCAAGGGCGCAAGCAGAGCGGCAAGGCGCAGGCAAGGCGATTTCGGCAACCTCGCAAACTGTTCAACGCGGAAAATCACTTCTTCCTTACGGGTTGCCAATTCAGGCACGACCCTCTCGACCACATCGAAAAACCGAGCAAATATCGTCTCAACATTATCTCCGCAAAGCAATTTCAGCATTTCGTCTCGCTTTCGCTCGGCCGAAATTTTATCCAGCAGGTGCGCCTTTTCAAAAATTGCACGGGCGGTCATTTCCTCGATCTCAAACCCGAGGGTCGAGGCAAACCTTACGGCGCGCAAAATGCGCAAAGCGTCCTCGTCAAACCGCTTGTCAGGGTCTCCGACACAGCGGATGACACCCTTCTCCAAGTCGGCTTGTCCGCCGAAAAAGTCCTGCAACCCCTGATTGCCGTAGGCCATCGCATTGACGGTGAAATCCCTGCGTGCGAGGTCTTCGTGCAGGTTGGGAGTAAATCTGACGTCGGTGGGGTGGCGGTTATCGCGGTAATCGCCGTCGATTCTAAAGGTGGTCACTTCGATGGGTGTTTGGTCGACGACTACGGTAACTGTGCCGTGCTGAATGCCTGTTTCGATGACCTTGTACCGACTGAAGCACCCTTTTATCTGCTCAGGAAGAGCGTCGGTGGTCAGGTCGTAGTCGTGGGGCTCGATTCCCATAAGGAAATCGCGCACGCATCCGCCGACAAGGTATCCGCTGAACCCGTTTTGCTCAAGAATATCGATTACCGCTCTGACAGATGGGGGCAACCCCTTCATCATACGACCTCACCTCCCTTGTTAAAACAGGGAGCCTGTGCGAATTTCGCCAGACTCCCCTCTTAGTACAATTATTTCTTCATTGCAATGGCTTCTTTTGCCTTGGCGACGATGTTGTCAGCGTTCAGGCCAAAGATGTCAAGCAGTTCGAGTGCAGGACCCGACATACCGTAGACATCCTCGACGCCTACCTTCTTGACGGGGGTGGGCAGCTTGGCGGCCAGAACATCATTGACGGCGCTACCCAGTCCGCCGATAACCGAGTGCTCCTCGGCAACGACGATGGCGCCCGTTTCCTCAGCGGCCTTGAGAATAATCTCCTCGTCGAGAGGCTTAATGGTGTGGATGTTGATGACGCGAGCCGAGATGCCCTCAGCCTTCAACTGCTCAGCGGCCTGAAGGGCGCGCTCGACCATAAGGCCGGTTGCGACAACGGTAACGTCATTTCCGTCAACAAGGGTGGTGCCCTTGCCAAGCTCGAACTTGTAGGTGTTCTCGTCGTTGATGACGGGAACAGCGAGGCGGCCCAGACGCAGATATACCGGTCCGTCGATCTCGGCGGCCGCAATAGTTGCCGCCTTGGCCTCAACGGCATCGGCAGGGTTGATGATGGTCATACCAGGGATGGTGCGCATCAGGGCGATATCCTCACAGCACTGATGGGTCGCGCCGTCCTCACCAACCGAGATGCCTGCGTGGGTGGCGCCGATGGTGACGTTAAGATGGGGGTAACCGATGGAATTGCGAACCTGCTCAAATGCACGACCTGCCGCAAACATCGCAAAGGAGCTTGCGAAAACGGTCTTACCTGTGGTGGCAACGCCTGCGGCGATGCTCATCATGTTCTGCTCGGCAATTCCGCAGTTGTAAAAATTCTCGGGGAAGGCCTTCTTGAAGGCTCCGGTCTTGGTAGCGGCCGCAAGGTCGGCATCGAAAACGATGACGTCATCGCGGGTGTTTCCAAGTTCTACAAGGCCCTGACCGTATCCGTCACGGGTGGCCATTTTTTTGATCTCTGACATAATGCTCTGCTCCTTTCTTCCTTACGCTTCGAGCTCGGCAAGCTGTGCCTTAAGCTCGCTCATAGCGATCTCGTACTGCTCCGCATTAGGAGCCGAGCCGTGCCAACCGACCTGATTTTCCATAAAGGAAACGCCCTTACCCTTGATAGAGGTGGCAACGATAACGGTCGGCTTGTCGGTGCAGGCGCGTGCATCTGCATAGGCCTTTTCAATAGCGTCAAGGTCGTGGCCGTCGATGGTGATGACGTTCCAGCCGAACGCCTTGAACTTCTCATCAATAGGACAGGGAGAGTTGACCTCCTCAACGGTACCGTCGATCTGCAGGCCGTTGAAGTCAACGTAGGCTACAAGGTTGGACAGCTTCTTCTGGCCTGCGAACATAGCGGCCTCCCAAACCTGTCCCTCCTCTATCTCGCCGTCACCGAGGACGGTATAAACGCGGAAATCATCTCCAAAATGCTTGGCGGAAAGAGCCATTCCGACGGCGTTAGATATTCCCTGACCGAGCGAGCCGGAGGACATATCGACACCGGGGATATGAATGCAGGGATGTCCCTGCAACAAAGCGTGGGGCTTGCGCAGTTTCGCGATCTCATCCCATCCGAAGAAGCCGCGCAGGGCAAGCACCGAGTAAAGTGCAGGCGCGCAGTGTCCCTTGGACAGAACGAAGCGGTCGCGGTCGGCCTTATCAGGATCGGCAGGGTCGACGTTCATCTCGCAGAAGTAGAGGTAGGACAGCACCTCGCATATCGAGAGTGAGCCGCCCGGATGTCCCGACTTTGCGTTGAAGGTGCCCTCGATGACACCCATTCTCGCCTTGCAGGCAGTAATTTGCAATTGCTTTTTTGTTTTCGCGTCCATAGTAACTCCCTTAAGTTTTTATTTTATTTGCATCCGCGCCGTAAAACGCAGAAAATTCAAAACAGATTTATAAGATGCTCGATAAAATCGGCCACCGCGCCATCCTTGCAGGCGCAAGCGACGTAGTCGGCGCAGTTTTTGACCTCGTCAGGCGAGTCGCAAGGGGCACAGGAGACCCTTGCCAGCTTCATCATCGAAATATCGTTGAAATAGTTGCCTGCGACAAAGAGGTTGTCCCTCTTGATCCCCAAGATCTCGGCCACACGCTTTACCGCCCCCGCCTTGTCGGCATTTTTGGGTAAAAGCTCGGTGAAATGGGGCGAGGCGCGCACGATATCGATCTCATTCGGGTCAAGCAGGCGGCGGAGAAAGTCCTCTGCCTGAGCCAATTTGTGCGGCTCGTCGCCGAGCAATATCTTGTTGGGTGTCGGGGTGTCCTCGTCGGTCAGCTGCAGCTTTTCATCGACTATCAGCCGCTCGACCGCAGGCGAAGATTGGTACATAGTCAGTTTGTCCTGCCAGTAGGACAAAATTCCCATTCCTGAAAAGGCTTCCTTTATATCTTCGACGATACTGCCGAGCTTTAAGGTCCTCTCCCACGCGACAGAATTGTTGTGGCAATCGTAAAGCACCGCACCGTTGTTGCATATCAGCAGTTTGTTGGCTGACAATCGGCGGACAAGCGGTGCCGCCGACTGCGGAGTGCGTCCCGTTGCCAGAACCACCTGACCCGACATTGACCGAAAGCGCTCGAGCGCCCTGATATTATCGGGATGTATGACCTGCCCCTCGGCAAGGGTGCCGTCAATATCACAGACGAGCAGGCAGTCGGAAAAATCGTTTCTCATATCTCTCTCAAGGTCTTCAAAAAATCGGTAAAGTAATCGGGCAATTCGCTGTCAAAGGTCAGTTCCCTGCCGTCAGGGTGGATAAACCCTATCTTCTTGGCGTGCAGGCATTGTCCGTTGAGTGAGGTGATGACCTTCTTCGGCCCGTAGACTGCGTCACCTGCAACGGCG
>JAZQID010000057.1:0-6094 GCA_045540915.1 Acutalibacteraceae bacterium
CTCCGACTTCCCCATACGACGATAGAGGGATGGTTGTAGTTCTGGATGATGAGTTCCTTCATCTGAGAAATAGTGTTCTCTCTGCCGGTGGGCATATGCTTAGAGATGTAGGGGATCTCCGCCCAGATGACAAGTCCGCGCTCGTCGCACAGGTCATAGAAATACTGGTCGTGCTGATAATGGGCAAGACGAATGGTAGTTGCACCCATCTCGCAGATGAGGTCGATGTCCTCCTCGTGATGCTCAGGCAGCAGGGCGTTACCAAGACCCCAGCGGTCCTGATGGCGCGATACGCCGCGCAGAGGATATTCCTCGCCGTTGAGGATAAAGCCGTTTTCGGCGTCGATCTTGAAGGTGCGGCAACCGAAGCGGGAAGAAATGTTATCAATTACCTCGCCGTTTTCGATAAGCTCGATGCGTGCGGTATAGAGGTAGGGGTCTTTCTTTCCGTGCCAGAGGTGGACCGAGGGGATACTTAGGGTGACCTGTGTATCGTTGACGGTGGTTTCGGCAACGATGTTGCCCTCTTTATCCTCGATAACGTAGTGCAGGTCCTGACCGATGGTTCCGTCGGTGACGTAGCACTCGATCTCGACCTCGGCATCTGCGCCCTTGATCTCGGGGGTGATTTTCAGGCCGGGGCCGCCATAGTAGTCAAGGTCAAAGTGGGAACGGCTTACGCAGATAAGGTTTACGTCGCGGTAAAGTCCGCCGTAGAAGGTGAAGTCGGCCATCTGCGGATAGACCGTCTCGTTGGCAGAGTTGTCGACCTTGATGACCAAAAGGTTTACCATTTCAATCGACTCGGTCAGTTCAACGCGCCAGGTAGAATAGCCGCCGTCGTGCTGAGCGAGCAGCTTGCCGTTAAGGTAGACCTCGGCAGAGGAGTTGGCTCCCTTTATCTCAAGGTAGTACCTGTCGGCAGTCGGCAGGTCGGACTTGTTGAGGCTTTTGGCATAGTAGGCGGTGCCGCGATAGTAATCATTGTCACCGGCCTGTCCGTCGATAGCGTTCCAGGAATGAGGCAGGTTGACAAAGTCCCACTTGCTCGACATCTCAGTAGGCAGAGCATCGGCGAGCTTTGTGAACGCCCATTTTTGATTAAGGTTAAGAATTGTTCTCATTGGTTTACCTCCTATGGAATTGTTGCTGTTTTAACCGTATCACCCCGCCGGAAAACCGACAGGGTGATACGGCAGTTACTTATTTAATTAGATTGCGCTTATTCGACAACAGGCTCTGCGGCATTTGCTGCACGACGCTCTGCCAGCTCGGTGTTCATAACATCCATCGTCTTCTTATCGAGGTTGTAGATAAGGGCGATGCCGATGAACTGCAATACGGCGCTGAACAGATAAAGTCCAGCTACCAGCCAACACATATTATGTGAAGTGGCTGCACTCTGTCCGATGGTGCCTAATTTGGCATCATAGCCGAGAACACCCATTATCAGCAGTACGATAGAGGGACCTACACCCTGAGCAAGTTTACGGAAGAAAGAGTGAAGCGCGTAGACTGTACCCTCCTCACGAGTGCCGAATTTCCATTCGTTGTAATCGATAGCATCGGCCATCAGAGCCCAGGACACGCAGGTGTAAACACCCATTCCTATACCAAAGATGGTAAGACCGGCCAGATAGAGAACCATAGACAAAGTCCTATTGGATACAAGCGGGAATATCAGCATAAACAGACCGCCCACAAGGGACACAAGGGTACCTGCGACCGAGGCCTCTTTCTTGCCGTATTTATCAACGATCTTTTTGATGAAGGGGATAAATGCGATCATCGGAAGAAAACCGATCATCTGTACAAGGCCGGAAAGACGAGCCATTCCGAAGTAGGTGGTGAACATAATGGTAACGGCGGTGGTAGCGGCATTCATGCCGAGGAACATACCCATTGCGGCAAGGGTAACACCGACAGCAGGACGGTTCTTCATAAAGTTGCCAAAAGCGCTGATAATATTGATCTTCTGAGACTCGTTAGTTTTGACACTGTTTTCGTCCGCACGGATGGTTATGTTCTTAAGCATAAAAATGAAGGCAACAAATCCTAAGACACCCATAATCAATGCTGTCCAGAAAACACGCTCGCCTAACAGAATTTCGACCTGCTTACCGGTTTCAGGACTCAGAATAGCATCTCCGATTTCATATTCCTTACCTGTCAAGGGGTTTGTAAGGAACTGCGATTTATTGAATCCTTCGGGAATCTCAATTCTATTAAGGAAGTCGGTACTTCCGTCATAGTTTACCTTTTGCCAAATCAGCATCGGGAGAAGAACCGAGGGAAGAAGGTTTCCGATCATTGAACCGACAGAGCGCCAAGTGGACAATTGTGCCCTCTCGATGTTATCCTCGGTGACCAAGGAAAGCATTGAGCCGTAGGGAACGTTAGCGATGGTGTAGCAGGCATCCCAAAGAATATAGCCCACGATGAAGAGGATCGCCTTAATAACAGTAGAAGCATTCGGAAAGGGCAGGAAGACAGCCGCTCCCGCAACGAGCAGTCCGCAAGCTCCGATAAGTATGTAGGTCTTGAACTTGCCCATCTTGTACTTTCTGCGGTCGGCGTCGATCATTGAGCCGATCATCGGATCGTTGATGGCGTCCCAGATCTGTACTATCAGCAACAAAGCTGACAGCAGTCCGGTCTCCATCATCATATAAACTAACCAGAAGGTCTGAACGGTGCCCTTCAGTGCAAAACTCATATTGCAGCCGAAGTCGCCGGCGGCATATGCGAGCTTATCGCGCATGCCAAAGGGGCGGGTTTTGCTGTTATTTTGCATTTCTACCATCCTCTCTAAGTCCGACAAACAGACTTAATCTATTCTACCAATTCTATGGTACATTTTCATTGTAATCCAATTGATACAATATGGTTAGCACGATTTTACTGTTTTGTTATATTATTTTTATGTTAGAGAGCAAAAACCTGTTGATTATCCGTAAAAAGTGTACTATAATTATCAACAACGAGGACTTCAATTCACTTTTTTGACAAATTAAGGAAGTTGTGTATGTTTTACAGTCACGAGTTATATTTCCTTCAGCAAATGCTGACCAAATGTCATCTGCAAAGCCGCATCATCGATCCCGCACAGCCGCTCGATGAGGGCTTGGATATGGGCCTGCGCAGGCTTTTCAGCCGCAACGATTATCCTGAGACCTTTTCGGATTTCTTCCCCACCGTATCCGAAAACACCGTCTACCGACTGGCCGACGTTTTTATGTGCAGGTATGTGTTCCTTCGACTCCCCACACCTGAAAGCGAAAACATTCTCCTCATCGGCCCCTATATGAACGTTGACATTTCACAACAGCAAATACTTGAACAGTGCGAGAGGATGTCCATACCCCCGAAAATGTTCGAGCAGTTGAAGGCTTTTTATTCATCCCTTCCCGTAATTCGTGAAGAAGGCTTCCTCTTTGCAATGGTCAACTCATTTGCCGAGTACCTATGGGGCGGTGCAGACAACTTTGAAAGCGTTGAAGTCAACCGAGAGGATACCGCGACCTTTGTCTCGCGCAATATTGACGACACCCGAAGTCCTAACTCCGTTATGCTCAACATCGCCGCACTTGAGCGACGCTATGAATATGAGAACGAATTGATGTCGGCGGTGTCGCAGGGAAACATACATAGAGCCGAGCGAATAATTTCGGGCTTTTCTTCCCTTGCCTTTGAAAATCGCGTGCCCGACAGACTAAGAAATCTTAAGAACTATTGTATAGTACTAAATACATTATTAAGAAAGGCGGCTGAGAACGGAGGCGTGCATCCCGTTCAGCTTGACAGTGTCTCATCCGACCTTGCAAAAAAGCTTGAGAACATCCATTCTCTTTCCGCTATTCCCGATTTCATGACCGACACGGTAAAGACCTACTGCAACCTCGTCAAGCGCCATTCAATCAAGAACTACTCCCCCATCGTTCAAAAGGCCATCATCCGCATACAAAACGATCTGACCTCCGACCTCAGCCTCAACACGATGGCCAAGATGTGCAACGTCAGTCCGAGCTATTTTTCAAGCCTTTTTAAGAAGGAAACGGGCAAGACCCTGACCAAGTACACCAACGACAAGCGCGTCGCACTTGCAAAGCGTTTGCTCAAGACCACAAATCTGCAGGTCCAGACCATCGCTCAGCACTGCGGAATACTTGATCTGCACTACTTTTGCAGAATATTCAAGGCTTCAGTCGGGAAAACGCCAACAGAATACAAAAACAACCTGTCATTTGATTAAAAACAACTTGTCATTTAATTAAGATTGATTTATAATAATCCACAAAAGGAGATTTGTTTATGCCGATGAAAATGTGTTTCAGGTGGTACGGAGAGGGCAACGATAACATCAGCCTCTCTGACATCAAGCAGATACCGGGTGTTGACGGTATCGTTTGGGCGCTCCATCACAAGATGCCGGGCGAGATCTGGGAATTGGATGAGATCGCCGAGGTCAAGCGTCAACTTGACGAGTACGGCTTCAATATGGACGTGGTCGAGTCGGTCAACGTTCACGACGACATCAAGATCGGCCTGCCCACAAGGGATAAATACATCGAAAACTACAAGCAGTGCATACGCAACCTCTCCAAGTTCGGCGTAAAGGTCATCTGCTACAACTTTATGCCCATCTTCGACTGGACGAGAAGCGACCTCTTCCACCCCGTCGGTGACGGCTCGACCGCTCTTTTCTATGAGAAGAATATGATTCAGGATGACTACAATGCTATGGCTAAGTACATCCTTGATTTCACCGAGAAGTACAATATGTCCTTTCCCGGCTGGGAGCCCGAGCGTATGGCCAAGCTGGACGCCCTCTTCAAAGCCTACGAGGGTGTCGACCACGAAAAGCTGTGGGCCAACCTCGAGTACTTCCTCAAGGCCATTATGCCGACCTGCCGCGAGTGCGACATAAAAATGGCGATACATATGGACGATCCCCCGTGGGACATCTTCGGACTTCCAAGGTTGATGGTCAACGAGGAGAACATCGACAGATTTTTGAAGATGGTCGACGACGAGTACAACTGTCTTACCCTCTGCTCAGGCAGTCTTAACGCCAACCCCGACAACAATGTCGCCAACATCGTCAGGAAGCACTGCGACCGCATCGCCTTCGCGCACATCCGTAACATCAAGCACTTCGAAAACGGCGACTTTTCTGAAGCGAGCCACAGGGATTGCGACGGCGAAACGGGTATCCTCGAGATACTCAAGGCCTATCACGACTGCGGTTACGAGGGCTACATCCGTCCCGACCACGGCAGACACCTCTGGGACGAAAAGCCGGGCACCGTCCGCCCCGGTTACGGCCTCTATGACCGCGCACTCGGCATAATGTATATGCTCGGAGTGTGGGATTCGCTGGACAAGTTTGATGCTAACAAATAATGGGAGGTGCAAATCTATGATAAATCTTCCGCTTAATATTGATTTTTCGGGCAAGGTGGTCGTCGTCACAGGCGCAGGCGGTCTTATCTGCGGCGCTATGGCACGCGCATTTGCACAGTCGGGCGCCAAGGTTGCCGCCCTTGACCTTAACGAAGAGGCTGTTAAAAAGCTTGCCGACGAGCTTAAAGCCGAGGGTTTTATCTGCGAGGGATATAAGGCCAACGTTCTTGAGCCTGAGTCGCTCGAGCAGGTGCACAAGGCTGTCCTTGCCGACCTCGGTGAATGTGATATTCTCGTCAACGGCGCAGGCGGAAACAACCCCAGAGCCACCACCGACAACGAGTACCACCACGAAGCCAAGGAGGGCGGCAAGTCCTTCTTTGACCTCGATGCATCGGGTGTCGACTTCGTCTTCAAGCTCAATTTTCAGGGCACTTTGATTCCTACTCAGGTCTTTGCCAAGGATATGGTCGCCAAGAAGAAGGGCAACATTCTCAATGTTTCCTCGATGAACGCCTACACCCCCTTGACAAAGATACCTGCCTATTCCGCCGCAAAGGCCGGAATTTCCAACTTTACCCAGTGGCTTGCGACCCATTTCGCAGGCACGGGTATCCGTTGCAACGCCATCGCCCCCGGATTTCTCGTTTCCGCGCAGAACAGAGCCCTCCTCTTCAACGAGGACGGCACC
>JAZQID010000058.1:0-6858 GCA_045540915.1 Acutalibacteraceae bacterium
AGAAGATGGCAGATATTCCTGAAAGAGATATGTATAACACATTCAACATGGGTATCGGTATGATAGTCGCTGTTGATGCGGATAAGGCTGACAAGGCTTTGAAGTGTCTTGAGGAAGCAGGCGAAAAGGCATATATTCTTGGCGAGCTTGTTGAAGGCGAAAAGGTTGAACTAATATCGGGTAATGAGCAGAAGGACGGCCGCATCCCCATTCGACTGTCACAGTTATGCACAGTGCTCCACAAAGGTGATGAGATACGCATAAACGACGGACTCATTGGGCTAACAGTCTTATCGGTTGACAATGAAAAGGTCACCTGCAAGGTGCTGACCGACGGAGAACTATGCTCAAACAAGGGTGTAAACTTTCCGAATATTGATATCGGTCTTCCCTTTTTGAGTGAGCGGGATAAAAGTGACCTGCTCTTCGGCATTGAGCAAAAGGTTGATTTTGTAGCCGCTTCATTTGTCCGTACCGAGCAGGACATCATTGATATGAAGCAATTTCTTTCGCAAAACGGTGGCGAAAGCATTAAGGTCATAGCTAAGATAGAAAACAGACAGAGCGTAGACAACATCGACAGCATTTTAGCCTCTGCCGACGGGGTGATGATAGCAAGAGGTGACCTTGGGGTCGAGATCGATTATTCCAAGATTCCCGCCATCCAAAAAAGCATCATCAAGAAAGCTTATATGCTCGGAAAGCCCGCCATAACCGCCACCCAAATGCTTGAATCTATGATACACAGTCCACGTCCGACACGGGCCGAGACCTCCGACATTGCCAACGCGGTCTTCGACGGAACCAGCGCTGTTATGCTTTCAGGTGAGACGGCGGTCGGTGAATATCCGATCGAAGCGGTCAGGTCAATGGCTGAGATCGCTCTCACTGCCGAAAAAAGCATCGACTATGAAGCAAAGCTTCTCTCCCGTCCCTACACCAAAGGGTCAGACAAGGCAAACGCCGTCTCACACGCCGCCTGTGTTGCCGCAGTAAGTGTCGGCGCAAAAGCAATTTTTTCGTTGTCGGACGACGATATGACAGCGGCATATCTTGCCAAATTCAGACCGCCCTGCGATATTGTTGCTCTTTCAAGCAAGGCAGAATCCCTGCTTCACAACAGTCTTAATTGGGGTGTGACACCCCTGAAAACGCTCGAGGACGGGTATCAAAACACATCCTCTGCAAACGTGCTGAAAAGTTTAGGAATTTACAAAGGTGACAAGGTCGTTGCAGTCGAAAACACCTTAACTGACGGACAAATTGAGTACGGAATGAAAATATTGACCGTTTAAGACGAATTTCATTAAAAATACAGCAGTAATTTTATATTAAAAAGTTGACAACCCCTTCTAATTTTAGTATGATAATAGGGTACGTAAAATTGTTCCAAGCATAAGGGGTTGAATACATAATGGGACTTACTTTAACAGAAAAGATTCTTAAAGCACATCTGGTTGACGGAGAGTTCGTTAAGGGTCAGGAGATCGGTATTCGCATCGATCAGACCTTGACTCAGGACGCTACGGGCACTATGGCATACCTCGAGTTCGAGGCTATGGGTATTCCTCGCGTCAAGACCGAGCGCTCGGTTGCATATATCGACCACAACACCCTGCAATCAGGATTTGAAAATGCCGACGACCACCGCTTTATCGGCTCGGTTGCCAAAAAGCACGGCATTTATTTCAGCCGACCCGGCAACGGCATCTGCCATCAGGTACATCTTGAGCGCTTCGGCATCCCCGGCAAGACCCTCATCGGCTCCGACAGCCACACCCCCACGGGCGGCGGCATCGGTATGATCGCCATCGGTGCAGG
This sequence comes from Acutalibacteraceae bacterium, assembly GCA_045540915.1. Lineage (GTDB taxonomy): Bacteria > Bacillota > Clostridia > Oscillospirales > Acutalibacteraceae > RGIG2206. Next base: position 1,822 of record JAZQID010000058.1, read on the forward strand.
CGGACTTGACGTTGCGGTCGCTATGGGCGGCGGTGCATACTACATAACCTATCCGAAGATCGTCAACGTCATTCTTACCGGCAAGCTCAGTCCTTGGGTCGCCGCGAAGGATATTATCCTTGAGGTGCTTCGCCGTATGAGCGTTAAGGGTGGAGTCGGCAAGGTCATCGAGTACACCGGCGAGGGTGTCAAGACCCTTTCGGTGCCCGAGCGTGCCACCATAACCAATATGGGTGCCGAGCTTGGTGCCACCACCTCTATCTTTCCCTCTGACGAGATCACAAAGGAATTCCTGAAGGCGCAGAAGCGTGACGATATTTGGGTAGAGCTTAAGGCGGATGATGATGCTCAGTACGACGAGGTCATCACCATCGACCTGTCGACACTCGAGCCTATGGTCGCCTGTCCCCATTCTCCCGACAACGTCAAGGCGGTGTCCGAGCTTGGCAGTATGAAGATCGATCAGGTCTGCATCGGCTCCTGCACCAACAGTTCTCTGCTTGATATGATGAAGGTCGCGTATATCCTCAAGGGCAAAACGGTACATCCCGACGTTTCCCTTTCGATCGCTCCCGGCTCCAAGCAGGTGCTTAATATGATTGCCGAGAACGGTTGCCTTTCAGATATGATCGATGCCGGCGCGCGCATCCTTGAGAGTGCCTGCGGCCCCTGCATCGGTATGGGTCAGTCACCCAACTCCAAGGGCATCTCCCTGCGCACCTTCAACCGCAACTTCGAGGGCCGCTCGGGAACCAAGGACGGACAGATCTATCTCGTTTCACCCGAGGTTGCTGCTGCTTCCGCGATTGCAGGCTACCTTATCGACCCGAGAGAGCTCGGCGATATGCCTGAGTTCGTTCTCCCTGATGAGTTCACCATCAACGATAATATGATCGTTGAGCCCTGCAAGGAAGAGGAAATGGACAGCGTTGAGATCCTTCGTGGGCCCAACATCAAGCCCTTCCCCACCACCTCGCCTTTGGCTGACAAGATCGAATGCGCTTGCTCCCTTAAGGTCGGCGACAATATCACCACCGACCACATTATGCCTGCAGGTGCCAAGATACTACCCCTGCGCTCCAACATTCCTGCGATCTCGCAGTACTGCTTTACTGTTTGCGACGGCGAGTTCCCCGAGCGTGCAAAAGCCCTCGGCAGCAGTGTTATAGTCGGCGGCGCCAACTACGGACAGGGCTCATCCCGTGAGCACGCGGCGCTTGCTCCCCTCTATCTCGGAATCAAGGCGGTGCTGGTAAAGTCCTTTGCCCGAATCCACCGCTCCAACCTCATCAATGCAGGCATCCTGCCTCTTACCTTTGCCAACGAGGCCGATTATGACACCATTGAGCAAGGCGACGAAATCGTCATTGAGAATGTAATCGACGCTATCCGAAACGGCAACGACATTGTCGCCGTCAACAAGACCAAGGGCACTGAGATCGTTTGCAAATGCGAGCTTAGCGAGCGCGCAAAGGACATCGTTATCTCGGGCGGATTGCTCAGCTACACCAAAGAGAATTTAAGCAAATAAGGGGGTATTACTATGTCTGATAAGATTATTATGAAAACTCCGTTGGTCGAAATGGACGGAGACGAGATGACCCGTGTCATCTGGCAGATGATAAAGGATATCCTGCTTACTCCCTACATCGAACTCAACACCGAGTACTACGACCTTGGACTTGTTCACCGCAACGAGACCAACGATCAGGTCACCTTTGATTCCGCAGAGGCGACCAAGAAGTACGGCGTTGCCGTTAAGTGTGCAACCATCACCCCCAACGCCGCAAGAATGCCCGAGTACAACCTCAAGGAGATGTGGAAATCCCCCAATGGCACCATTCGTGCCATCCTTGACGGAACCGTTTTCCGCACCCCCATTCTTGTTAAGGGCATCACCCCCTACATCCCCACTTGGACCAAGCCGATTACCATCGCCCGTCATGCTTACGGTGACGTTTACAAGAACACCGAGCTGCGCGTTACCGAGGGCAGCAAGTGCGAGCTGGTATGCACCGATGCGAATGGCAATGAGACCCGCGAGCTGATTCACACCTTCAACGGCACCGACGGAATCATTCAGGGACTTCATAACACCGACAAGTCTATCGCAAGCTTTGCAAGAAGCTGCTTCAACTTTGCTCTTGATGCCAAGCAGGATCTGTGGTTTGCATCCAAGGATACAATCTCCAAGAAGTACGATCACAGATTCAAGGACATCTTCGCCGAGATCTACGATAGCGAATATAAGGATAGGTTCGAGGCGGCAGGCATTGAGTATTTCTACACCCTGATCGACGATGCCGTGGCGCGCGTAATTCGTTCCAACGGCGGATACATCTGGGCCTGCAAGAACTATGACGGCGACGTAATGTCGGATATGGTTGCCACCGCTTACGGCAGTCTTGCTATGATGACATCCGTGCTTGTTTCGCCTGACGGTGTTTATGAGTACGAAGCCGCTCACGGCACCGTTCAACGCCATTACTACAAGCACCTCAAGGGCGAGAAGACTTCGACCAACAGCGTCGCGACCATCTTCGCTTGGAGCGGTGCTTTGAGAAAGCGCGGCGAGCTTGACGGCACGCCCGATCTCTTCGATTTCGCAGATAAGCTTGAGAGGGCTACCATCCAGACCATTGAAGAGGGTGTTATGACCGGCGACCTCTACCTGCTCTCCACTTTGGAGAACAAGCAAAAGGTCGACACCGAGGAATTCCTCATCGCAGTCAACGACCGCCTTACAAAAATGATGTAATGTTATTTCATATGTAAAAAGAGCCGAACAAAAAGTTCGGCTCTTTTTACATATATTATCGAATCAATTTTTATTCTTAAACTGTTGTTCAAAATATCTTGCAGTTTTTTCGTCAAAGAAGCATCTTCTTCTAAAATAATTGTATTCCGTTCGCCGTTCACCGTTATATCTTGCTGCTGTTCATTTGCAAAGACGCGGTGCCTTACCGCTCCAATATATAAATCGACGTCAATACCGCTGTTATTCACCACAGAAATAATCATTGTATTCACCTTTTGCACTCATGTAGATAGTTTCTAATTAATTATTAAATACACTTCAAAAATCATATAAAACATAACCAAGACAGTACGATTAATATTATCAAAATAATTCGTTTAGCCGTACCAGATAATCTAAGATACTGTTTACGGAAAAGAATAAATAGAGTTAAGACGGCAGTAGAAAAGATACTGAATTTCAAAAACGCACCGCTTTCCTCATTGAAAAAGAGCACAACATCATATATAGAAAGAAATGCTCCTCCAATCAGGGTAATTATCACCGAAGTCAGCGTAATAACTTTCAGCAAACGAGAGTTCATCGCACTACTGTTGCGTAATGACAGTAAAGATATGGAAAGAAGAAACATAAACAGTTCAATTATATAAAATATGATCTGATAGTTCATGATTTCTCCTTTCCAATATTAAACATTAACTCCAGTTTATGATAAACACAACCTAAAGGCATATTATTCTCAACACGCCTACAATTTAATTTTACTAAACAATGCAACGAAAGTCAACACGATACAGAAAAACGCCGCAGGTTTATCCCTGCGGCGTTTGGTTTAATTAGTCTCTTCTTCTGTTGTGGAAGTTTCCTCTGCGGCCGCCGTTGTTGCGGCGCTCGGGGCGCTCGTCGTTACCGTCATCTTCGGGAACGAGTCCTTCGATCTCGATAAGAGCGTCGCGGCGGGAGAGATTCAAGCGGCCCTGATCGTCGATCTCGGTGACCTTAACGATGACCTCGTCGCCGACCTGAACAACGTCCTCAACCTTGCCGACGCGCTTGACGTCGAGCTTGCTGATGTGGACGAGGCCCTCTTTACCGGGGGCGATCTCGACGAATGCACCGAAGGTCATAAGACGGGTTACGCGGCCCTTGAAGATGGAGCCGATCTCGGGGTCGTTGGCAATGGTCTCAACGATCATAAGAGCGCGCTGTGCGTCCTCGATATCGACGGCGCAAATATGAACGCGTCCGTCCTCTTCAACGTCGATCTTGCAGTTGCAGTCGGCGCAGATCTTCTGAATGACCTTTCCGCCCTGACCGATAACGTCGCGGATCTTGTCAACGTCGATCTTGGTGGAGAGCATCTTGGGAGCATACTTGGAAAGGTTCTCACGCGGCTTGTCGATAGCCTTGAGCATAACTTCGTCAAGGATGAACAGACGTGCCTTGTGGGTCTTGGCAAGGGCTTCCTCAATGATGGCGGGGGTAAGACCGTCGATCTTGAGGTCCATCTGGATAGCGGTGATACCGTTATGGGTACCTGCTACCTTGAAGTCCATATCGCCGAAGAAGTCCTCAACACCCTGAATGTCGACCATAGTCATAAAGTCGTCGCCATCGGTGATAAGACCGCAGGAGATACCTGCAACAGGGGCCTTGATCGGAACACCGGCATCCATAAGAGCCAAGGTAGAACCGCAGATAGAGCCCTGCGAGGTAGAACCGTTAGAGGAAAGAACCTCGGAGACCAAGCGGATGGAGTAAGGGAACTCGTCCTCCGACGGAATAACAGGCAGAAGTGCACGCTCAGCCAATGCGCCGTGACCGATCTCGCGACGGCCGGGGCCGCGGCTGGGTCTGGTCTCGCCTACCGAGTAGGAGGGCATATTGTAGTGGTGCATATAACGCTTGACTTCCTCGTCATCGATTCCGTCAAGGATCTGTCCGTCACGGAGCTGACCAAGGGTTGCAACGGTGAGAACCTGAGTCTGTCCTCTGGTGAACATACCCGAACCGTGAACTCTGGGAAGTACCGCAACCTCGCTCGCAAGAGGACGGATGTCATCCATACCTCTGCCGTCAACACGCTTCTGCTCGTCGAGCAGCCAGCGGCGAACGATAAACTTCTGAGTCTTGTAGAGACACTCGTCAATGGCCGCCTCCTGCTCGGGATAAATCTCATCAAACTTAGCGTGAACAGCCTCATAGATGGGCTTTAAGCGCTCATCGCGGACTGTCTAAGTCGGATCGTAGCCATGTCGTTCTGTGAGCCAAGGAGTTGG
>JAZQID010000059.1:0-2458 GCA_045540915.1 Acutalibacteraceae bacterium
CCGTTATCTTCATCAACAACGCTATCTACGGTATGACAGGCGGTCAGATGGCTCCCACCTCCCTGCCCGGTCAGGTGACCCAGACCTCCCCCTACGGACGCGATCCCAAGCTCTGCGGCTATCCCATCCGCGTATGCGAGATGCTCTCCGAGCTTGAGGGACCCGAGTACCTTGAGCGCGTTACCGTAAACAACGTTAAAAACGTCCGCAATGCAAAGCGCGCCATCAAGAAGGCTTTCCAGAACCAGATCGACGGCAAGGGCTTCTCTCTCGTTGAGGTGGTCTCCACCTGCCCGACCAACTGGGGTATGACTCCGCAGGATGCGCTTAAGTGGATCGATGAAAAAATGCTGCCCTATTATCCCCTCGGTGTTTATAAGGACAGATCTGAGGAGGCAAAGTAATGAAAACTGAATTTTTACTTTCCGGATTCGGCGGTCAGGGTATCCTTTTCGCAGGCAAGTTCCTTGCCAGCAAGGGCCTGATCGATGACAAACAGGTAAGCTGGCTTCCTTCCTACGGACCTGAGATGCGCGGCGGCACAGCAAGCTGCAGCGTTATCGTCAGCGACGAGCCCGTAGGCTCCCCCATCGTTTCAAATCCCGACGTTCTCATCGCGATGAACCTGCCCTCCCTCGATAAATTTGAGGACACCGTTGCCCCCGGTGGAATGATCTTCGCCGACTCCACCCTTATCGAGCGCAAGGTAAAGCGCACCGACGTAAAGGCTTTTTACGTTCCTGCGACCCATCTTGCAAACGAGAACGGCACCCCTACCCTTGCCAATATGATCCTCATCGGCAAGGTCCTCTCGGAGCTTAACGATTTCGGTGCCGAGAGTGTTGAGGCCGCTCTTAAAAAGGTCATTTCCGCCAAGCGTGCCGATATGTTGGGCGTTAACCGTGGCGCGATGGAACTCGGCGCAAAGTGCGAATAGGAGGCTGACTTATGGATATCAAGATCGTTTTGACCGACTGCCCCAAGGAAAAGCCTGACAGCGCAGGCCTTGGCTTCGGTAAGGTGTTTACCGACCATATGTTCATTATAGAGTATGACAGCAATATCGGCTGGCACGATGCAAGGATCGTTCCTTTTGAGAACATCTCGGTTCATCCTGCCTCAACCGTACTGCATTACGGCGCCGAGATCTTTGAAGGTCTCAAGGCTTATCGCCGTGACGACGGAAAGGTTCAGCTTTTCCGCCCGAGAGAGAACATCAAGAGATTGAACGCTTCTGCTGAGCGTCTCTGCCTGCCGAGCATTCCCGAGGAGGATGCCTTTGAGGCTCTTTGCGAGTTCGTAAGGGTCGAGCAGGATTGGACCCCCTCTGCCGCAGGCACCTCTCTTTACTTAAGACCCTTTATGTTCGGCAACGACGAGACCCTCGGAGTTCACACCGTTCAGCGTGCCGTTTTCGTCATCATCGCCTCCCCCTCCGGCAGCTACTACAAGGAGGGCATCAACCCCGTCAAGATCATGATCGAGGATGAGGATGTCCGTGCGGTACGCGGTGGTACAGGCTATGCCAAGTGCGGCGGTAACTATGCCGCCTCCACCCGTGCGGGTGAGCGTGCTTCTCAGAAGGGATATTCGCAGGTGCTTTGGCTCGACGGTGTCGAGAGAAAGTACATCGAAGAGGTCGGCGCGATGAACGTTATGTTCAAGATCAAGGGCGAGATCGTCACCCCTGCCCTGACCGGCTCCATCCTCCCCGGAATTACAAGAAAGTCCTGCATCGAGGTTCTCAAGAAGGAAGGCTACACCGTTTCCGAGCGTCTGCTCAGCATTGACGAGCTTGAAGAGGCTATGAAGGACGGCTCCCTTGAGGAAGCCTGGGGTTGCGGCACTGCGGCCGTTGTTTCCCCCATCGGCGAGCTTTGCTACAAGGGCGTCAAGTACACCGTCAATAACAACGAGATCGGCGAGGTCACTCAGCATCTCTACGATACCCTGACGGGTATTCAGTGGGGCAGACTTGAGGATGAGTTCGGCTGGACCTGTCCTATTGACTGATTTTCGGCAAATTTGTTGTTGACAATATAAAATCAATGTGCTAAAATACCACTATAATTTTCAAATGCGATGACGAAATTGTTCGCTATCCCAAGTTCTTTTCAGAGAGCTGTCGTTTGGTGAAAGACAGCAGGAACCGATAGTCGAAGTCTCACTTCCGAGCAGAGTTGCCGAAGTTTCAGTAGGTGGCTACGGGTTGCTCCGTTATAAAGCACGAGGCTTGTTTGAGTCTTGATGAGTGACTGTCCCCTTCGGGCAGTAATCAGGGTGGTACCGCGAAAATGATTTTTCGTCCCTGAAGTCGATAAACGTCGACTTCAGGGACTTGTTTTTTTACAGAAAGGGAGATTTACAATGCACAACATTCTTATTGCAGACACTACTCTTTGCAGCAACGGCTTCTCATTTAAGGGGAAGCTTGAGATAGCGCGTCAGCTTGAAAAGC
>JAZQID010000060.1:0-2717 GCA_045540915.1 Acutalibacteraceae bacterium
TTATCCGTATTTTCCACCAATTTTGAAATTTTTTACAGTTTGTACAGGTTTTTTTAATAAAATTCCGCAAAATATTAACATACAGTTCATAATTTTGCTATCGAGCAACTAAAATATTATACTATTATCATATCAAACGAACCGAATTTCCCGTTCGGATCAAAGGAGATACATTTATGTTTGATGAAAATAATAAGAAGGACACCTTGGAGCCTGAGGTCGAAATGACGGAAACTCAGCCCGAAGCGGAGCCTGTCGCTGAGGAGCCCACCGCTACGCCCGAGCCTCAGACGACTGCCTATCAGGCTGTGACCTCTTACACCTATCACAACACCCAAAACGGATATCAGCCCTCCTATTCGGGCAGCAATTCTCCTGCCCCCGTTTCCAACTATAACTACACCATACCCCAGCCGCCGAAAAAGCCCGAGCCCCAAAAGGAAAAGCCGCGCTTTTCGATCGTGACCCTCGTTGCCTGCGTGGTGCTTACCGCCTTGATATCGGTCACTACATCTGCCATCGTTACCGCCTTTATGGTCGGCAACAAGGATGTCGGCACAAACACCTCAAACAAGACCAACAACTACGGCAACGCCGACATCACCATAACCGACAACACCACTAATTTTGTTGAAGCGGTCGCCGCTAAGGTCGGCCCCAGCGTTGTCGGCGTCGTGTCACGCTACACCTATAACTCCAACAACTTCTTCGAGAACAACACCAAGGATTACGAAAGTGAAGGCTCGGGAGTTATTTATTCGAGCGACGGCTACATTATTACAAACAAGCACGTCGTTGACTACGCCATCAGCTACAACGGCACCGTTGAGGTCTATCTTCCTGAGGAACCCCAAAAGCCCATACCCGCCAAGGTGGTCGGATATGACGCCGCATACGACCTTGCGGTGATAAAGGTCGAGCGCACGGGATTAAAGGCCATCTCGGTCGGCAAATCCTCAACCCTTACCCTCGGTGAGCAGGTGGTCGCGGTCGGAAATCCGGGCGGACTTGAGTTTATGGGCTCGGTCAGCGTCGGATACGGCAGCGGTCTGTCACGCACCGTCGTGATCGACACCTTTGACATGGGGGGCTTGCAGACCGATGCCGCCATCAACCCCGGTAACTCGGGAGGCGCGCTGGTCAACAGTGAAGGCCAGCTCATCGGTATCACAAGCTCCAAGATAGTTTCGGAAGATTTCGAAGGAATGGGCTTCGCCATCCCCGTTGACACCGTCGTTGAGGTGTGCAAGGACCTCATCACCAACTCCAACGAGCCCACCCCCTACATTGGTGTTCAGATAGCCACCAACTACACCGCAAGCTACCTTGAGTCGATGGGCTACCCCGGTGGCGTTGTCGTTGCCGCGGTGGTCAAGGACGGCCCCGCCGATATCGCAGGCATTCGCCAGAACGACATCATCACCTTTGCCGACGGTGTCGAGATCGACGGCTACAACAAGCTTATCAACGTTATTCATAAGCACAAGATCGGCGAGCCGATGAAGATAACCGTCTACCGTTCGGGCCGCTCGATCGAGCTTTCGGTCACCCCCGTCGCATCCAACGGATAAAATAATCAAACAGAACAACCTCACTAAAACCGCGCAGTAAAAAATACTGTGCGGTTTGTTTTCGGAATATTTTTATTGAAAAACGATAAAAATATATTGACAAACAGACTGAGGTGTGCTATTTTGGGAATAGATGGAACCCTCTATTATTCAACCGAAAGGTCGTGTTAAGTATGCTTCGCATCTCCAGAAAAGCAAGTGTCGGGCTATCCTTGGTGATGACCGTCATCTTCTTTGCCGTTATAGTAGCGGGGGCGATAATAATGCCCGCCCTCGTTGATACGCTTATCGACACACAGAACAATATGATCTCGCGCAATCCGGTTAACAGTTCGGATGGCAGGAACCTCGTCCTCGTTGTTTCCTATCTCGTGCTTGCGGTCGCTGCGGTGGCCGACATCTTTCTTTTCCTCCTGCTTCGCAGGGTGCGTGCAGGCGAGGTGTTCACAGGGCGAAGCGTTGCCCTCATTCGCGGAGTTTCGTGGTGCTGTATTCTCTTCGGACTGCTGTTTGCGGTTTTGGGATACTATTTCCAGTTGGCACTTGCGGTCGGCTTCGCCGCCCTTTTCCTCGGAGTCTGCCTGCGTGTAGTTAAAAACGTAGTCGAGCAGGCAGTCGAGCTCAAGCAGGAAAACGACCTTACGGTCTGATAAGGAGGGTATGCCGATGATAGTGATAAATCTGGATGTTATGATGGCAAAACGGAAGATGTCCCTCGGCGAGCTTTCCGACAGGGTGGGCATTACCCTTGCCAACCTCTCGATATTGAAAAACAACAAGGCCAAGGCTATTCGCTTTTCCACCCTCGACGCCATCTGCAAGGCGCTCGACTGCTCCATAAGTGACATTATTGAATATCGTCCCTCAACCGAGGACGACAGCTAAAAGGAGGCTGACCTTTATGAGTGATATTATTACAACCACCGCCGTACAGCAACCGGTAGAGCAACCTGTTCAGGCCGAGGTCGAGCAGAGGGCTCCCTTCACTGCCGCAGAAAGCCTGCTCGCGTGGGTATGCCTGATAGCAGGATACGTTTTTTGCCGCACCTTCCCCGTTGGGATCAATCCCCTTGCCTGCGCAATATTCGTTATAGCCCTGTTTGTTGCCACCGCAATCCTGCTGGTGATAAAGGGATACCATCCGAC
>JAZQID010000061.1:0-11930 GCA_045540915.1 Acutalibacteraceae bacterium
AACGACAAGTTGACCCCTGTTATACTCGCGCTCGGAACGGGCATCGGCGAGAACTTCGACATTTCCAAGCTCCGCTATGACAAAATTATTATTATGGCCGATGCCGACGTCGACGGTTCCCATATCCGCACCCTGCTGCTGACCTTCTTCTTCCGCTATATGCCTCAGCTCATCGAAACGGGCCACGTCTACCTCGCTCAGCCGCCCCTTTACCGCATCTCAAAGGGCAAGCAGCACTTTGATGCCTTCACCGATGAGGAAAAGGCGGTCTACATCGAGCAGTTGGGCGGCACCGCCGACGTTCAGCGCTACAAGGGTCTCGGTGAGATGGATCCCGATCAGCTTTGGGAGACCACCCTTGACCCGACTACGAGAACACTTCTGCAGGTGCAGATGTCGGATGCCGAGTTGGCTGACGCCACCTTCACTATGCTGATGGGCGAAGAGGTCGAGCCTCGCCGCCGCTTCATCGAAGAAAACGCGGTCTTTGCGACCGATCTTGATATTTAAGGAAAGGAGATAGACGTTATGGCTAAACAAGAAAGCGTATTTTGGCCCAGTAATGAAGAGACCAAGATCGACCCTGTTGAAATAACCGATGAAGTTCGCAACAGTATGCTGCAGTATTCGATGTCGGTTCTTGTCGGACGCGCTTTGCCCGACGTGCGTGACGGGCTTAAGCCCGTCCACCGCCGCATCCTCTACACTATGTACGAGAACGGTCTGTCTCCCGATAAGGCATACCGTAAGTGCGCCGACACCGTCGGTACCGTTCTGGGACGTTATCACCCCCACGGTGACGCTTCCGTTTACGATGCAATGGTTCGTATGGCGCAGGATTTCTCCCTGCGTTACCCCCTGATCGACGGACACGGAAACTTCGGTAACATCGACGGATACCCTGCCGCCGCCTACCGATATACCGAGTCGCGTATGAACAGGTTGTCGATGCATATGCTCGACGACCTCGACCGCGACACCGTCGATTTTGTACCCAACTACGATGACCGTCTGCAAGAGCCTGTCGTCCTGCCGGTGCGTTTTCCGCAGTTGCTGGTCAACGGCTCGTCGGGTATCGCCGTCGGTATGGCGACCGAAATCCCGCCCCACAACCTCGGCGAAGTCATTGACGGAATGTGCTGTCTTATCGACAACCCCGATGCAGAGCTGGCCGATATCTGCCAGTATATCAAGGGACCCGACTTCCCAACGGGTGGCATCATTATGGGCCGTTCGGGTATCCGCGCCGCCTATGCTACCGGCCGCGGTAAGATAGTCGTTCGCGGTAAGGCCGAGATCGAGGAGAAGCGCGACGGCAAATTCCGCATCGTTATCACCGAGATTCCCTACAAGGTTCGCAAGAAGGACCTCGTAAAGAGCATCTACGACCTTGCTTCTGAAAAGAGGATCGAGGGCATCGAGGACGTCGTCGACTATTCATCCAAGCGTGACGGAGGTATCCGTATCGTCGTCGACATCAAGCGTGATGCCAATCCGCAGGTCGTGTTGAATAAAATCTATTCCTACACCTCGTTGCAGACTACCTTCGGAGCCATTCTGCTCGCCATCGTCAACGGCAAGCCGCAGATCCTCACCCTTAAGGAGATGCTTCAGAACTGCATCGACTTCCAGTATGACATCATCCGCCGCCGCACCGAGTATGACAAGAAGAAGGCGGCCGAGCGCGCCCATATCTTAGAGGGTCTGAAGGTTGCCCTTGACTTCATCGACGAGGTCATCAGCATCATCCGCAACAGCAAGACCATCGCCGAGAGTAAGGAAGCCCTTTCCGAGCGCTTCGGACTTGACGACCTGCAGACCACCGCCATCGTGCAGATGCAGTTGGGCAAGCTTGCAGGCCTCGAAAAGCAGAAGATCCTCGATGAGCTGCAGCAGAAGCTCGACTTTATCAAGGAGTGCGACGCCATTCTCTCCAGCCGCGAGAGGATACTTGACATCGTCAAGACCGAGTCCCTCAACCTGCGCGATAAGTTCGCCGATGACCGCCGCACCGAGATCACCGACGTCAGCGGCGAGGTCGACATTGAGGACCTCATCCCCGACGAATCGTCGGTTCTCACCCTCACCAAGATGGGCTATATCAAGCGCCTGCCTGCCAGCGAGTACAGATTACAGCATCGCGGCGGCAAGGGCAAGATCGGTATGACCACTCGCGAAGAGGATATGACCGATTATATGTTCGTCTGCGACAGCCACGACTACGTCCTTTTCTTCAGCAACCTCGGCCGAGTATACAGGCTGAAGGCCTACGAGGTGCCGGAGGGCTCCCGTACAAGCAAGGGACTGAACATCGTCAATGTTCTGCCCCTCCAGCCCAACGAGAAGATCACCGTTATGCTCAACGTCCGTGAGTTTGAAGAGGACAAGTACCTGTGTATGATAACAAAGCGCGGCATCGTCAAGCGCTCTCTGCTTTCCAACTACAACACCTCCCGTAAGGGCGGCGTCATCGCCGTCGTTCTCGATGAGGATGACGAGCTTCGTTGGGTAGCGGTAACAAGCGGCGACGACGACCTGCTGGTTGCCACCCACAACGGTATGGCCATCCGCTTTAACGAAAACGATGCCCGTCCGCTCGGACGAACTGCCCGCGGTGTCAAGGCCATCGCCCTTGACGCTGACGATGAAGTGGTCGGAATGGCGGTCGTCGACGATGAGAAGATGCTGCTGACCGTCACCGAGTCGGGCTACGGCCGCCGCAGTGAGTTCAGCGAGTACCGCCGTCAGTCGAGAGGCGGTAAGGGTCTTACCAACTATAAGGTTGAGAAGTACGGCAAGGTGGCCTCTATTCAGGCGGTCACCGATGACGAGGATGCCATTATGATAACCTCCGAGGGCATCATCATCCGCATCGCCGTTGACTCCATCAGCACCTTCGCGCGTACCGCCAAGGGCGTCTGCGTTATGAAGTTCAAGAACGAGAACGAGCACGTCATCTCGATGCAGATAACCGAGCACGACGAGGAGGAGGCTCAGCAGGCTGAGGCTCCCAGCGAGGCGGATGCCGCCGACAACGCCCCCGAGGCTGAGGCTGAGGTTGAAGCAACCGCAAGCGTTCCCGAGGGTGTCGAAGAGGCCTTTAACGCCGTAATGGAGAACGCCGAGCGCAACAGCGAGGAGTAAATAGGTATATTTGAATAGAAAGACCGCACTGCCGGAAAGCAGTGCGGTCTTTTTGTAATGGGAACGCGGTTGGTAAATGGCGGGCGAACGCAGTTCGCCCCTATTTTCGCCCAAAACTACGATAATGTCAAGTAAAATAAGGTTACAATATTGTAATCCAAATTTACAAAACTGTAATCGAAAATCGGTTGAAATTTTGCTTGAGCCCAATATATAATGAAACAAAGATGCAACAGGGGTGATGAGTATGAAAAAATTTGTGACGCTGGTTTGTGTTTTGTGTCTTCTGGGCCTATGCGCTTGCGATAGGGCAACGCCCTCCACATCGGGCGGGCAGAGCAGCTCATCGGTCAGTCAAGCCGCAAGCGAGCCTGACCGCACTGCAACGGGCAATAAAATCGGTGACGATTGGTACTTTTTCTATACCCGCCAAACCAACAAAAAGGGAGATTACGACATCTCTGAGTTCAAGCCCTCGGTCTACGATGCCCCATCGGGCAAATGGTACCCGTCTGACCAAAAGCCTCGGCAATTCCGCCAATTTACAGATGCCGACGGTATCACTACCCTGACTCCCTCAAGCGATGCGTCTGCCATCTTGGCATACAAAGCATCGGCTGACGGCAACTATCGACTTGATATCAGCTACAACGTCATCGCCGATAAGGAAAAGGTCTCGGATGGGGTTACGGTGTCGGTGTATGCGCAGGATGAAAAACTTTATTCCAGAAACCTTGGAGCGTCAAACGAGGTCTTTACTGAAAAAATCACGGTAAACGCGATGCTTAAAAAGGGGCAGTACTGCACCGTTATCGTTGACCCAAACGAGCACGCATACGGCGACCTGTGTGACAGCATTACAGCTCAGGTGTCCCAAACCCTGACCGCCTATGTTGACAACGAGGACATCTGGTGCTTCGGACCGAATTATATAAACGGCGATGGCGCAACGCAGGGCGAAAACGGATGGTATCTTCTTGCGGCTGAGGACGGCAAAGCCTCGGTATCCGACCTGAAGGAGTGCGTGTTTGTACCCTCGGGGTCAACCGATTCCAAGCAAAAAGGTGGGATCTGGGTTCCGGCCGACCTTGCGGACGGTGGAACCGACGATGCCTTGCAGGGCTATATGTTTACATCCTCGGGAGTTATAAAACCGTGCATAAACGGGGAGTTCCGTTCGGTCGGAGTTGCCTTTAAGGCGACGAAGGACGGCAAGCATACCGTCGACCTGCGGACCGAAGGTTATAACCTTATGGGAAGCGAACCCAGAGATATGAAGTTGACCGTGTATGCGGGCGAGAACAAGATCAAAGAGGTTGCCTGCACAGAAATTATGACAGGAGCTATCACCTTTGAAGCCGAGCTAAAGCAGGGGCAGTACCTGTATTTTGTCTTCAATGCCGAGGATAAGGACAGTATGATATCCGACTTCTCGGTTTTGGTTAAAAAGTCCTAACGCTGACAAAAAAAGAGCCTACGACATAGCGTCGCGGGCTCTTTTTTGTCAAAAGAAAACCATGCGATAGTCGCGTGGTTCAAAAATGGTTAACCGATGAGCAAAAACAATTCTTCGGTTGTGGGAAACCTCCCTCGTCAGAGGGAGGTGGAAAGAAAGAGGGCACCTTTTTCAAGGTGCCCTCCGAGGATATGGTACCGATTCGATGAACGAATCAGCTGGCGGGGGTAAAGGTCACCGACGCGCTGCGGATTTCAACCTCGGCGTTTGCAGCCTGTGCATAGATGGCCAAGTATGCGTTGGTGACGTTGTTGGGATCAACACCGTCGGTGACGGTGGAGTTCAACGTGTAGGTCATAGTATAAGTGATCCACTCGGAAGTCAGCGCACCTGTTGAGCCATATTTTACGATAGCCTGTGTGCCTGTCTTAGCGCCGATCTTCATTCCGACCGTGCATCCTGTAGAGGAGCGCGCGTCGAAGGTCAGGGTGTAGGTGCCTGCGCCGTACTGCTGCATCTGCTCGGTCAGGTTGTAGGATGCGCCTGCGGTGAATCCGTTGTTGGCAGAGCGGATGATCCTGAAGCTGTTCTGGTCGTAGCCTTCCAGATGCTCCATATGGACTTCGTAGCAGATATCCTCGGACCAACGGGAAAGAGCATCGGTGGTGAACCAATCGACAAGGTTGCCGACGTCGGTGGTGGGCGGAGCGATGTTGATCCTGCCGGTCGCCGCATCGTAGGTTGCTGAGACAGCAACGCCGTTTGAGACGAGGTCGGTCAGCGAGATGTAGGCGGTGCCGTTGATGTTGGTGGTAGTGGTGGGAACGGTTCTGTTGACAGCGCCGCAGACCGCTTCGGCAGGAAGGTACCAAACGTTGCCCTGCTTGACCGCCTTTTGCTCGGTAACGAGCTGGCGGTTGCCGATGTATATCTTGCCGTCGACCACTACCGAGCCGCTGTTGGTTGCGGGCAGGGTGGGCATATTCTGTGCGCCGTTGCCCGTGACGATGATGGTGTTTCCATCGGTCATATTCACAGGAATCTGAGAGGCATCGGTGATGGCCTGACCGCCGATGGAGAGACCGTTGAAGGTCAGGGTATAGTTGGTGGTGTCAAGGTAGCCCGATACGTTTTCAACGCGTATGGTGCCGCCGTCACCTTCGCCAAGAGCAACGCGACCGGTCGCAACCGGAACGGCAAGGTTGTTGAAGGTGATATGCTTAGCGGCAGAGCCCATATTCCAACCGTAGAAGATGAAGGGGAAGTGGTGGCAGTCGACCGCATTGACATTGTTGAGGGTCATCGAGAAGGTGCGCTGTAAACTGTTGTAGTTATAGCAGTTACGCATAACGCCCTCATCGGCGCGGAAGATGTAGATATCATCGACGGTGCAGGTGCCGACGGCTGACTGCGGGAATACTGCGCAGCAGATGGAGCCGATGGTGATATCCTCAAATACGTTGTTCTGACCGCCGCTGATGACCAGCGCGTTGTCGCCGACGTAGATGAAGAAATGGCGGTAGACGTTGTTGTCGCCTGACCACTGACTGATACCGTCGGTGCACATCTCGCTGGCGAGGATCTTTACGTTGGTGGCGGTCAGGCAGGACGCGTTCGCGCACAGGTTGTAGTCGCGCGCATCGATCATCTTGATGCCGTCGATAACGCAGTTGTCGGCCTTGACCTCAAGAATATAGCGCTTTGCAGGGTCGTCGGTGTCCGACTTGTTGGTGCTGTATACGTCGCTGTAGGGGTCGAGTATCATACCGCGGCCCTTAATGGTGACGCTGGCGGCGGTAACCTTAACGCGAGCGTTAAGCACCGAGCCGGGAGCAAGGTAAAGGATGGTGCCCGCCTTGTCCAAGGTCAGATGATGGGTCTTGTTGCCCTCTGCATCGGTCGGGTCATACCAGCCGTCGACGTAGATGACGTTGGGGTCGTCCTTGTCGGGCACATCGGTCTCCGGCTCGTCGGCAAAGACGGCGAGGATGGAGTCATCCTTGTTATCCAGCTTGATGAGGAAGTACTCGGGCTCATCGAGATAGACCGAGATGACGTTGCCGTTGCGTGTGGTGGTGAATTCTCTTGCCGAGGGCATAACGGTGTAGGACTCAAAGTCGGAGTGGACGGTCACGTCGACGCGCACCTGACTGCCCGAGAAGGCGAACTCACAGAAGCGGCGGTACATATCGCCGTTGACGGTGCGGTTGGAGGTCATAACCGAGTCGGTGTGGTTGTAGCTGGTCAGGTCAACCGTGCGGTTGCCCTTGGTAACGCTTACCGAGTAGGAGTAATCGCGAACAATGCGCTCGTCATACTCGGGGTAGGCTACAAGCTCGCCGAGGTTTACGTTATCGACGTAGGTCTTGGCCGAGATGCCGTAGCGGATAAGTGCCTGAGACAGACTGTAAAGAGAGAGGCTGACCGAATCGGAGGCCTGAGAGCCGCCGTTGGTCTGCTCGTAGCAGTTGTAGGCGAAGCTTTCGACGCTGTAATCGTAGGCGGCGCTGACGATGCTTTGGTTCGCATCAACGACGTAGACGCGGACGGTCTTCGCCATATCGGCGGCAGAAAGTCCGTCGTAGCTAAAGGTGTAGGTGCCGTTCTGAGCGGTCGGGAGCGGATACTGAGTTGCGGTGCCGTCCTTTTCAACCACGACGGAGTAGCCGGAAAGGTCGCTTGCCGCGTTGGCAGTAGGTGCGAAGGTATAAACAAGGCGCGGATTTGCGCGCAGGTCGACCGCAACCTTTACCCAGTTGAAGTGGGCGGTGGAGGCGGTGACGGTGTTTGTGAGGTAGGTGATGTTTTCTTTGTCACAGGAGGCCTGATCTGCAACGGTGCCGCTTGACGCGTAAGCGGAAACCCAACTGCAACCGGCGAGGATGGACTCGGTGCCTGTACCTGCGTGAAGCCTTGCGGCCTCGCCGTAGGTCAGCATATCGGCCAGCAGTTTTCTCAGGTTAAGGTCGCCGTAAAGATGGCTCTTGGGGTTAAAGGTGGCAAAGAAGGTGTTGAGCGCATACTGCTTTACGGAATATCCTGACTCTCCCGTTATCTGAGCCGCCTGTCCGTCCTTAACGCCGTAGAGGGTGACGTAGACGAGGTCGGCCATACGGTCGGGGGTAAGCTCGTTGAAGGTGTACTTCTGGTAATCGGCACCGTTTTTATAGTCGACGGGGTCGATCCTGACGGTGTCGTTGGCGCCGTCGCCGTCAACATCGAAGGCAACGGTGGCGTAGGTGCTGTCGTATTCTGTGAGCAGCGCATCGGGAACGTAGAAGTTGATGCCGATTCCCTCGCCGACACTGAGATTTGCGCCTGTAAAGCGAATCTCGCTGTCAACGGGAGCCGCATAGGTGCCCGACCAGTCGCAAACGCCTACTATCTGGGTCGTGCCGAAGGTCTGCTCCGACAGGGCGACCTTCGAGCCGAGGAAGTTTGCATCTTCGGGCAGTACGAAGCTGATAGATCTGTCGACATTGTTGGTTACGGTGACAACGCCGTTGCGGAGCTTGACCGAAACGGGCATCTTATACGCATACCAATAGTTAGTAATGGGGTTGCCGTTGGACTCCAAGAGCCAGTTGGTGCCGATGCCGTTGTCTTTGAGGTAGTTGTAGAACTCGGTGACGTTGGCAAGGCGGTCGGCCGACGAAATGGGAGTACCGTCCGAATAGTCGAAAACGGTGTTGTTTCCGTCACGAGGCTCAAGCTGAGTGCCGTTGTAGGTGGCGGAGAAGGTCATATTGATGGTCGCTGAGCTTTCTCCTGCAATGCGGGCGGCTGTGATGACAAGATCGCCCACCTGCAATACGTAATGCAGGTTGTCGGTCTTGGCGCTATTGTAGTTATAGAGCATCGTGTAATCGAGGTCAAACCACGGGCCGATATCGTAGGTGCCGAAATCGGCGGTGACGTCGAAGGTGGTGCCGGATACTGCGGCCGCAAGCATAACGTCGCCCGTCAGAGCGGTGTTGTAGGTGCGCTCCTGAATGTAGGGCAGGTTAGAGCTACCTGCCGTCTTGGTGACGGTGATATCAGAGTTGGAAAGAGTGGGCAGGGACTCATTTTTGTAGGCAAGCTGTATATCCTCAACGGTGTTTTCCTCGACGTAGGAGGAAGACCAGTTGCAGATACCTACTATCTGAGTAGAGCCGAGGGTCTGCTCAGTCAAAGAGACGTTTGCTCCCGCAAAGTCAGCATCAGACGGCAAAACAAAGTCAATCGTCTTTGTTCCCGCACCCGAAACGCTGACAATTCCGCCGATCATACTGACCGTTATCGGCATCTCAAAGGCATACCAATAGTTAGTAATAGGAGTGCCGTTGGACTCCAAAAGCCAGTTGGTGCCGATGCCGTTGTCAACGAGGTAGTTGTAGAACTCGGTGACGTTGGCAAGGCGGTCGGCTGACGAAATGGGAGTTCCGTGGTTGTAGCCGAGGATATTATTGCCCGACGAAGCAGTCTCAAGGGCCACTCCGTTATATGTAGCCGAAAAATCAAGGTTGACTGTGGCGCTTGCCTCTCCTACAATACGGGTGGCGGTGATCTCAAGGTCACCGACGCGGTAGACGTAGTGAAGGTTGTCGGTCTTGGCGCTGTTATAGTTGAAGAGCAAGGTGAAGTTGCTTTCGAAGGCGGGACCGATGTCAAAGGTGCCGAAGTCGGCGGTGACGTCGAAGGTGGTGCCGGATGCCACAGCGGCAAGCATAACATCGCCGGTCAGAGCGGTGTTATAGACGCGCTCCTGAATGTAGGGCAGGTTAGAGCTGCCTGCCGTCTTGGTGACGGTTATGTCTGCGTCGGCAAGGGACGGCATAGTCTTGTTCTTATAAACGACGCTGACATCTCTTGTCAGTCCCGCTTTAATATAAGAGGAGGACCAGTTGCAGACACCGACTATCTGAGTAGAGCCGAGGGTCTGCTCAGTCAAAGAGACGTTTGCTCCCGTGAAGTCGGCATCGGCGGGCAGGACGAAATCGATGGACTTGGTGCCCAGTCCCGAAACGCTTACGGTGCCGTTTTCCATCCTGACGGTCAGCGGCATCTCAAAGGCGTACCAATAGTTAGTAATGGGAGTGCCGTTGGACTCCAAGAGCCAGTTGGTGCCGATGCCGTTATCAACGAGGTAGTTGTAGAACTCGGTGACGTTGGCAAGGCGATCGGCCGACGAAATGGGAGTTCCGTGGTTGTAGCCGAGGATATTATTGCCCGACGAAGCAGTCTCAAGGGCCACTCCTTTATAGGTAGTCGAAAAATCAAGGTTGACTGTGGCGCTTGCCTCTCCTGCGATGCGGGTGGCAGTTATCGCCAGATCACCGACCCTGTATATATAATGAAGGTTGTCGGTCTTGGCGCTGTTGTAGTTGAAGAGCAGCGAGAAGTTGCTTTCGAAGGCGGGACCGATGTCGTATGTGCCGAAGTCGGCGGTGACGTCGAAGGTGGTGCCGGATACCACAGCAGCAAGCATAACGTCACCCGTCAGCGCTGTATTGTAGGTGCGCTCCTGAATATAG
The DNA here is from genome assembly GCA_045540915.1 of Acutalibacteraceae bacterium. GTDB lineage: Bacteria > Bacillota > Clostridia > Oscillospirales > Acutalibacteraceae > RGIG2206. Next base: position 10,117 of record JAZQID010000061.1, read on the forward strand.
GGCACGTTGGCGGTGCCTGCGGTCTTGGTGACGGTTATGTCTGCTTCGGACAAAGACTTCATATGCATTGTACCGAAGGGCTCCGTTGCTTGCTGGGTCGCAAAGGCTGACAGGGTCAGACTTGACAGCAGCAAACAAACCGACGTAATAGACGCGAGGATTTTTCTCAATCGTGGTTTCATTGTCATTCTCCTTTTCATTTTTATTTATAATTTGTGAGGAACGCGCTCCCCACTATTTACCATTATAAATAAGTTGAATGTCGAATTTTGCCATTTTTTGCCACAGAGAATAAAAACTTTGTGTTTTGACGGATTTAAGGCTGAAAAACAGAAAAAACCCTTACACGTTAAAATCAGTGTAAAGGTTTTTTTGAAAAATTCATCCACCTAAATCGGCAGAAAAAGTATATAATTTTCACTTTGGGTCAAACAAAATCGATCAGTTCGCGTCTTTTCTCCACTCCCGTTTTGTTTTTGGCTGACCTGACCAACGTCTTGACTGAAGACTCGGAGATGAAGAGGCGCGAAGCTATCTGTTGGTCGGAGAAGCCGAAGGCTACCAATCGTGCCACCTCGCGCTCGCGCTGGGAAAGGTGGGCGGAAACGGTCTTCTTGAGTACGGCGTTGTGCACCCTTGTCCAACCGTGATGCAGTTGCTTATCAAGCTCTTTGAGCCGCTTGAGCGCAGACGGGTCATAGGCTGCTACGCGGTCGTCAAGCAGGGAGCCAAGAGCGCTTCTGCGCTCGGCCAAGGGCCCGTACAGGCCGTCGGCAAGGCAGAGCCGTACCGCCTTGTCAATATGCTCGGCAGCCGACGCGGTATCCCCGTTCATACGGTAGGCGGTAGCACACATAAGCCGCAGATATATTTCGGCCAGAATGATCCTATCCGAGACCATCTGGGATATCATCGGCTCGATGAGATAAGGCAGTGTCTTCAACAGAGAAAGCCCCTGCACTCCGTCTATCTTGACGTTGCCCAAGGCCAATTCATGCGCGTGGATCATAAGATATCGGCAGTAGTATACCCTCGCCGCAGGCAGAGAGTCGCGAGGAAGTCGGTCGAAGCAGCCCTTGGTAAACCACTTGGGAAAGTCGTTGGTGTTACGTATCGCGCTGTCGGCGGCGGCGATCGAAAGGGCAAGCATATCCCTGTCCACGTCGTCCTTGCAGGGAGCATCAAGCAGGTGCCGCCTTGCCTCGTTCCAAAGGTGGACGTCACCCTTCCACATTGCGACAAGGGAGAGCAGCAGGCCGCCCGACACGACGGCGAAAAACTCAGAATGGTTGTTGAGGAAATAACGCGCGTGGTTGTGCACCTCGTCAATATTGCCGCGGCTGTAGGTGATGGCAGCCTCAAATAAGGCCTGTGTTTCGACGTTGTAGCAAAGCTCCTCGATGCATCGGTCGGCCGATCCTGCCTCGCAGTAGAGGTCGGTCATATCGAGAAAGGGGCTCCTGCGCAGCAGGTGACCTTGGGGTATAGAGTCGTCGGTTGAGTCCTTGCGCCTGCGGTCAGCGGGCTTTTGAGCGTCGGCAGGTATCATCCAGTTGTGACCGAACCGCTCGGCGCCTGTGATCTGGCCCTGCCTGCAGTAGTCCTGAACCCTGCGAAGAGAGATATTCCATTTTGTTGCCGCTTGAAGTGCCGTGATCCTGTCCATTTTTACCACCGCTTTCGCTCAGGTTTTTACAGATAGGGGCGCGCTTTTGTTTTAATATATAGCGTTTGAGCGACAAATACAAGAAAAACTTTACAGTTTGCCGTGTGAAAATTATTCTCCCAACGGAGACACTTCGTAAAGAAGTAGT
>JAZQID010000062.1:0-4083 GCA_045540915.1 Acutalibacteraceae bacterium
GCCTTTTTCTCATCATAAACACGGCCGTTTATCACCAGCTCGTTGACCGACTTCACACGACGATAGCATATCTCGTATCCATCAACATTTGCTTCGAGCAAGGTCCTACTTTTCACATCATAATCCGCATAACGCAAAACAACCGAGTCTCCGTTACTATGAAATTTTTTACCTTCATAGCGCTCGGCGTCCTTTTGTTTGTTAACAGTTACCAAACGGGCAATCACCAACAAAAACACACCCATACCGATAACCACAACCGCCAACGCTGAAAAAGCTACGCCTTCGGAACGCAAACTTTTTAAAGTTGAATCAAAACTCAAAAGTTCTTCGTCATCCGTTTTAATTTCAAGCACATAGTCGGTTTTTGGGTTAATCAATATGTGCAGTTGCGAGCCTTTTTCGAGCACATCCTTGTTGTTCGCTAATTCAATAGTTTCATCCGATGTTACCATATAATATAATGAATCGTCAAAAAAATAGACCTCGTAGTAACCACCGTCTTCATCGTACTCAAATCTATCAAACATGCCTGTATAGGACACCGCTTCATCGCGAGTAACAAAAACATATGATCTCACCGGTATAAAGATAACGACTCCCATAATTATAGCTAATACACCTATTAAAATAAGTATGATTGGCCGTTTGTATATAACGTCTTGCTCATTAACATTTTTACGCATAAGAACACCTCTATCATTCGTGTAAAAGCAGGGATTCGGCGCAACGAATTCCGTCCACCGCCGCTGAAACGATGCCGCCGGCATAGCCTGCGCCCTCGCCGCAGGGATAGAATCCCATCGGTGAGCGGTGCTGTGCATCTCTCAAAATACGCACGGGTGAAGATGAACGGGTCTCGGGGCCCGTCAGCAATGCATCGGGGCTGTCGAAGCCTGCGATCTGCTTTCCGAAGGCGGTGATGCCTGCCTTCAGGGTCAGGCACACGTTTTCGGGCAGGCAGGCGGTTACACTTCCGTACTCGACCCCTGCGGTATAGGTCGGCCTGACCTCGCCGCAGCCGCTCGACCCCTTGTCCGACATAAAGTCACCGACGCGCTGGCAAACGGCACGGTAGGAATCGGTAAGTTCAAATGCGGCACGCTCTATCCTGCGCTGAAACTCAACCCCTGCGAGCACGTCGTCACTGCCGAAATCACGCGGCTCGACCCCGACAAGCAGGGCGCTGTTAGCGTTAACTCCGTCACGGGCGTGGTAGCTCATTCCGTTGGTAACCACTCCGCCCTCCTCGCTCGAGGCGGCAACCACTACGCCGCCCGGACACATACAAAAGGTATACACACCGCGGCCTCCGACGTGAGCGGCAAGCTTGTAATTGGCGGCTGCAAGGGCCTTATGTCCTGCGAAATCGCCATACCGCGCGCGGTCGATATCCTTTTGCAGATGCTCGATGCGAACACCCACCGAAAAGGGCTTGGGCTCCATCGGGACGCCCAACTGCCTGAGCTTTTCAAACGTATCGCGTGCGCTGTGGCCGATGGCGAGGATGAGTCCGTCACATTCAATTCTCTTTTCGCCCTCAGGGGTTGCGCAAACGATCTCCTTTACACCGCCGTCAAAGACAATGTCGGTCAGCCTGTGTTCAAACAGGACTGTACCGCCGAGCCTGATTATCTCCTGCCTCATATTGCAGATGACGTCGGTCAGCAGGTCGGTGCCGATATGCGCCTGCGTGTCATAGAGTATCGACTCGGGTGCGCCGAACTCGACAAAGGTCTCCAGTACGCTGCGGATGCGGATATCCTTCGTCCCCGTATTGAGCTTGCCGTCGGAAAAGGTGCCTGCTCCCCCTTCACCGAACTGCACGTTGCAGTCGGCGTCAAGCTCCTGCTTTTCCCAAAAGCGTGACACGCTTTTTTTACGCTCGTCGACCGACTTGCCACGCTCGATGAGGATAGGGTCATATCCGAAACGCGCAAGGGTCAGGGCGGCAAAAAGTCCCGCAGGGCCGCTTCCGACAACGACGGGAGACGGCTTTGCCCTGTCGCGCAGGGGGATTATCGGTTCATAGGCAGGCTCGGTGAATATCGCGGCGTTCTTGCGCCGCTTTACGAGGTTGGCTTCGTTGGTTGCAGTAACCGCAACGGTGCATACGAAGTGCACGTCCGAGCGCTTTCTCGCGTCGATCGACCGCCGCACAAGTCGGCAGGCTGAAATCTGCTCAGGGGCGCATTTTAATTGCGCGGCACACAATCTTCGCAGGTCGTCTGTTTGGTCTAGACCGACTTGCAAGTTTCGCAGAAGGATCATACCCTACCCCCTGCGCATCGCGCGGCGCTCACACCTGCGACATAGCCGCTCGACCACGCCCACTGCAGATTATATCCACCGCAGTCGCCGTAGACGTCAAGCACCTCTCCGCAGGCAAAAAGCCCCTCTCGCTTCTTGGACATCAGATCGGAGTCAAACTCACTCAAAAGTATGCCCCCTGCCGTAACCTGCGCCATATCGTAGCCGCAGACGCCCGTTGCCTCCAGCTTAAAGCCCTTAACTGCATCGGTGATAGCGGCGATATGCCTTTTTTCAAGGGCGGCACAGGAATCGTTGACACCGATACCGCAGGATTTGATGACCGCCATACCGATGCGCTTATGAAGCAGGCCGAGAAAAAGATTTTCCGCGACGTCACCGAAAACGCGGTCTTTGCGCGACATCAGGTGCTTGAATATCCAAGTCTTATCCTTTTCGGGCATCATATCAATGGAAAGTGCGGCTCCGCCCTTTTCGGCAACAAAGCCCGAAAGCTGAAGCACGGGCGGTCCCGACACTCCGTAGTCGGTAAAGAGTATCTCGCCCTCTTCGGTGCGGGATTTGTCCCCTGCCGTTGCAGTGATGGTGCCGTTGACCTTGAGCCCCTTGACCGAGCGAATTGCCTCGGTATCGGTGCGCACAGGCGTGATTGCAGGGTGCAGGTCGGTGCAGGTGTGACCAACGCTTTGCAAAAGACCAAATCCGCTTCCGTCCGAGCCTGTATTGGTGGCTGACCTGCCTCCGCAGGCGACGACGACCGCCTTTGCGCAGTAGGTCTCATTCTCGCAGACTGCACCCTGCTCGGTAAGACTTTTTACCTTGCTTTCGGTCAGGACGTCGACACCCAGCTCCTCGCACCTGAATCTCAGCGCGTCGACCACCGACGCCGCCTGAAGCGAGAAGGGGTACATCTTTCCCTTTTCGCCCTCGCGCAAGGGTATGCCGAGGGAGAGAAAGAAGTCCTCGGTCGCCGACAGGTCAAACCGATCAAACACCGCCTCTACCGAGGGCAAGTCCTGACTGTAATAGTGAGAAATATCGAGATAACGGTTGGTGAGGTTGCAACGGCCGTTGCCCGTGGTGAGCAACTTCTTGCCGACACGCTGTCCGCCCTCAAGCAAGCCGACCGACAGCATCGGCGACTCGGTCTTGGCGGATATCGCCGCCATCATTCCCGATGCTCCCCCTCCGATAACCAAAAGGTCATACTTCTTCATTCTTATCTCCTACATTCAAAAAGAGCCGCAGTTGTATAGACTTATCAACTGCGGCTGATTTCATTATTTTACTTAATAAATGCGTCGTGGACCGCCTGAACCGCCTTATCGGCATCCTTAGCGTCGATAAGTACCGAGATCTTGATCTCGCTGGTGGCGATCATCTGAATGTTGATACCGCAATCGTAGAGGGCCTCGAACATCTTGGAAGCAACGCCCGGATGGGTCTCCATACCTGCGCCGACGACCGATACCTTGGCGACGTTCTCGTCACAGGCAACGCTGCCCTCGTGCAGCTCATTGACCGCGTCGATGGCGTCCTTTGCCTGATCCTTGGCAACGGTAAAGGTGATGTCCTTGGTGCCGTCACGACCGACCGACTGCAGAATGATGTCGATGTTTACCTTCTTCTTTGCAAGGCGCTCAAACAAGCGGAATGCAACACCCGGAGTGTCGGGCAGACCGACGATAGATATACGGGCAACATTTGTATCCTTTGCAACGCCGCGAACCAACATTTTTTCCATTTTTACCCTCTCCTTGACCATTGTTCCAGCCTTACGCTCAAGGCTGGTGAAGTCGGATCGTAGCCATG
>JAZQID010000063.1:0-10766 GCA_045540915.1 Acutalibacteraceae bacterium
GTGCTGTCGGCGCATACTTCTGGGCACCAGCCGTATATCTTTCGATAATGTTCGCCTGCGTCACCCCCTTGACTGCCTGTATTGTAAAATTGGTCAACGAGCCTGTCGAGGCAGCCGTCCGTCAGTATTTCATCGCGGACGCCAAGCGGATTCTTCGCCGACATAAGCCGATGACGGTCATCGGTATTACAGGCAGCTACGGCAAAACGGGTACAAAGTTTGCCCTCGCCCGTATATTGCAGGAAAGGTACAACGTCGCTTTCACCCCTGCGAGCTTCAACACACCTATGGGGGTCGTACGTACTATCCGCGAACAGCTTAAACCCACCGATGATATCTTTATCGTCGAGATGGGTGCCAAGAATATCGGCGATATCAAGGAGATCTGCGACATCGTTCACCCCGATATTGCGATCATTACCTCGGTCGGCCCTCAGCATCTTGAGACCTTCAAGACCCTCGACAATGTCGCAAGGACTAAATTTGAGCTTGCCGACGCGGTAAGAAGTAAGGGCGGCAGGATATATCTCAACGTCGATTCTGAGCCGATCGCCGCAAAGGCAGGGGAGTATACTTGTATCCGCTACGGTAGTAAGGATGCCGACTCGGCCATCTCCGATGTTACCTCGGGTCGCTACGGCGCATCCTTTACCCTTACCCATAAGGGCGAAAGCGTTACCCTGCAGACCAAGCTGCTCGGCGCTCACAACGTGCAAAACCTTGCAGGTGTCGTGACGGTTGCAACCGACCTCGGCGTGTCCGAGCGCGACATACACTTTGCGGTCAGCAAGCTTGACCCCGTTGAGCACCGCCTGCAACTAAAGCCCTTTATCAACGGCTCCTTGCTCATCGACGATGCCTACAACGCAAACCCTGCAGGCAGCTTGGCGGCGGTCGACGTGCTCGCTTCCTTTGACGGATGCCGCAAGATAATCGTTACCCCCGGCCTTGTCGAGCTTGGGGATAAGGAATATCAGTACAACTTCGACCTCGGCAAAAAGGCGGCGCAGTTGTGTGACGAGATAGTCCTCGTGGGCGAAAAGCGGTCGATACCTCTCGCCGACGGCGCAAGAAGCGTCGAGGGCTTCTCGGAGGATAGGTTGCACGTCGTGCCTACCTTTAAGGATGCTATGACCCTGCTGAACGGTATGACCGACAGCGAGTGTGCAGTTCTGTTTGAAAACGATCTGCCCGATAATTATTCCAAATAAAAGGAGTCGTGTTGCTATGAATAAGATAAATCTGGCGGTGGTGTTCGGCGGTCGTTCGGTCGAGCACGAGGTCGCAATTATCTCGGGTGTTCAGGCGATGAACAACCTCAACAAAGACAAGTACAATATCCTTCCGATATATCTCGGCAAGGACGGGGAGATGCTTTACAGCCCCGATTTCATCAACATCGACACCTTTAAGCATATCTCTCTTTCTACACTTAAGGAGAAATATCCGAGTGTAATACTTAACCGCATCGGTGACGAGGTCTGCCTTATTGAGATGAAAAAGCAGTTCAAAAAGGGCAAGATCGTTTCGTCGGTTGACGTCGTTTTGCCCGTCGTTCACGGCACCAATTGCGAGGACGGTACCGTTCAGGGCTGGCTTGAGCTTTTAGGCGTGCCCTATGCCAACTGCAACATCGTTTCCTCGGCTCTCGGCATGGATAAAGACCTGTTTAAGCGTGTGCTTCAGGCTGTCGGCCTGCCGACCCTGCCGCATATTGCCTTCTACGGCAAAGATTGGGCCTCCGATATGACCGCTTGGATCGAAAGAATAGAAACTCAGTTCGGCTATCCCGTTATTGTCAAGCCCGCTTGCCTCGGCTCGAGCGTAGGTATCGGCAAAGCGAAGAACCGCGACGAGCTTGTAGCGGCAGTTGACCTTGCTTCTTCCTTTGCGCAGAAAATTTTGGTCGAGCGTGCGGTAACAAACCTGCGCGAGATCAACTGCTCGGTGCTCGGCGACAGTGACGAATGCACCGCCTCCGAGTGCGAAGAGCCCTTTACCGATGAGGAGATACTCTCTTATCATAAAAAGTATGAAAAAAAGAATAATTCAAAAGGCATGGCTTCTCTCGATCGCAAATTGCCCGCCGATATCCCCGATGAACTCAAAGCAAAGATCCAGTCCATCTCCTGCGAGGTCTTTAAGCTTATCGATGCCTCGGGTGTCGTTCGTATCGACTATCTGCTCGAGGGCGACGAGGCCTACGTCAACGAGATAAACACCATCCCCGGCTCGCTTTCCTTCTATCTGTGGGAGGCAAGCGGAGTCAAGTACGTCGACCTGCTCGATAGACTCATCGAGTTGGCTTTCAAGCGTGCAAGGGGTAAGAGCAACCTGATGTTCACCTACGAAACCAACATTCTCGCTAATGCTTCAGGCTTTGGAACAAAGGGCGCAAAAGGCTCAAAGATGTAAATAAGGATCGGTAAAATATGATCTCATTTTTGATAAAGCGCTTTGCAAAGGGCGCCGATATCCACTCTCCGCAGGGCAGAACGGTCTACGGCAACCTCAGCGGAGGAGTGGGCATAGTTTGTAACCTGTTGCTATTTGCGGTGAAAATGCTTGCGGGCGTATTGTCGGGCAGTATATCCATCATCGCCGATGCCTTCAATAACTTCTCTGATATGGGCTCGTCGGTGATAACTATGCTCGGCTTCAAGCTGTCATCAAAGCCTGCCGATAAGGAGCATCCCTTCGGTCACGGCAGGATAGAGTATATGTCGGGCTTCATCGTTTCCGTGCTCATAGTGCTTGTTGGCTTTGAACTGCTTAAGAGCGCGGCAGGGAAGATATTTGACCCGCAAGGAATAGATGTAACTATCCTGACGGTCGCTATACTTGTTGCTTCTATCCTTGTTAAGCTGTGGATGTATCTCTTTAACAAACGGCTCGGCCGATTGCTCTCGTCAACTGCTCTGCTTGCAACGGCAAGGGATTGCCTTAATGATACGGTGTCCACCTCTGCGGTATTGGTGACCACCTTGTTGTACCGCTTTTTCGAGTGGAACATCGACGGAATTGCAGGTCTGCTTGTGGCGGTGTTCATTATCTATGGCGGCTTCAGGTCGGCACTCGAAACGGTGCATCCTCTTTTGGGTGAGGCGCCGAGCAAGGAGTTTGTCGACGAGCTCAAAAGCCGCGTTTTGTCCTATGATATGTTCACGGGTGTGCACGACCTTATCGTGCATAACTACGGCCCCGGCAGACGCTTTGCGTCGATACATATCGAGGTGCCGTTTGACGTTGACGTGCTTAAGTGCCACGAGGAGATCGACCGATGTGAAAAGGAGGTCGGCGAGGCGCTGGGCATTCTCTTAGTAGCGCATATGGACCCCGTTGACAACGGCGAGTCGGTGATGCGGTACAAGATGGCTGTTGCTCAGGCGCTTAAAAGGGTGGACGCCACCTTGAGTATGCACGATTTCAGAATGGTGCACGGCGAGATGACCTCAAACCTGATTTTCGACGTAGTCGTGCCCTTTGATTGCAAAATTTCAACCGATGAGTTGGAAAGGCTTATACATTTTGAGGTAAGCAAGACCGAGCCTGATTGTGTATGCGTAATAAATTTTGATACCGAATTTAACTAAAACAACACACCCTGCTGAAATTGTTCAGCAGGGTGTGTTTGCTTGAACCTATATATCCTGCCTTCATATAATGATTGCAGGAGGTGCATTAGTTTGCCAAAAGTATATATATCACCCAGTGTGCAGACATATAACCTGTGCGAATACGGCGATACCGAGAAGAACCATTGCCAGCTTTACGCAGATATCTTGGAGCGGTATTTTCAGGCCTGCGGAATTGAATATAAGCGCAATTATAACAAGACCTTTCAGGAGGCGACCGCCGAAAGCAATGCGTGGGGCCCCGACATTCACTACGCCTGCCATACCAACGCCTTTAACGGTATGACCAGGTACTCGGTTCTGCTTGTTTACAATGCGGTCGACGGCAATCCGGCCTATGAATGTGCCGAGGATATCGCCGAGCTCAGACCGCAGGTCTATCCTAACCCCATCTATGTCAATCAGAACCGCAGTTTGTACGAAATTCGTTATACGACCTCGCCCTGCGTCTATGACGAGATAGTTTTCCACGACAACGTCGACGATGCCACCCTCTTCCATGTAAGGATGCAGACCTTTGCCGAGCTTACAACGAAGGGCTTTTGCGATTATTTCGGTATTCCTTTCGTTCAGCCTGAGGGTGTAGGGCTTGAACCCGGAGTCTCGGATACGCCGACCCAAATGAGCAGGGCGATTACCGCAAATGCCAACGCAGGCGATTCGACCGATGAATACCAAATGCGCTACAATGCGCTCAAAAGCGAGTTAAGACGGGTCATCACCGAGTTTTAGCGCAAAAAAACAAGCCGTGACATCACGGCTTGTTTTTTCATCTGCCCCAAAAGCGCCTTTTGGTATGCTTGCTTTCGATGATCTCAGCGTAACGTTTGCGGGCGGCCTCGACCGAGTCTTTCCATGAGAAATAAACCTTTTCGCCGGCACCTTCACCAATTCTTTTGAGCCGTTCGCGGTCGCTTATTGCGTCCAAGATGACCTCGGTGCAGGAATCGACCGTTTCTTCGCAAAGGAAACCGGTCTGCTGATGCTCGACCCCCTCGCTTGCACAGCTTTCGCGCACGAGAACGCTCGGACAGTTGCAAGCGGCGGCTTCTTTAACAACAAGCCCCGAAGTATCATAGGTCGAGGGGAAGAGGAAGAGATCGGCGGCCGAATAGTAGGTGCGAAGCTCCTCGCGGTCATAGACGGCGCCTGTGAATATAAACCTGTCACTCAGCTCAAGCTGATCTACGTATTGCTTAACTGCATAAAGATCATCGCCGTGACCGACCATAATCGTTTTGAACTTGATACCCTGATTTTTCAGCCGTTTCATCGAGTCAACAATAAGCCCGATATTTTTATACCACATCATGCGGCCGACGAACAAAAATACAAACTCATCCTCCTCGATGCCGTGCTTTTTCTTAAGAGCGGCGACAGTATCGTCGCTGCTTCGCCCTTTTGCAAAATCGGTGCCGTTGGGCATAACGCGGTAGGCGCCCTTGTATCCGAGCGAACGGAGATTTTGACCTGCGCCTGAGGAAACCACCCAAACCTCGTCCATACGCGAGATGTTGCCGACTACGAATTTGACAACGAATTTCTGAAAGGCCTTGGTCGGCACGAGCCTTACTATGTCAACGTCAAATTTGGTGTGATAGGTAAACACAACGGGCAGGCGAGAGCGGCTGAGCCTCTTGAGATTGAGAGCCAAAACCGCCGACGCAAAGGGGCAGTGAACGTGCAGGATATCAAACTTTTTATTTATCAGCTCGGTGACCGAAAGGGGACCGAAGGGGTCGCCGGAGCGGTATCCGAGTATTTTATCGGTGGGTATTGAGTGATAACGGTAGACCTCATAGGGATAGTTGTCGATGACGTGAGGGTATTTAGGCGTGATCACCACAGGCTCATCCTCTTGACACAGATTATCGGCGTAGGCTTTGACCGTATTTGCAACCCCGTCGATAAGCGGAGGGAAGGAGTCGTTCAAAAGACCGATCTTCAGTTTCATAATTCTCACCTCATAATTGTATAATAAACTCAAAGGGCAAAAATGTCAAATTTCTTTGGGGATTTACTTTTTTATAATATTGTTATATAATAACTATGAATAATTAAAAACAAGGTGGGGTGTAGTAATGCACAGTAACTTTTCTGTATCCTTGGATAAAATTATAAACGAGTTTTCGCTCGAATCGGTCTATATGCCGTCGGCCGCCGAAGATATACGTATTTCTTCTGCCGATGTCAACCGTCCCGGTCTGCAGCTCGCCGGCTTCTTTGAGTTTTTTGACAGTACCCGATTGCAGATCTTGGGTAAGACCGAAATGGAGTTTTTGACCCACGTTGATTCTGAGACAGGCGACGCGCTTGAAAAGTTTGTCGCGCTTAAGCCTGCGGGAATTATTATAACCCGTGCGCTTGAAATTCCCGAGCAGATGAAGGCATTTTGTGAGCAGTACGCTGTGCCCCTGATGCGCACCGATGACGCTACTTCGAGCTTTATGTCGGGACTTATCTCCTTTTTGAACGTTGAGCTTGCGCCGCGCATCACCCGTCACGGAGTGCTTGTCGAGGTATACGGCGAGGGCCTGCTTATCATCGGTGAGAGCGGTGTCGGTAAGAGTGAGACGGCCATCGAGCTTGTCAAGCGCGGCCACCGACTTATTGCCGACGATGCCGTTGAGATCAGAAAGGTCTCCAATAAGACCTTGGTCGGAACCTCTCCCGAAAACATCCGTCACTTTATCGAGCTTCGCGGTATCGGAATTATCAATGCCCGACGCATCTTCGGTATGGGTGCCGTAAAGCAGACCGAGAAGATAGATATGGTCATCAATATGGAGCCTTGGGACTCCGAGAAGATATACGATCGAATGGGTGTCGACGGCGAAACGATGGAACTGCTTGGAATTACCGTCCCGTCACTTACCATTCCCGTCAAACCGGGACGCAACCTTGCGGTCATTATCGAGGTTGCCGCTATGAACAACCGACAGAAGAAGATGGGTTATAACGCCGCTTTGGAGCTTCTCAAGAAGCTTGGTATTGACGAAGGTCTTATGACCTGATAGGTTTTGCATTTTCATTAACGGAGGGTGCTGTAAGTGGATAGAACGGTCATAAAGGAAAAACTGGACGAGGCAGGTCTTTATTATCTGACCGACGAGCCTATGCGCAAGCATACCAGTTTTAATATTGGCGGTCCTGCGGACTTTTATGTGGTGCCGAAGACGGTTGAGCAGATATCTGCCTGCCGTAAGATATGCGAAGGGGAAGCCGTGCCTTTTACGGTGATAGGCAACGGCTCTAACGTCGTGTTTTCCGACCTTGGATATCGCGGAGTTGTGATGTCAACGTCATCACTGACCGACGAACCTCAGCTTGTCAGCGCCGTTGACGTACGTTGTGCCGCAGGGGTCAAACTTGCTAATCTCTGCTCCTTCGCGTTGGAAAATTCGCTCAGCGGTGTCGAGTGCCTTTGGGGAATTCCCGGCTCGGTGGGAGGCGCGGTATATATGAATGCCGGCGCATACGGCGGAGAAGTCAAGGACACCCTCATTTCCTGCACCTGTATGAAGGCCGACGGGGAAATTGTCACCTACTCAGCCGATGAACTTGATTTAAGTTACAGACACAGCCGGCTCGCCGACTCGGATGAGATACTGCTCGATGCGACCTTCAGGCTTGTGCCTGCCGCTCAGGCGGAGATACGTGAAAAAATGGATGACCTTATGAACCGCAGAAGGAGCAAACAGCCCTTGGAATACCCCAGCGCAGGCAGTGTTTTCAAGCGCCCTCAGGGGTACTATGCCGCCGCGCTTATTGAGGAGTGCGGACTGAAAGGCTGCTCGGTAGGCGGCGCTCAGGTCAGCCAGAAGCATTCGGGATTTATAATCAACACGGGCGACGCGACTTGCTTTGACCTGAAGCGGCTTATCGAAAAGGTAAAGCAGGAGGTCTTTATGACCCACGGCGTTACCCTTGAATGTGAGATAAAGATCATAGGAGAGTAAAATGAGATTTCTGATAGTTACGGGAATGTCGGGCTCGGGCAAGTCGCGTGCTATGGACGCACTTGAGGATATCGGCTACTACTGCGTTGACAATGTGCCGCCCGCGCTGATAAAGGAATTTACCAATCTGTTCCTGAATACAAACACAACCGCCGATAAGGTTGCATTTGGCGTGGATATAAGAAGCGGCGAGTTCTATTCCAAGCTTGGAGAGGAACTGCGCGGGCTTCGTGACGGGGATGTCAACTGTCAGGTGCTGTTCTTGGACGCCGAGGACAACGTCCTCCTGTCCCGATACAAAGAAACACGCCGCAAGCATCCTTTACTCGACAACTGCAACGGCATTTTGACCGATGCAATAGCGTCGGAGCGCACCCTTATCACCCCGATACGCGACCTTGCCGACTTCTTCCTTGATACGTCCCATATGTCACCTGCGGAGCTAAAGGAGCAGATAGGCACTATCTTCCTCAATAAGCCCAAAAACGGACTCAACATACTCTGCGTATCCTACGGAACCAAGCACGGAAGCTTTAATTACGCCGACTGTTGCTTTGACGTGCGATGCCTGCCCAACCCCTTCTATATCAAGGAATTGAAGAGTAAAACAGGACTTGACGACGAGGTCTACAACTTCGTTTTTGAGAGTGAAGAGGCGCGCACGATTTTCAATAAGATAAAAGACCTGCTCGACTACACCCTGCCTTTGTACATAAGAGAGGGGAAGTCGCAGGTTGTAATTGCATTTTGTTGCACGGGAGGTCATCACCGTTCGGTGTCCTTTGCCCGAGCAATATCGGAGCACCTGATCGAATCGGGTTATAACGTGACGGTCAACCACCGCGATATCAACAAGTAGCGTTGGCCTGACTGCTTACAAGAGGTTTGGAGAGAAGATATGTCGTTTTGTAATGAAGTAAAGTCGGAGCTTGCCGTTATAAAAACACATAAATGCTGTCTTCGTGCCGTCGGTATTGGATTGAGCGTTGCACTCAAAGCCCTGTCGGACTCACGGGCCGTCCTGCGCACCGAGCAGGCCGATACCGCTATGCTTGCCGCATCGAGATTATCCAAACTCTATAATTTGGAATGTGAAACAAAGGTATCGGCAAACGGAAAGCTGTATACCGTGACTCTGCGCTCCGAGGCTGTTTGTGACAGTCTGAAGGCAGGCAGGATGATAGATATGGAACATATCTGCAAGCCCTGCTGTGTGGCCGCTTTTATCAGGGGTGTCTTTTTGTCCTGCGGGCATATGGTCGACCCTAAAAAGAACTATAGGCTTGACTTTTTGATGCCTGATGAGAGGTCGGCGGACACCCTTTGCCAACTGCTTGCCGACAACGGCTTTACGCCCAAGCGCTCAAAGAGAAACGACGGGTCGGTCTGCGTTTATTTCATCGACAGTACTTCTATCGAGGACCTGCTGACCTTTATGGGCGCGGTCAATTCTTCACTGACCCTTATGGAGATAAAGGTCGAGAAGAATTATACCAACGCGCTCAACCGACGGGGCAACTTTGATACCGCCAACTATGTCAAGACCTATGCGATCGCTCAGGCTCAGATTGCGGCTATCGAGCGGCTCAAGGAGTGCGGAAAATTCGGTGAGCTCAGCGACGACCTGCGCGAGATAGCAGACCTCAGGTTAGAGTATACCGACGCGACCCTCAACGAACTTGCGGCACTTTCGCATCTGGGCCGTTCAACCGTTGACCGTCGGCTCAAGAAGATAATGCAACTGTCCGAAGAAATCAACACTCGGAGGTAAAAATGGGATTCGTACATCTGCACACCCATACTGAGTACAGTCTGCTCGATGGCGCCTGCCGCATCGGGCAGTTGGTTGATGCTGTCAAAAAGCAGGGGCAGAATGCGGTTGCCATCACCGACCACGGTGTTATGTACGGCGCGCTTTCTTTTTATAAGGCCGCAAAGCAGGCGGGGGTAAAGGCAATCATCGGTTGCGAGGTCTACGTTGCCAAGCGTTCTCGATTTGACAAGGTCAAGGAGCTTGACAGTGAGTATTACCACCTCGTGCTCTTGTGCCAGAATGAAACCGGCTACAAAAATTTGATAAAGCTGGTCTCCTACGCCTTCACCGAGGGCTTTTACTTTAAGCCTAGGGTCGACCTCGAACTGCTCGAGAGGTATCACGAGGGGCTTATCGCCCTGTCGGGCTGCCTTGCAGGCAAGGTTGCAAAGGAGCTTTCGCGCTCCGATTACGAGGCCGCAAAGCAGGCGGCTATGCGCTATGAGTCTATCTTCGGCAAGGGCAATTTTTACCTTGAGATACAGAATCACGGCATCGAGGAAGAACTTAAGATTTTGCCGATGTTCCGCCGTCTTTCTCAGGAAACGGGCATACCTTTGGTCGCGACAAACGATGCCCACTACATCAATAAAAACGACAGCGAGATTCAAAAACTGCTCGTCTGCATCAATACCAACTCAAAGCTCAACGAGGACAACCCTATTGCACTTCCCACTCCCGAGTTTTATATCAAATCGGAGGAGGAGATGAAGGCCGCGTTCCCCGATTTTACCGATGCGGTCGAGATAACCGAGCAGATTGCAGAGAGATGCAACCTCGACTTTGAATTCGGCAACACCATTTTGCCTAATTTTGATATCGGCGAGCGCGACCATAACGGTTACCTGCGCGATATGTGCTACAGGGGCGCAAGGAAGCGCTACGGCGAGCTGACCGATCAGATCACCGAGCGTTTGGACCGCGAGCTTGACGTTATCGGCTCTATGGGCTTTACCGATTATTTCCTCATCGTGCAGGATTTCGTCGCCTTCGCTAAGAAGAACGGCATCCCCGTCGGCCCCGGTCGAGGCTCGGGTGCAGGAAGCCTTTGTGCCTACTGCATCGGGATAACCGATATCGATCCATTGAAGTATGACCTGCTTTTTGAGCGGTTTTTGAACCCCGAGCGAGTATCTATGCCCGACTTTGACATTGACTTCGGCCACACAAGAAGGCAGGAGGTCATTGATTACGTCGTGCGCAAATACGGTGCCGACCACGTAGCGCAGATCGTCACATTCGGTACTCTTGCCGCCCACGCGGCGTTGCGCGACGTCGGGCGTGTGCTGGGCGTCGGATATTCAAAGGTGGACGAGGTTGCCGCCTTGTTGCCCAATGAGTTTAACGTGACCCTCAAGG